>ONTQ01000043.1 GCA_900320795.1 uncultured Bacteroidales bacterium
GCTCTGAGGCTTGCAGCGCTTTCCCAAAGGCTTCCAGTCCGGAGTCCGTTCCGATTACCTGGATACGGTCGTGCGGGAAAATGCGGTCGGTGGCCTTGGGAATGTTGATCCGTTTGGTTCCGCGGAGGATGGAAACCACATGCACGCCGAAATGCTGTCCGAAGTTAAGTTCTCGGAGTTCCTTCCCGGCCCATTCTACCTCGGCCGGGATGTCGAAGTCGGTCAGGTGCAGGTCTTTATCGAGAAGGCGTGATGCGTACTCCGGTTTTTTTTCTCCCAGGTATTCGGCTCTCTTTTCCCTGGAATTGAGATTGGTCATGAAGGTTTGCTCGATGCGGTGGGAATACTGTTTGGTCCATCGGCTGAAGAGCAGGAACACGACAATTCCCATCACGAGCAGCAGGATAAGGAGGACGGAGATATGGAAGAGCCGCGCCAGCACATAGAAGACAAAGGCCGAAGCCAGCAGGAAGCGGATGACCACGCTGGCGATGAGCGGAGCCCGGTTGGCTTTGTTCTCTTCCCACAGGCTGCGGAATTCCTGACTCTTGTTCATCTTGATCATGAGGGCGCGAAGGAAAGGGGCCATGGCGCTCAAGATGACGGCCGCAGTGGCCACATGGGCCCAAATGCCCGGAATCCATTTTTCGGCCAGGGGGAGAAGGACCCCGAAGCCGATGATACAGACGGCGATGCAGAGGATGCTGTAAATGACGACATTGCGGATTACAGCCCCCAGATACTGTTTCCAGAGGCTGTCTTTGCCGGTACGGGGCTCGGAAGCCTCCGCATAATTGTCCAGGATGGCCTTAGCTTTTTCCGGCAGATGCCTGTACAGAAGCCCGTATGCCGGTTCTGCCAGCCGGATAATATACGGCGTAAGGAAAATGGTGATCACCGAGACGGCCACCACAATTGGATACAGGAAGTTGCTGGTAACCCCCAGCGCGACTCCCAGCGAGGCGATAATGAAGGCGAATTCACCAATCTGCGTAAGGGAGAATCCACATTGGATAGCTGTCTTGAGCGGCTGTCCGGACAGCAGGACACCGGCGGTAGCAAAGAAGGCCTGTCCCAGGATAACCGTGAGCGTGATGATGAGGATGGGCAGCCAGTATTGGGCGATCATAGCCGGATCCACCATCATGCCTACCGAGACGAAGAAGATGGCTCCGAAAAGGTCTTTGACGGGCTTGACCAGGCGTTCGATATGCTCCGCTTCCAGCGTTTCTGCCAGGATGGAGCCCATGATAAAAGCGCCGAAAGCGGCCGAGAAACCGGTTTTGGCGGCTATCACCACCATCATGAAGCAAAGGCCCAGCGATACAACCAGAAGGGTTTCGTCATTCATCAGGGAGCGGGTCTTCCTCAGGATGAGAGGGATGATGTAAATGCCCACCAGAAGCCAAAGAATGAGGAAGAACACCAGTTTCAGGATGCTTCCCACCAATTCTCCGCCTTCAAAGTTGGATGATACAGCCACAGTGGAGAGAACGACCATGAGTACCACAGCCAGAATATCCTCCAGGATGAGAATGGACATCACAAGACCGGCAAACTTTTTTTTGGCCAGGCCCAGGTCTTCGAAGGCCTTGTAGATGATTGTGGTGGAGGACATGGAAATCATTCCTCCGAGGAAAAGGGCATCCATCTTGCTCCATCCGAAGGCCGATCCTACCATGAAGCCCAGGGCAATCATTCCGAAGATGATGGTGAGGGCGGCGATGATGGCCGGCCCGCCCACCTTCACAATCTTCTTGAAACTGAATTCCAGGCCAAGGGCGAAGAGCAGGAAAATGACGCCGATGTCCGACCAGACATGGATGCTGGCAGCATCCATGACCGAAGGAGTGAGCGAAAAATGGGGACTGGCGATGAAGCCCGCCACAATGTAACCCAGCACCAGAGGCTGCTTCAATTTCTTGAAGACAAGCGTCATGATACCGGCGCAAATCAGAATCAGCGCAAGGTCGGCAATGAGCGGGGCCAGTTCGTTCATTTACTTGGCGTACGCGACGGAACGGGTTTCGCGGATGACGGTAATCTTTACCTGCCCGGGATAGGTCATCTCGTCCTGGATCTTCTGGGCGATTTCGCCGGAAAGAACTTCGGCATCGTGGTCGCTCACCTGTTCGGCGCCTACAATGACACGGAGTTCACGGCCGGCCTGGATGGCATAGGCCTTGGTTACACCAGGGTAACTGCCGGCCAGATTCTCCATGCCACGAAGACGTTTGATGTAACTTTCAATTACTTCGCGGCGGGCTCCCGGACGGGCACCGGAGATGGCATCTCCCACCAGCACCAGCGGAGCATAAAGGGATGTCATTTCCGTCTCTTCATGGTGAGCGCCGATGGCGTTGCAGATTTCCGGTTTTTCCTTGTACTGTTCGGCCAGTTTCATGCCCAGGAGTGCGTGGGGAAGTTCGGGGTCATCTTCGGAGACCTTTCCGATATCGTGCAGGAGGCCGGCGCGTTTGGCAATTTTGGGATTGAGCCCCAGTTCGGACGCCAGGATGGCGCAGATGTTGGCCACTTCACGGGAGTGCTGCAACAGGTTCTGCCCATAGGAAGAGCGGTATTTCATACGGCCGATCAGACGGACCAGCTCCATGGACAGACCGTGGATGCCCAGATCGATGCAGGTACGCTTTCCGGTTTCCAGAATCTCTTCTTCCAGCTGTTTCTGTACCTTGGAGACCACTTCTTCGATGCGGGCAGGGTGGATGCGGCCGTCCACGACAAGCTGATGCAGGGCCAGGCGGGCCACTTCGCGGCGAACCGGGTCAAAGGCACTCAAAAGAATGGCGTCAGGCGTATCGTCTACGACGATTTCTACGCCGGTAGCGGCTTCCAGGGCGCGGATGTTACGCCCCTCCCGGCCGATGATGCGGCCTTTGATTTCATCATTCTCAATGGGGAAGGTGGTGACGGCATTCTCGATGGCCGTTTCCGTGGCCGTACGCTGGATGGTATTGATGACGATTCGCTTGGCTTCTTTGGCGGCATTGAGACGGGCTTCGTCCAGGCAATCGTTGATATAGGCCTGCGCTTCAGTGCGGGCTTCCGCCTTCATGGATTCCATGAGCTGGTTTTTGGCCTCCTGGGCCGACATGCCGGCCACGGTCTCAATCTGCTGGATTACCTGGTCCCTCAGTTCCGTATATTCGGTTTCGCGGATTTTCATCTGCTCTTCCTGCGCCTTGGCACTGGCCTTCTGGGCTTCCAGTTCCTTGTTCTTGCGATCCGTTTCGCCGATCCTCTGGTTTAATGTGTTTTCCTTTTGCTTGATACGGTTTTCCGCTTCGCGGAGCTGGGCATTTTTCTCGTTGACGGCTTTTTCATGTTCGCTCTTGAGGTTGAGAAACTTCTCCTTGGCCTGCAGGATGCGCTCGTTCTTGATTTTCTGGCCTTCGAGTTCTGCTTTTTCCAGAATTTCATCCCGTTTTCCCTTGAGGATGGAGCGACGGATGAGTATGTACGCGCCCAAGGCAATGGCTGCACCCAGGACGAATCCAATGACTAAACTGATGATATCCATAAAAATATATATTGGGTTTTCGTTTTTTCAATAAAAAAGGCAGTTTCCTCTGTCATGTTGAGGAAACTGCCATGAAAGAAAGCCGTCAGCATCTAGTCAGAAAATCTTATCGGAATAAGATTTGGGTCCCGACCGGTTTCTGATATCCCGCGTCCTGCAGCCGAAACTGCCGAATTCCCGAAGGTAACTGGGGGCCTGTCATCCCCGGTCTGAGTCAACCCTGTACGTTGAAACGTGTTGATTTCAGCTTTCGATGGTTGACGGCTTATTTTATTTATCTGTTCTCCTGTAAATAGCGTTCCAGGTCTCTTGCCAAAAGTTCTTTTTCCTCTTTGTACTGGTCGATTTCCTGTTGCAGTTCCAGCCGGATGACAGTCTCGTTGAGGGCTATCATGGACAGCAGGTCCGAAACGTTCTTTCCGGGGTGGCTGCGGGTATAGGCTGCAAAACGCCGGTTAATGGTCTCCGCCGCTTCCCGGTAAAGCTGTTCCGCTTCCGGAGTGGAGGCCGTCAGGTTGAACATGCGGCCGGCAATCTTCAGGCTGATTTTCTGGTCCATGTCAAGCTTCCTCCAGATAGGAGATGCATTTATCGATCTCCCTGATTAGTGTATCGACCTTGGCTTTGGCTTCGGCGTTGAAAGCGTTGCCGGAAAAAGCCTCGGCAAGTTTCCTGGTTTCTATTTGGGATTCCAGTTCATTGATCTGTTTCCTCAGGTTTGCCCCGGTTTCCTCGCACGTATGTAACTCCTGGCGGAGACGCTCGTTCTCTGCCTTCTCAGCCTCATAGCGTGCAATCAGCTGTTCAATCTGATTTCTAAGATTATCCAGCATGGCCGGTTTTACCTAATTCTCGCAAATATACAAAAAAACTTCCAATCCTTGGCTAGGTATTGAAAGTTTTTTGATTAGAAAACGCCATTGAAACATATACGACGGTTACAGGCGCAGAAAAACCTGCTTGAAAAGGAGGCTCATCTTGTCGGCAGCCGCATCGGCCGCCTGTACGATGGCTTCACCGTCCGTAACATAGTCCTCATCTTCCGTCGCATGGGCCACGTCTGTAATGACGGATATGCCGAAAACCGGAATGCCGCTATGCCGGGCTACGATGACTTCCGGCGTCGTGCTCATGCCTACGGCATCGGCCCCGATGAGACGGAAGTACCGATACTCGGCAGGGGTCTCATACGAAGGACCGCTGCAAGCCACATAAACGCCTTTTTGCAGTGGAATGTTCTCTTCCCGGGCAACCTCTTCCGCCAGGTGGATGAGCGCTGGATCGTAGGGACGGGTCATATCCGGGAAACGCGGTCCGAACTCGTCCAGGTTGGGGCCGATGAGCGGATTGGGCAACAGGTTGATATGGTCCCTGATGAGCATGAGGTCACCCACATGGTAATTCAGGTTGGTGCCGCCGGCGGCGTTGGATACGAACAGGTAGCGGATGCCCAGCCGTACCATCACGCGAATGGGAAGGGTGACAAGCTGCATCCCGTATCCTTCGTAGTAATGGATGCGGCCCTGCATGGCGATGACCGTCTTGCCGGAAAGCGTCCCGACAATGAAGTTCCCTTTGTGGCCGATGGCTGTCGAAACCACAAAACCGGGAATTTCCCCGTAGGGGATGACCAGCGGATTTTCAATCTCATCGGCCAATTTTCCCAGGCCGCTTCCGAGGACGATGCCCACCTCGGGCTGCCTCCCTTCCAGACGGCTTTTCACATAGTCCGAAGCCAGGTGTATCTTTTCGAGAAAACTCATAATTCCATTTTTTCTATCATTCTAACAATGAGCCGCGTCATCTTTTCTGCGGCTGCGCCCGCGGCGATTATCACGTCTTCTCCGTCATTTGTATAATCTTCCGCATAGTCGTCGTGGGCCTCGTTGGTGATGACGGAGATGCCAAAGACCGGAATGCCGGCATGGCGGGCCACGATGACCTCCGGGATGGTGGACATCCCGACGGCGTCACCCCCGATGGTGCGGAAATACTTGTATTCGGCCGGAGTCTCGTAGGAGGGACCGGTTCCGCCCACATACACACCCTGCTGCAACGTGATGCCTTCTTCTCCGGCCAGGCGGAAGGCCAGGCGGATGAGGGCCGGGTCGTACGGGCGTGTCATGTCCGGGAAGCGCGGTCCGTAGTCGTCGAAGTTGGGGCCGATGAGGGGATTGGGCAGCAGATTGATATGGTCTTTGATGACCATCAGGTCGCCGACGTGCAGGTGAAATCCGATGCCGCCGGCAGCATTGGAGACAATCAGCGTACGGATACCGGCGCCGATCATTACGCGGATGGGCAGGACCACCTTGTCTATCCCGTAGCCTTCATAATAGTGGATGCGGCCCTGCATGGCGATAACGGTCTTGCTGCCCAGTTCCCCGATGATAAAGTTTCCTTTGTGGCCGGTTGCTGTGGAGACGGGGAATCCGGGCAGTTCCCGGTAGGGAATGACGACAGGATGCCGGATGGAGTCGGCCAGGGTGCCCAGCCCGCTGCCAAGCACGATTCCCAGCACCGGTTTCCGGCCTTCCATGCGTTCCCGTAGGCAGGCAGTTATCCCATTGATGTTTTCGATTCTAGGATCCATAGTGTGTATGTTTTAAATCTGAGACACCACGCGGCGGGCAGCGGCGAGGATTTCTTGCTCGGACGGGATTACGTGGTCCCGCATGACCCAGCGGCCACGGGCCATTACCGAACTGATGGCACGGCTGCCTGCTGCATAAACCAGGTTGGCGGTAATAGATCCGGGGGACAGGAAGTACGTGCTGTCAAGGTCGATGAGGGACAAATCTGCCCAGGCGCCTTCCCGGATGACACCGGAATCGATCCCGAGGGCCCTGGCTCCGTGTTCCGTTGCACAATCCATCAGCTGGTCCAACGGCATGGCCAGCGGATCCGCACGCCAGGCTTTCTGCATGATGGCGGCGCTTTTCATATGTTGGAGCATGTCCATGTCATTGGCCGATGAGGCTCCGTCCGTTCCCAGGCATACATTGGCGCCGGCATCCCGGAGTTCATTATAGCGGAATTGAAAACCGGAGGCCAGTTTGAGGTTGGAGTGGATGTTGTGGACGCAGTTCACCCGATGGCTTCCGAGAATACGGACATCCTCGTCCGACAGGTGCAGGCAATGGGCGGCGATCACATGGGGCCCCCAGATGCCAAGACTATCAAAATACTCGGTAGGGGAGAGACCGCCATGGTTGCGGCGGCAGTCCTCGTTCTCTTTCCGGGTCTCCGATAAATGGAGATGGACCTTGAGCCCGTGGTCCAGGGCAAACTGATTGGCCCAGAGGATGTTTTCCTCACAGACCGTATAGACGGAATGGATGGAGACAGCGAATTGGGATTCCTCCCCCCAGGACAGGGTACGCTCATACAGGCGCTGGCAGGCATCTCGTTGTTTCCGGGCCATCTCCGGGTTGTTTGAGTCCAGGAAGATGAAAGAGACGACCGGGCGCAGCCCCATCTCGATAGCGGCCAGGCGGGCATGCGGGCAGAACCAGTACTGATCGTTGAAGGTGGTGGTGCCGCTGCGGATCATTTCCAGGCAGGCCGCCTTGGTGCTCCAGTAGATAAAGTCCTGATCCAGTTTGGCCTCGATTTTCCAGATATTGTTAAGCCAGTCGTATAGGTTAAGGTCCTCGTGAATGCCGCGCAGCAGAATCATGGCGGCATGGGTATGCGTGTTCACGAAACCGGGGATGACGGCTTTTCCGGAACAATCCACCGTCTCGGTGCCGGGCGAAATCTCCGTGACCGGGCCGATCCGTTTGATGCGGCCCTCTTCGATGAGAATGTCAGTCCGGCTGTTTCCGTGAAGGATGTTTCTCAGGAGGATCATGATATAACTGTACGGTCTGAAAAAACCGGCAGAGCGTGCCGGTTTTTGGATTAAAACTCTTCTTCGGAAGGTTCCTGCTCTTCCCTTGAGGGATACTGTCGTATGGGCTGGTCGTGCAGGAGGTCGTGCAGAATGTATTGAACCGCTTCCTGCAAGCCTTCCTGGAATTTTTCGAAATCTTCTTTATAAAGGAAAATCTTGTGCTTGTCGTAGGTAAAGGAACCGTCTCTTTCCAAACGCCGCTTGCTCTCCGTAATGGTAAGATAGAAGTCGTTGTTTCCTTTGGTGGACTTGACATCGAAGAAATAGGTGCGCTTGCCTGCACGGATGGGTTTGGAATACACATCCTCCGAATTTCTCTCCTGAGCGCGGGAACGCTCGTATTCTTCACTGTACATACGTTGTTCGTTTTTGTTTTCTGATTACAAAAATAGGGATTTTATTTAAAAAACACTAACTTTGTAGAAATTTATTTGACATCATGCTCAATCGCCGCATCTTAAGAATCAAGGCTTTCAAGGTTCTGTACTCCTGTGCGGAGAACCGGGACCTCAGTTTGAAAGAGGCGCTTTCCGGCCTTGAAGCTTCCTGCGAGGCAACGCGGGATCTCTACCTTTACATGATGGCCCTCGTCCCCGCCCTGACGGCGGAGGCTGCCCGCCGCATCGAGGCGGCGCGGGGAAAATTCAATCCCACCGAGGAAGACCTTCATCCCAATACCCGGTTTGCCGTCAATGGCATATCGGCCTTGCTGGACCAGGATCCGGATTTTCAGAAACTGCTGGAAAAGAAAAAATTCTCCTGGACCCAGAACGACGCCTTCCTCCACACGCTGTATGAGACATTGAAAACGCGGTCCTATTACCAGGACTATATGAACGATGAGGCTTGTTCCCTGAAGAAGGACGCAGCCTTGTGGCAGCAGGTCTTTACGGAAGAACTGGAGGATGACGAATCCCTTTCCACCATTCTGGAAGACCTTTCCATCCATTGGGCCGACGACCTCCCTTATGTGCTGGGCTGCTGCATCCGTTCCCTGGAGGAAATGGGCCGAACGGGCCGATGGAACCTGCCCGCCCTCTATCAGACAGACTCCCACGAGTTTGTCCGCAGTCTTCTTACAGCCACCTACGGACGCTATCAGGAGTATTACAACCTCATTGCCCAGTCCGTCTCCAAGTGGGAGCAGGACCGTCTCTATACGACGGATATCATCCTCATTGCCATGGGGCTTGCAGAAGCGGAAACCTTCCCGGAGATTCCGGTGAGGGTCACCATCAACGAATACGTAGAGATTTCCAAATATTATTCAACGCCCAAGAGCCGCAGTTTCGTGAACGGCCTGCTGGACCGTCTCATCAAGGACCGCATGGAAAAGGGCATAATTCGCAAAACCGTATGAATCTGATTTATTCTTTCCTTTTGATGGGTGCCCCCGCCGCCCCCGCAGGTCAGGCTGGTGCCCAGCAGCCCAGCGCCTGGCCCACCATCCTCATGTTCGGTGCCATCATCCTGGTCATGTGGTTGTTCATGATCCGCCCGCAGCGCAAGCAGCAGAAGGAGCTCCAGGAATTCCGCAGTGCTCTCAAGAAGGGAGACAAAGTGGTTACCGTCGGTGGTATCTACGGAGAAATTGTGGAAGTGAACGAAAAGACCGTCCTGATCAAAGTGGACGGTGACGTCAAACTCCGTGTTGACAAACAGGGCCTCGTGAAGGATTATTCCGAAGCCGAACAAAAGTAACAGCACATGGCCCTGAAAGAGGACATCAGGGAACGATTCGGCAACTGGGGCAGGGAATGGATCATTATGGTCCTTTCCCTGGTGGTTGCTGTTTTTGTATGGACCCTCACCAATCTGTCCAAGGACTATTCCGGCACCATCAGCGTGCCGGTGGTGGCAGAATGCAATATCGACGGACATGGCCTGGAATCTTCCAATACCGTCGTGGTCAGTGCGCGGTGCCGCACGGACGGTTTCCGGCTGCTCCGCGAGAAGAGCCGTCGTGAGCGCAAGGTGGTGAAAGTCCGTTTTGACCGGGCCGATTTCAGGAATACGGCTCCGCATACCTATTGTGTCATCGGCGGTGCCAAAAACTCATATGTGAACCAGTTTTTCGGAGAGGGGGCCAATGTTGAGGCCTTCATCACGGATACGCTGAAATTCGTATTCCCGGTGGAAAACCATAAGAAAGTCCCCGTAGAGGTTCACAAAGTCATCCAGTGCCGTTCGCAGTATATGCCGTCCGGACCGTTCAGAATGTCTCCGGATTCGGTGACCATCTACGGAGAGGACGTGCACCTGGCCGCTGTGGAACGTATTACGGCCAGCCGCCTCGTGCTGACCGATGTACATGAATCCCAGCACGGGGTCCTTCGCCTGAATCCGGTCAAGGGGGTCCGCATGTCCACGGATGAGGTCAGCTATGAACTGCCGGTGTCCCGGTATGTCGAACTACGTGCCACTGTTCCCGTCGAGGTCTGGAATGCACCGGCCGGCCATCACCTGCAAGTTTATCCTCCCAATGCCCAGGTGGTCCTGCGCTGTTCCTTTCCTCTGTCCAAAGACCCGCTGCATTCCTTCAAACTCTATGTGGACTGGAAGGATTTCAGCGAATCCATCAGTGGCCGCTGCGCCGCCCGCACCCTCCGTCTTCCTACCGGGGTGCTTGACTACCGTGTTGAACCGGAAGTGTTTGACTGTGTGGAACTTCGCTGATGAAGACGGTCATTCTCACAGGCCTTATCGGCAGCGGAAAGAGCGCGGTGAGCGCCCTGCTCATGGAGCGGGGCATCCCTGTTTACGATTCTGATTCCCGGACCAAACAGTTGTACACCCGTCGGCCGGCTCTTGTCCGCCGTCTGGAGTCGGCTTTGGGGACGCCCATCCGGACGGCCGGAGGAAAACTGGACCGGGCGCGGCTCGCTTCCGTCATCTTTTCCAGCGCTACGGCCAGGGAAGCCGTAGAATCTATCGTGTATCCGGCTGTACTACAGGATTTTCTTCGCTGGCGGGATAAACAGGATGGTGCTTCATTCGTTGTGCTGGAGTCGGCCGTAATCCTTTCCAAACCCGTTTTTGACGGCGTTGGAGACGTCGTGGTATTGGTGTCGGCCTCTGCTGAAGTACGGCTCAGACGGGTGATGGCCCGGGACGGGGCCGATGAAGCCCAGGTGAGAAGCCGGATGGCAGCGCAGGAGATCCCGATGGACCGGGTGCACGTCGTCCTTGAGAACGACGGCTCGCCGGAATCACTTTCCGCCGCCGTAGAGCGTGTCTTTTTCGATAAAAATGCCTATATTTGTAAATTCATGAAAGATTAAGATAAAATGAAAACCGATCTCGCAAAAACTCTTTCCATCCGTGGTCAGCACGGACTCTTCAACTATATTGCCCAGTCCCGTTCCGGCGCTATCGTAGAGGCCTTTGAGGACAAGAAACGCTATAATTTCAGTGCCGGAGCCGGCATTACGACCCTGGCCGACATCTCTATCTATACCGAGGAAGGAGAGGTCAAGCTGCAGGAAGTGTTCGGCAAGATGCACGATGTGCTTGGAGAGAACGACGCCCCTACCGCCAAAGCTCCGGAGGCCGAGCTGAAAGCCCTTTTCGCCAAGGCTCTGCCCACTTACGACGCCGAGCGCTTCTATGTTTCCCATATGAAGAAAGTGGTGGAGTGGTACAATTCCCTCAAACACTATGCCTCCCTGGAATTCCTGACGGACGAGGAGCGGGAGGCCGAAGCCGCCAAGGAGGCCTGAGATGCCCAGTCTGCAGGTAATCACCCTGGGATGCTCCAAGAACACGGTTGACACCGAGCATCTCCTTTTCCAGGTACAGGACAGTTATGAGCTTGTACCGGAAGAGGAAGCTCGCCCTCGGGTGGACGTCCTGCTTATCAATACCTGCGGTTTTATCGGAGATGCCAAAGAACAGTCCATCCAGACCATTCTGGCCGCTGTGGAGCGAAAGAAGGAAGGAAAGGTGGGACGGCTTCTCGTTTTTGGCTGCCTGTCGGAGCGTTACAAGGAAGACCTTCCGTCTCTGATTCCGGAGGTGGATGGTTGGTTCGGCGCACGTGAGTTGAGGCCGCTCGTCGAGGCGCTGGGCTGCGCCTATCGTCCGGACAATGAACACCACCGGGTGTTGACGCAGGGGAACAGGCCATATGCCTTTTTCAAAATCTCCGAAGGCTGCAACCGCCGCTGCTCCTATTGCGCCATCCCGCTGATCCGCGGACCGCACCGTTCCGTGCCGATGGAAATGCTGGTCCGAGAAGCGGAGGACCTGGCTGCCCGCGGCATCCGGGAACTGGTGATCATCGCCCAGGATACCACCTATTATGGCCTGGACCTGTACGGACACCGTGCCCTGGCGGATCTTCTGCGCAAACTGTCTGCCGTAGAGGGCATTGAATGGCTTCGTATCCACTATTCCTATCCGGCCGATTTCCCGGAGGATGTCCTGGAGGAAATGGCTCACAACCCTAAGGTGTGCCGTTACATGGACATCCCGCTTCAGCATGTCAGCGACCGGGTGCTTGAGAAGATGCACCGTCATGTGGACGGACGTTGGACCCGTGAACTCATCCGCCGCATGCGGGAAAAAGTGCCCGGCGTAGCGCTCCGCACCACCCTTATCGTCGGCCATCCCGGAGAGGGGGAGAAGGAATTTGCGGAACTGATGGATTTTGTCCGGGAGTCCCGTTTCCAGCGCATGGGGGCATTTACCTATTCTGAAGAGGAGGGAACCTATGGCGCCCGGAATTACCGGGACAGCATTTCCGGACGCACCAAACAAAAGCGGCTGGATTCCTTGATGGAAATCCAGCGTGGCATATCCCTTGCATATAACCAATCCCGGATTGGCACCGAGACCCGGGTCCTTGTTGATGACTTCGCCGACGGCATGCTGGTATGCCGCAGCGAATTCGAAAGCCCCGAAGTGGACGGTGAAATCCTGGTGAAATATACGGCGGAATCTTTTGACGGCGTGGAACCGTATTCCCTTGTGGGGGAATTCCTCCGGGTCCGCATTACTTCCGCCGATGAATATGACCTTACAGCAGAAGTGATATGAAACATTCCTGGATTTTAGCGGTGGCCCTGGCCGTATCGGCCTGCTCCCCGCAAATCTATTCGGTGTATCTGGATGTGCGTCACCCGTCCCAATCCGGACTCACGCTTTCCGGAAAGGACATTTCCATCGTTTACATGGACGGGTCCAACCAGGTGGATTCCCTCTTCGACCGCCAGGTGGCCTCCTCTCTGGCCCGCCAGTTGGAGGAAGATTATTTCGACGGCCAGGAGAAGGTGGGCCTCTTCCGCATTCCGTCGGCCGATACGGTCACGCTGGACAGGATGCACTCCCTGGTGATGGAAACGGAGGGCGACGTGGTTTTCCTTCTTCGCAGCCGTTTGGGGGAGCCCACGCTGGAAACCAACCAGCCGATCACAGGCGCCACAAGTCTGGATTCGGCCTTCATCTGCCCGGTTCTCGTCCCCGTGAAACTCCAACTCGATGTCTATGACAGTATGAGTGAGGACAAGGTGCACAATTACAACGGGTCCACCGTGCTCCGCGCACAGGTCTATAACAATGGCATCCTTACCGATGACGCTCTCAAGTCCCTCTCGCTCAGAAGCATGGGAAGGCAGGCCGAAAAAGTGGGGGAACGTGTTTCGACCCGCTTCCTCTCCAATTGGATTACGGAAAGTTTCGGATTCTATTACTATGAGCCTTCCGCTTCCAATCTCTGGGACGATGCCCTTGTGAATGTCCTTTACGGGGAATTGTCGGCGGCCGTGGACAAGTGGGGTATTCTGGTGAAATCCGGTTCGGCCGAAAAGCGGGCCTGCGCCTGCTACAATCTTGCCCAGGCTTTTTACCTGATGTCGGACTATACACTCTCTTCCCGTTGGCTGGACGAAGCCGAGAAACTGGAGAATGTTTCCCTGGCTCCGGGGCTTAGAAAAAGACTGGCATCCCACTTGGAAAAGTAATCGTTTTTCGCTAAATTTGCAGGATAGATAATAATTCCTAAATAAGATACGTTTATGTCTAATATTGATCTCAAGAAGTACGGCATCAAGGGTGTGAAGGAAATCCTTTACAATCCCACGTACGAAGTTCTTTACAACGAAGAGACCAAACCCGGTCTCGAGGGTTTTGACAAGGGACAGGTAACCGAACTGGGCGCCATCAACGTGATGACGGGCGTCTATACCGGCCGTTCTCCCAAGGACAAGTACATTGTGTACGACAACACCACCAAGGAAGGAAAACCCGGCGAAATCTGGTGGACCACCGAGGGATATCCCAATGACAACCACAAGATGTCCGTTGCTACCTGGAAGGCCGTGAAGAAACTGGCCCAGCAGCAACTCAGCGGCAAGCGCCTGTTTGTCGTGGACGGTTTCTGCGGCACCCATGCCGACACCCGCATGAAAGTGCGCTTCATCATGGAGGTTGCCTGGCAGGCCCATTTCGTGACCAATATGTTCATCCGTCCCAAGAACCAGAAGGAATTCGACCAGGAGCCTGATTTCGTAGTGTATTGCGCAGCCAAGGCCAAGGTGGAAAACTACAAGGAACTGGGCCTCAGAAGCGAAACCTGTGTCGCTTTCAATGTCACTTCCCGTGAGCAGGTCATCCTCAACACCTGGTACGGCGGTGAAATGAAGAAGGGTATGTTCTCCATGATGAACTACTACCTTCCGCTGAAGGGCATCGCAGCCATGCACTGCTCGGCCAATGCCGATATGAACGGCGAGAACACCGCCATCTTCTTCGGCCTCTCCGGCACCGGCAAGACCACCCTCTCCACTGACCCCAAGCGTCTCCTGATTGGCGATGACGAGCACGGCTGGGACAACAAGGGTGTCTTCAACTTTGAAGGCGGCTGCTACGCCAAGGTCATCAAACTGGACAAGGAGTCCGAACCCGATATCTATAACGCTATCCGTCGCGACGCTCTCCTGGAGAACGTAACCGTGGATGCCGCCGGCAAGATTGACTTCAACGACAAGTCCGTCACCGAGAACACCCGTGTCAGTTATCCTATTTATCACATCGAGAAAATCGTCCGTCCCGAAAGTCACGGACCTGCTGCCAAGCAGGTGATTTTCCTTAGCGCCGATGCCTTCGGCGTCCTGCCTCCGGTTTCCATCCTCACTCCGGAACAGACCAAATACTATTTCCTGAGCGGCTTCACCGCTAAACTTGCCGGCACTGAGCGCGGTATCACCGAGCCCACTCCTACCTTCTCCGCCTGCTTCGGCCAGGCTTTCCTGGAACTGCATCCGACCAAGTATGCAGAGGAACTCGTGAAGAAGATGAAAAAGAGCGGAGCCAAGGCATACCTCGTGAACACCGGCTGGAACGGTACCGGCAAGCGTATTTCCATCCGTGACACCCGCGGCATCATCGATGCCATCCTGAATGGTGCCATCGACAAGGCGCCGACCAAGGTCATCCCTTACTTCGATTTCACCGTTCCTACCAAACTGGAAGGTGTGGATACCGGCATCCTGGATCCTCGCGACACCTATAAGAATGCCGCCGAGTGGGAAGAGAAGGCAAAAGACCTCGCGGGCCGCTTTATCAAGAACTTCCACAAGTACGAAAGCAACCGCGCCGGCAAAGCCCTCGTGAAGGCTGGTCCGAAGCTCTAGTACAAATACTCACATATACAAAGGGGGTGCACTTTCATGTGCATCCCTTTGTTGTATCATTATTCATTGCGGGCCAATTCTTTTTTTTGCGCCCCGTTTCCACAATAATCATTGCGTGCCAATTCTTTTTTGCGCCCCGTTTCCACAATCTTTTGTCTGATTTCTGTCTGGTTTCGACGGTTTTCCTGAATGTTTTTACCGGGTTTCCGTCAAGATGTGTCAGGTATCCAGTGCATTTGTGCCAGGTCTCGTGTTCGTCTGTGTCAGGTATCCAGTGCATTTGTGGCAGGTCTGTGTTTTTTCTCTGACCTGCCAC
>ONTQ01000169.1 GCA_900320795.1 uncultured Bacteroidales bacterium
AGGGATAATTCCCATTTGTCACAAGGAGCCCATACGATGGAAGGGACGATGGTCTGGCCTTTGGTGACAAAATCTACCGGCAGAGCATCCTCGTCATCGGGGTCGAGCACAAAGAAGCCGCCGAATTTGTTCGTCCACGTGAGGTCGATGGTCCAGTCGCCCAACTCCAGGCGGTTGCCCAGGCTGGCGATGAGGCGCCAATCGTCAGATACATTCTTATAGGTAAGAGCGCTCCAACGCATGCTGTAGGGGCCATAGGTGCCGTCCCACTGGGCTGCGTAGGAAAGATGGGTGTTCAGGGGATCACAGGCAAGCTGGAGGGAAAGCTTGGACTTGCCGTCAGGCAGGTTCCAGGCCGGGGTAAAGGCCCAGCGATAGCACGGGACATTGCTCCAGATGGAACTGGCAATGATGGTGTTGACATCATAGTCGTAGTCTTCGTACTCGAAACCGCCCATCAGCGTGGTCTGCTTACCAAGGGAAAATTCGAAGGGACCCGGGGAGAAGGTAACATAGGCCCAGTCGCAGAAGTTCCAGTCGCTATAATCGCGACCCCGGAAAGGCCAGCAAAGGTTATACGCATTCTTGGTGTTCTCCCAAATGGCATCCTTGAAGGAACTTTCGTCATACGTCGACACAAGCCAGTGGTTCATCACGGAGAAGGACCATTTGTCAGAGATGTTGCCTTCGAAAAGGGTGTAGAAAGATGTGTTGCCGAAACTGAACGATGCCTCTTTTGCGTCTTTGTCATACAAAGCCCCGGCATCAAATCTCGGAATAAAGGACAGCACGGCACCACGGCCGGCGTCTTCAGCCTCTTGTGCGTGCACAAGGAAGCAGGGCAGCATCATCACTGCGCAGACTACCAGAAATTTCTTCATCGAATTGCATAAAAAAAATTTGTAAAACTTTTGCGCAAAATTAGATGCAAAAATGGAAAAAAACAATAAAAATGCGTATTTTTGAATCGCAATTAGCATCCATGGATTTGAAGAAAAGTCTCCATCATTTTCTCTGGCCTTTGCTGGTCGGCCTGGTCGCAGGCTGCAGTACCGCCCGTTCCTTGCAGGAAGGTCAGTACCGCCTTGCCAAGAACAAGGTCGAGATCCTGAATGATGATGGGCTGAATATCAGTGAAATAACTCCCTATATCAAGCAGCAGGCCAAGCCGGCCGGTCCGATGACCTATATTTATAGCATGGGCGGGAAGGACAACAAAAGCGGCTGGTCGCGGCTGATGCACAAACTCGGAACGCCGCCGGTTATCTATACGCCCGAACAGGTCGAGGCCTCGCAGGAAAACATCGTCCGGCACCTGGAATATCTGGGCTACTATGATTCCGATGTCGATGCCCGGGTGAGCGTGAACCGCCGCAACGTGACGGTGGATTATCGCGTCACCCTCGGACGTCAGGTCCCCATCGGGGAAATCCGGTACAACCTTCCGGAACGGGGGCCGCTGGCGGAATACTTCCTGCGGGATACCGTCAACCTATTGGTACACAAGGGGGATTACCTCTCGGAAGCCCTTTTGGAACGCGAGAGCGAACGGTCGGCCGCCGTGTTGCGGGAAGCGGGTTTCTTCGGCTTCAACAAGAATTACTATTTCTTCCAGGCGGATACCCTCGGCCGGAAGGATGCGGTGTTGGAATACCGCATCGGGGAATATACCCGGAACGAATCGGCATCATCGGCCCGGGAGCACAAGCAGTTTACCATCGGCAATATCCGGTTCGCTTACGATAACGATGTGAAAATCAGGGAGAAAGTACTCCGTCAGATGAACACCCTCGTTCCGGGGGAAGTGTATCGGGAAAGCGACGTGAACAATACGTACCGGCGTCTCTCTGCCTTGAAGGTGTTCCGCGGGATCAACCTGGGCATGGTGCCCCGGGAAGACAGCACCGTCGTGGATTGCAACATCAATCTTTCCCGTTCTTCCATCCAGGGGTTCAAGGTGAATCTGGAAGCCTCGTCCAACTCCAACGGCCTGTTGGGCATCTCCCCGCAACTCACTTATTATCACAAGAATATCTTCCGGGGAGGGGAGTGGCTGAACCTGGGATTCCTGGGGAATTTCCAGTTCAAGCTGGACGACAATATCCGCTCCAATGAATTTGGTGTCACCGGTGGATTGAGTTTCCCCAAACTGATTGCGGTTCCTCCTCGCTTCGTCCGCGATACGCGTAGCGGCGGCCGTACCGAGGTGAACCTGTCGTACAGTTACCAGAACCGGCCGGAATATACCCGCCATGTCGTGGGATCCTCGTTCGGCTACACCGGAAACTGGGGACCGAAGACCTTCTACCAGATCTTCCCCCTGCAATTGAGCATCGTGCGCCTGACGGACATCGACCCGTTGTTCCTGATCAGCCTGCTGAACAATCCGTTCCTGCTGAGTGCCTACCTGGACCACTTTGACCTGGGGAGCCGTTTCTCGGTCTATTATACGACGGATGCATCGGCCAACCCGACTTCTTCCTACCATTATTTCCGCTTCCAGGTGGATGCTTCCGGCAACGTCCTCAGTCTGTTTAACGGTCTGATGAAGCTGGATTCCGAGCTTTGCGAGCGGATGATCCTGGATACCCCGTATTCCCAATATACGCGTTTGGAGGCCTCTGCCGGACGGACCTGGCGGTTGGGAAGGACCGGGCGCCGGGCCATCGCCACGCGCATCATGGGCGGAATCGGCTTCGCCTACGGGAACTCCACCACGCTGCCGTTCGAGAAGCAATTCTATGGTGGCGGCGCCAGTAGCCTACGGGGCTGGCAGGCGCGCGGCGTGGGTCCCGGACTGTCCGAATACATCGATTTCTTCACCATCCCCAGCCAGACGGGAGACCTTAAACTGGAGGCCAACGTGGAATACCGGTTCCCGCTGTTCTGGAAGCTGAATGGCGCGGCTTTCCTGGATGCCGGCAACGTCTGGCTGCTCAATGGAGATGATTTGGGAGACGGCGCTTTCCGGTGGGATACGCTGGGAGACAGCATCGCCGCAGACTGGGGCCTGGGCCTTCGCCTGGACCTGAATTTCCTGCTCCTGCGGATCGATCTGGGCATGAAACTGCATGATCCCGTTCGGGAGGGAGCGTACAAATGGGTGGGGCCCCGCCAGT
>ONTQ01000025.1:0-502 GCA_900320795.1 uncultured Bacteroidales bacterium
CATGTTGATGGCAAGGCCCATGCCCTCGGTCATGTAGAGGCACGGCTCGCCGCGGCGCAGCTCGGCCTCGTCGGCGATGTCGTCATGGATGAGAGCCGCCGTGTGGAAGTGCTCGATTGCAGCTGCCGAGCTGATTGCACGCTGCGGGTCGCCGCCTACGGCCATGCAGGCCGCAAAGCAAATGAGCGGACGATGACGCTTGCCGCCGTTGCGGCTGAACTTGAGCAGCGGCGAATAGAGGTAGCGGTCCATGTCGGGGTGCGAGCCCTTTGGAATGTACGAGTTGAGAATGTCGCCCACGGGATTTGCATACCGGTCGAGGTACTCCTCGAACGTCTCGGGCTGGTTTTCAGATTGCAGGAGTTGTTTGAGGTCAATCATACGGTGCACCTTGCTGTTTGTGATTGCGCGTAGAAATGATTATACGCGAGTACAGAATAGGGCGTGGGACAACAATTCAAGGTCGCTCTCTTTTTGAACGGAACGACAACAGAATGGCACA
>ONTQ01000025.1:514-26083 GCA_900320795.1 uncultured Bacteroidales bacterium
AATGGCACACCCTTCCCAGGGAGCACTGTGCCACTACACCGCAAACAAACAACGACCCTACCCCTTTCGTCCCATTCAATTACAATGGAGGGACTGAACCACAAGGAGGAACCGTCATGCTCGTACTCGTCGTCAACGCTGGCTCTTCGAGCCTCAAGTCGCAGCTCATCGAAACCGAGGGCAAAGATGCCCGCATGAAATGCCTGGCCGAGAAGGTCGGCACCGACGAAGCCCGCATGAGCGTCTCGTTCGCCCCCGATTTCCAAAAGGTCACGTACAACGTAGCTGATCTGTCGGTCGCCCAGTGCCTGCGCAAGTTGCTCGACATCATGACCGACGACCCCGAGTCGCCCATCAGCGGCCTCGGCCAGATCGAAGCCATCGGCAACCGCATCGTCGCCGGCGGCGAGTACTTCACCAAGGCTGCGCTCATCGACGAGGAAGCACGCGCCAACCTGGATAAATGCGAGGAATTGGCACCGTTGCACAATCCGGCAGCTGATGCCTGCATCGACATGCTGCGCAAACTCATGCCCAACACGCCTCAAGTGGCCGTCTTTGACACCGCGTTCCACCTGGAGGTTCTCACGGCCGCTGAAATCCACCGCATTGTGCACGGTGACCACCTTGCCGGGATCGATGCCGTAGCGGGTGATGACAATATTGCGGGTGAGGTCGCTCACGGTGATGACGCGGTCGGCCATCTCCATGCCCTTCTTTTCGATGGCAAAGACACGGGTGTCGATGTTGTCCACGCTGCCGCGGTCGAAGGAAGTGGCATGCACATGGATGACCAGCGGCTTGCCTGTCAGTTCCTTGGCGGCGATGCCGGCATAGTAAGTGAGCCAGTCGTGGGCATGGATGACATCAAATTCATCCTTCTTCTGCATGGCGATGGTACCGCCCACCATGGCATAGCGGGCTACCTCTTCCATGAGGTTGGCGCCGTATTTGCCGGAGAACTTGTACTTCTGTCCATAGCTGATGGAGAAGTCCTTCACCTGGCGCTTTTTATCCTCCTCGACGAGTTTGCTGAACTCTTCAGGGTCCGCGTAGGGAATCATATTGGTGCCGATATGGATGAATTTCACCTTGTCCAGGTATTCTTCCACCGACTCGGACACGGTGTCCACGGGAACGTCCGAAGCATTGATGATGGTGGTGGCGCTCTGGTCTTCGTCACCGGAGGCCGACGGCATCACGAACAGGGTCTCCACGCCGTTATAGGCAAGGCCCTTTACGATACCTTCGCAAGCCGTGCCCAGACCGCCTGCGATATGGGGAGGAAACTCCCAGCCAAACATTAAAACTCTCATAGTCTATTCCTCCCTGTATTTTTCGATGAGCCAATTGATATTCAGAAGGGCGGCGGTGGTCATGGCCGACGAGATGGCGCCGTGCGCCTCGTGCGGCGGATCTCCGTCGTAGAGTTCCGAGAAGCAGCCCACGCCGTGCTTGGAGAGATCCTCGTAGAAGCCCTCGGTGAGCCATTCGGCCCGTTTGATGAAGTTCTTGCCCATCATGTTGAAACTGGCATAGCAGTATTGGGCCAGCAGGAACGGCCAGGCGCAGCCGTTATGGTAAGCCTCATCCCGCTCCTTCTGGGGGCCTTCATAGACGCCCTTGTAACGGATGTCGCGGGGGCTCAGGGTGCGGATGCCGCGGCGGGTCACCAGCTCGGCATTCACTACGCGCATCACCTCGCTCACCACCTCGTCATCGACACAGCGGTTATCGAGCGATACGGCCCACAACTGATTGGGACGCAATTCCAGGTGCTGGCCGGCGCCGTCCACATAGTCGGCCAGGAAGCCCAGCTCGGCATTCCAGAACAGGGGCTGGTAATTCTGTTCCACCAATTCTTTGATGGTAATCCACTTCTTGTAAAAAGCGGTGTTCTTTCGCTCGAACTGCAGGGCAAAGGCGATGGCATTGTACCAGAGGGCGTTGGTCTCCACCTGGTAACCGGCACGCTCCGTGACGGCACGACCGCCGATGTAGGCATTCATCCAGGTCAGGGCGACTCCGTCTTTCTGAGCCCAGAGAAGGCCGTTAGGCTGCATGGCCACCTCCTGGCGGATGCCGGGGAGGTAACTCTCCAGGACATTCTTGAGCACCGGACCGTATTTGGCCCAGACCTTCTTGGCATCGGCCCCGTAGGCAATGTACTGCTGAAGGGTGACGGCCAGGAACAGGGGGGCCTCCACCTGCGTGGTGCGGCGGTTCAGGCGGTCCTGGTTATTCTTGATGATGTTGTCCAGAATCTCCTCGAAGAGGGCAGGGTCGTTCTTTCCGTAGAGGGCGAGGCCGGCCACGGACTCCATGGTCTCGCGGAGAAGGCCCGTATAGAGCCAACTGTAACCGGCCACGATGCGCTTGACACCGCCGTCTTCCCGGATGAGGGAATTGCACTGGCGGACCAGTTGGTCGTGGAAAGAGGTGATGGGGCCGATTTTCTCCACCGTGGCGGTGAACTTGCGCTTCAGGGCGGTGGCGTTCACCGGCTCACCGGCGGTGGCGGAGAAGACCAGGCTGTCGCCGGCCTTCATTTCCGTCTCGAACGTACCGGGAACCCAAAGGTCCTCACGGCAGTCATACCCGCGGCGCATCTCATCCGAATAGGTTACGCCTTTGTACCACGAAGGGTTGAATCTGAAGGCCGATGCAGAAGCGCTGAGTTGGAGGTTCAGGTCCGGGAAGCCTTCGTACATGTTGAAAGCGGCGCCGTTCTGGACGGGTTCATAGTCCGTACGGGCCGTACCGTTCTCACCGGTTAGGGCGTGGAAGTTGCGGAAGGCCAGGAAAGGTTTGAGTTCCACCTTTACTTTGGCGGGAGCGTTCACCAGTTCGTACTTGATGAGGAGTTGATTCTCATCGGGACACAGGGCGATGGACTTGCGGAACACAATCTCGCCAATCTTGTAGGTAATGGCGGGAACGGGGTCTGCATCGAAATCCACGATGTACTTGTGGCCACGGGGTTCGTAGATGTCTCCATAGCAATGGATACCCAGATTGAACCGCTTGCCGCGGAGGGTGAGGCTCTCGTCAAGGGAACTCAGCAGGATGTGCCGATATCCGTCGAACTTTTCTACCGGAACGGCCAGAAGGCCATGGTAGCGTCGCGTATTGCAGGTGACGATGGACGTATTGCAGTACGCACCGGTCTTGTTCGCCAGGATGATCTCGCGTTTGAGAGAATACTCGAGATTGACGAGTTCAGACTTGTTGAATTTCAAAAAAGCCATATATATGAGTTTATACTTGCTTCAATACCACAGCACACCGGGCCGGCAGATACACCCGAAGGGTGTGGTCATAGGCCTGGTTGCCGTTTGGACATCTCTCGGACACGGCAACATGATGCTCCCCGAGGATAAGGCGCCCGAATCCGTCGTAACGGGACTCGTCGCTGTCGAGAACATTCACATAGTCCCCCGCCGGAGCGGAAAAGCCGTAATCGGCAAATGAACCGGTGGGCGAGAAATTCAGTGCAAAGATACAGTTTTTCCGTTTGAAAATCAAGATTTTCTTCTCTTCATCCGCCACCAGGAGCTCCGGACGCTCGCTCAGGACATTCTCCTTTCGCATCAGGTGGACCATATCCTCGTCGAAATTACGGAGAAGTCCGTAACGGAGATCGGGATTATCGGCCAGCGACCATTGCCGGCGGGCATACTTGAAGGACCAGCCGTTCCCTTCACGCGGAAAATCAATCCATTCGGGATGGCCGAACTCGTTGCCCATGAAATTGAGATAGCCATCCCCGGCGGTGCCGGCAGTCACCAGACGGATCAACTTGTGGAGAGCGATGCCACGATCCACAACTCCATTCTGGCTGTCCTTCCGCATGGCGAAGTACATTTCCTTGTCCATGAGGCGGAAGATGATGGTCTTGTCGCCCACGAGGGCCTGGTCGTGGCACTCAGCATAGGAGATGGTCTTTTCCTCGGCCCGTTTGCCACTGAGTTCCCACCAAATCTCTCCCATGGACCACTGCTCATCGCTGCGTTCCTTGATCCATTTGATCCAGTGGTCGGCCACGCCCATGGACATGCGGAAATCGAAGCCCACGCCGAACGCCTCGAACGGAGCGGCCAGACCGGCCATGCCGGACATGTCCTCCGCAATGGAGAATCCGTTCGGATTCATCTCCTTCACCAGCCGGGTAGCCAGAGCCAGGTAGATGACAGCGTCTTCGTCCACGCCGCCGTCGAAATACAGGCCGTAATTGCCGAAATCCTTCCCCAGGCCGTGGTCCCAGTACAGCATGGAAGTGACGCCGTCGAAACGGAAACCGTCAATGTGGTATTCTTCCATCCAATACTTTACATTGGACAGGAGGAAATAGCGGGTTTCATCCTTTCCGTAGTCGAAGCAACGGGACCCCCAGGCAGGATGGTCTCCCTTGGGCCCGGCATGGAAATACAGATGGTCCGTCCCGTCGAATTCGGCCAGACCTTCCAAGGTGTTCTTCACACTGTGGCTGTGCACGATGTCCATGATGACGGCAATCCCCTTTCCGTGGGCGTCGTCCACGAGGGCCTTGAACTCCTCGGGCGTCCCGAAACGGGAACTCAGGGCAAAGAAATTGCTCACCTGATAGCCAAAGGATCCGTAATAGGGATGCTCCTGCAGGGCCATGATCTGGATGGTGTCATACCCCAGTTTTTTCACACGGGGCAGCACATCCCGGCGGAACTCCTCGAACGTTCCCACTTTTTCCTTTTCGGAACCCATGCCGATATGGCACTCATAGATGAACGGATGGGGGCGCTTCCCTGCATGGCCGTGCTTCCAGACAAACTTCCGGGCAGGATCCCAGACCTGAGCGCTGAACGCCTTGGTCACATCATCCTGCACTACGCGGGTGGCATAAGAAGGAATGCGTTCTCCCCCGCCGCCGGGCCATTCGATGTAGAGTTTGTAGAGTTCCCCGTGCCTGAGGAACAGTTCCGGCAGCTTCAGTTCCCAGTTGCCGTTTCCAACGGGCTTCAAGGCATAGCCGTCCGTACGCTTCCAGTTGTTGAAATCCCCGACGAGGAAGATTCTGTTGGCATTGGGCGCATACTCCCGGAACACCCAGGAGCCGTCTTCGCATTTGTGAAGGCCGTAGTACATGTGGTTGTTGACGGCATCTTTCAGCAGGCCGTCCCCGGCAATGTGCCTGAGGGTTTGCCAGATGTGCTCATGGCGGGCATCAATGGCGTCCTTATGAGGACCCAGCCAAGGATCGATTTCGTATATTTTACGCATATCTTGTGATTTTGTGCTCGAATATATTTACTCCACGTCCAAACTGTCAATTTTGTCCTTTACGGAGCGCAGGTACTCCCGACACTGGCCCAGCAGCTCCTTGCTGCGTCCCACCAGGGCATCGATGTCATCCAACTTGGTTTCCGGATTCTCCACCTTTGCTGCAATTTCCTCCAACTCGGCAATCGCCTTCGCGTAGTCAAATTTCTCGTTCATGCTATATGAATTTTGTTGTTGTCCATCCTTTCGCTGTAAATCTCGTCCACCCGGGCCTGTAGCGCGCCGTCCGAAAAACGGACTCCGATCCGGTCCCCGACCGACACCTTCTCCACGGTCTTGAGCACCTGATGGTCCTTGCCGGTGACCAGCACATAACCCAGGGACAGGATATTCCGCGGATCCGTCGCCCGGATGCGCGCTTCCTTGAGCGCCACGGCCGAAATCTCCTGGCTCACCCGGGCCGATGCAGCGACCCGCAACCGGTGCAGGATGGCATCCTTCCGACCCGCCACCTGCGTATATTTTCCGGACATCCCGCGGACAATGCGGCCGGCCACGCGCTGTAAAGTATTCTCCTGCGCACCCATCTTGCGGGAAAGAGCCAGACGGATACGGGCATAGGCTTCCTGTACACGCCGTTCCATCTCTCCCAGCCGGCGCTGAATGGAACGTCCGATTTGAGCATCCAGTCCCTTCAAACTCAGTTCTTCCCGGTTCACCAGACGGTTGGCGGCCGAGCCGAGTCGCGTGCAGAGATGGTCCAGCAGCGCATCCTGTGCCCGGAGGGCATCCAGGAACAGGTCGGCCAGGGCGGTGGGCGTCTTCACCGACGTATTCGCCACCATATCCGCAATATGGACATCACGGTCGTGGCCGATGGCGGTAACCACGGGAACGGGGCAGGTGGCAATGGCGACGGCCAGTTCGTAATCGTCGAAACAGGCTAGGTCCAGTTCGGATCCGCCGCCGCGGAGGATGAGGACGGCATCGTACTCCTTCCCACCTGCCTCCAGAAGGGCCGATATGATGGAAGCCGGTGCCTGTTCCCCCTGCATGAGCGCTTCCAGCAAATCCAAACGGAAAACATACCCATCGGGATTATTCAGAAGATGGTTCCGGAAATCGCCGTACCCGGCAGCGGTTTTGGATGTAATGACAGCCAGGCGATACGGTATCTCGGGAAGCGCCAGTTCCTTCTGCATTTCCATGTACCCGCCGGCGGTGAGCCGTTCAATGGAGCGCTTGCGTTCCAGTGCCTTTTCACCCAAGGTGAAGGCGGGGTCGATATCGTCGATGAAAAGCGAAATGCCGTAGAGTTCACTGAAACTGACCTGCACCCGCACCAGAACGGTGATACCTGCCTGGAGGGGCTGTCCCGTCTTTTCTTCAAAGAAGGATTTAAGGGTGGGATAATTCCATTTCCAGATCATCGCCCGGGCCTCGGCGACAGGACGCCCGCCCCGGGACTGTGTCAGGGAGAGATAACAATGGCCATTGCTGCGGGGGCTCCAGGAAGCGATTTCCGCTTTAACCCAATATCTCCCCGGGAAGGCTTCCGCCACCCCCTCCTTGATGTGGAGTTGCAATTCCAGCAAGTCCATGTAATCCCTCATTTCCATAAGTTCACAAATATACAAATTTTCCCCGAATTTGGGGACCGTTTAAGTGCCGGGCTGGAACATTTTTGTAATCACTTGAATTTCAACACATTGTAAAACACAGCCAGCCCAAAGGCACAAAAAAAGGCGACCATGGGCTGCCCGATGTCGCGCAATCATCTAATAATCAACAGATTAAAGAATTTGTCAAAGCCTGGCACACAAACTTTTTTTATCGGCATAAAATTACTATTTTTGCCGTACGAACCCGGATGCAGAAAACTACGCTGCCCCTTCCGGGTTTGCACTATGTTTGACGCAAAAACAGTTAAAGAACAGTGTGTCCGCTGGATCCGGGACTGGTTCGAGGAAAACGGAAAGGGCTGCAATGCCGTGCTGGGCATCTCCGGCGGCAAGGACAGCAGCATTTGTGCCGCCCTGTGTGTAGAAGCGCTGGGGGTAAACCGCGTGATCGGCGTCACCATGCCCAATGGGGTACAGCCGGACATTGAAGATTCCAATCGGCTCATCAGGCACCTGGGAATCAAGCACTACTGCGTGAATATCGGCCCTGCCTTCGAAGCACTGATGGCCGAGGTGGAAGACAAACTTGGCCATGAGGCCAGCAGGCAGACCCGTATCAACATGGCCCCGCGCCTGCGGATGACAACCCTCTATGCCGTCTCACAGAGCAACAACGGACGTGTTGTGAACACCTGCAACCTCTCCGAGGACTGGGTGGGATACAGCACCCGTTATGGGGACGCGGCGGGAGACTTCTCACCGCTGGGAGGCCTGACAGTGCAGGAAGTGGTGGCAATCGGCAAAGTTCTGGGCCTTCCCACAGACCTGGTGGAAAAAGCGCCCTCGGACGGGCTCACCGGCCTTACGGACGAAGACAATCTGGGGTTCACCTATGCCGTACTGGACAAGTACATCCGCACGGGTGTGTGCGAGAATCCCCAAACCAAGGCCCTGATTGATCACAAACACGTGACCAACCTTTTCAAACTCAAGCCCATCCCGCACTTCGAGCCGGAACTGTAATTCTTATTTCGCTCTGGTATAAACCTGAATGGGGCAGCCTTCGAAGTCGAAGTGCTCGCGAAGCTTGTTTTCCAGGAAGCGCTTGTACGGATCCTTCACCCACTGGGGCAGGTTGCAGAAGAAGGCGAACTGCGGCGTGCGGGTAGGAAGTTGCGTCACATACTTGATTTTGATGTACTTGCCCTTCCATGCCGGCGGCGGATAATTCTCGATTTCCGGGAGCATGGCATCGTTGAGCTGGGAGGTGGGAATCTTCCTGGACATATTCTCCGCCACACGGGCGGCAGCATCCAGCACATCCAGGATGCGCTGTTTGTTGAGGACGGACGTGAAGATGATGGGAATGTCGTTGAAGGGGGCAAGACGGGCCTTGAGGCCTTCGGTGTAATCCCGCATGGTATTCACATCCTTTTCAAAGAGGTCCCACTTGTTCACCACCAGCACGCAGCCCTTGCGGTTTTTCTGAATCACGTTGAAGATGTTCAGGTCCTGTGCCTCCAGGCCCGTGGTGGCATCAATCATGAGAATGCATACATCCGAATGCTCGATGGTGCGCATAGCACGCAGGACGGAATAGAACTCCAGGTCCTCGGTTACCTTGCCGCGCTTGCGCATGCCGGCCGTATCCACAATCATGAATTCGTGGCCGAACTTATTATAATAAGTGGAGATGGAGTCGCGGGTGGTTCCGGCTACCGGCGTCACGATATTGCGCTCCTCTCCCAGGAGGGCGTTCGTAAGGGAACTCTTGCCCACATTGGGACGGCCCACGATGGCGATGTGCGGAAGGTCGGCGTGGTCGTCATCGGCCCCGTCTTCCTCCGGAAGAACCTTCAGAATCTCGTCCAGGAGGTCTCCGGTACCGGATCCGTTGGCGGCCGATATGGTCCAGACTTCACCCAGGCCCAATCCGTAAAAATCGAAGGCATCGTACATCTTCTCGCCGGTGTCCACCTTGTTCACGCACAAGACCACAGGTTTTTTGCTGCGGCGCAGGAGGTCGGCGATTTCCGCATCGTAATCAGTGATGCCGGTAGCAGCCTCACACATGAACAGGACCACGTCGGCCTCTTCGATGGCGATGCCCACCTGGCGGCGGATGGCGTCCTCGAAGACATCATCCGAATTGGAGGTGTATCCGCCCGTATCCACTACGGAGAATTCGCGTCCGCACCATTCGCATTTGCCATAATGCCGGTCGCGGGTGACGCCGGCGGTTTCATCCACAATTGCCTGACGCATGCCCACCAGACGGTTGAACAACGTCGATTTTCCTACGTTCGGTCTCCCGACTATCGCTACGAGTGCCATAAATAAATCCTTCTTTTAGATTCTTCGCTTTGCTCAGAATGACAATTCAGTCTGCAAAGATACACATTTCTTCGTCAAAAACGGGCGTTTCGATGCCGAAGAAATGCAAAACCGAATGAAAAACGTGGTGCTGGCCGACCTTTTCCAGGTTCTTCATCCGTTCGTCCGGCGCCCAGACCACGAAGGGAATCTCAATCTGTTCGCGGGGTGCCATGGCCATGGGCACTCCGTGCATGTACAAGTTATTCTCTCCCAGGGACTCCCCGTGGTCGGAGACAAACAGCACGCAGCCTCGGCGGTCCGGAAGGTTCCTGAGCACTTCGATGGCCGAATGCACCAGGTAATCGGCATAAACGATGCTGTTGTCATACGCGTTGAAGAGCTCCTCCCGGCTCACCTTTCCCATCTCCACAGAGGGATTGACGGGAGTGAACACCTCAAATTCGGGGGGATAATTGCTGAAATACGCCGGGCCGTGGTTGGTATATGTATGAATCACGACCAGCACCTTGTCCCTGTCGCTGGACAGGATGTCTTCCCGGAGACCTTCCAGAAGGATGCCGTCATAGCGGTCATCGGCCTCGGGGAAACGCTCCTTGAGGTCTCCCTTGCGGAAGTACTTCTCCGTATGCACCGGCGGTTCGCCCCAGTTGGACGTACGCCAGGAAACGTCCACGCCTGCCCGCTGAAGGTAATTGGGCAGAATCTCGTACAGTTCCGGCGTATCCTTGTACTCCAGGATAGCCTTCACGCCGGCGCGGGTGTAAGTAGCCGATGCATCGGCCACATAGGCCGTCACCGAATCGCGGGCCGTATAGGGATTGGTCTCCTTCCCATAGCCGTACAGCGAGAAATGGTCCCGGCGGGCCGATTCCCCGATGATGAGAATGCAGACATCCCGGCTGTCGGAGACTGAAACAGGGGCCGGCAACGGGATTTCCTTTACCTCCTGCTGCCGCTTCCCAGCCTCATAACGGATAGTATTCACGATATAGGACCAGGGTGCCACCAGGGCGCCCAGTTCCGTGGAATTCCGGTCAATCCAGGGCCAGTTTTTCATATTCCCGAAGATGAGGAGCGCCAGGAGGCCGACAGCCCCTCCCATATGTCCGGCAAAGCTCTTCCAACCGCCGTAATCCACTTTCCGGCCAAAGACATACAGCATGGGAACGAAGCCCAGCAGGAGCACATACAGGACAGACGCCCAGGAGAAGAAGCCCGACGCCTCCGAATACTGCGTCGTGATGGCGTTTCCCATCATCTCGTCCGTGATGAACACGTTGTACGTATTCACGAAATAGAGCATGACGGCATCTCCGAAGAGCGTAAAGGCCAGGATACACTTCCCCACTTTCCGGAAAAGGAAGACCAGCAGATAATAGAAAGCATCATTGAGCGCAAGGAGAAGAAGAATCGCCGTAGCAAAGATGACCACGCCGTTGAATCCCCCTTCCAGATGCTGCCTCAGGTAGGTAAAGAATGGAATATGGAAAGCGCATACCGTATATACGCTCAACACAAGGCTGTAAACACCCAGGGAGGCTTTTTCCTTGAAAATCATTTCCAGAGTCTGATAAGAAGCCACACAGTTCCGGCGCAGAGGAAAGCCCAGAGCAGATTGAACAGCAGCGTCAGGGGCAGGTTCACCGGCTGCGGTGCAGGATCAAAGGGACTGTCCTGGGCCGATGCATCATACCGGGCGAAGGGGTTGGTGTAAATCACCGCCCCGTCCGGGAAAAAGGCCGTCATACGCGCATAGGGCTCTCCTTCCGGAAGGGCGTAGCGGATGCGGCAGGTATCGGTTGCCACGAGGAGCGTCCGGTGCCCCGCTCCATTGATGCGGATACTGTCGGCCTTCTGCGAAAGGGTGAGATAAATCTCCTCCCCTTCCAGGCCGATGGCTTCTACCACAGGCAGTTCCCGGTTTTTCTCCCGCTTCACCGCCCAGTCTCCATCTCCATAGTCGGGCACCCGCATGGCATAGAAACAGCCGCTCCGGAGGGTCTTCCTAAGATCGTCCCAGGTTCCGGAAGGCGTGCGGAGGAAATTGCAGCGGATGGCGGTGAGCGCAGTACACTCCGGGTGGTGGAGGTCGTCATTCGCCAGGCCGAAGCTGTAGTGCCCGGCGCTCAGCGCAGCATCCCAGTATTCATTTTCGGTACTGATGTGCGTATCCAGTTCCATCAGCTGATAGCCCGAGAGCAGCGCCATGCGCTCTGAGGTAGTTCCCACCGTGCGGTAGGGATGGTTGATCTGGATGAAATCGGCATCGGCCCCCAGGCGGTCCAGTTCGAACTGCATCTGCGATGCGAGAAGGGGCAGAAGCGGGTCCCAATGCTTCACGGAAGGGCTTCCGAACACCAGTTTGTGGAACTTGAAAGGGCTATATCCCTGCTCGTACACATTCACCTGGAGGGTGCTGTCGTACGGGTGTTCCGTTATTTCATTGTGGTTGGAGAATGTAACGATATCATAGCCGAGGCTACGGAGCACACTGTCCGTATAGGCGGCATCGTAAGGGCATTCGTTCAGGGGCCAGGGACCTTTCACACGGGTATGGGTATGGAAATTGGCCCGCATCCAGCCGGATGCGGAATCCATCGCGCTGTACGGATTGAAGAGGTCCGGACCGCTGAAGGGCTGAGCCGGGCGGAAGTTGTAAATGGGACTCACACCGGTAACCCACACAAGGAGAAGGAACAGCAACGCCAGCGTTCCCAGCACCCGGCCGATGACAGTCAAAGCTTGTTTCATATTCTATGCAGTCTGGAAGATGGGACAAGGACCTTCAGGGCCCCTTTCAAGACAGACAGTTCAAATTCCATACCTCCCTCGAAGGGGGTTCCGTCGCAGTGAATGGCGCCCGCTTGGGCACGGGAGATGTGGAAAGAGGAGCCGCTGAAATGCAGAAAATGCCGACTGGTGGGTGCCAGTCCGGTCATCAGCCGGGCCGCCAGGTCGGGGATTTCCACCGTGGAGAAAGGCCGGACCGCGATGATATCCAGCAGGCCGTCCTGCAGGGACGCCATGGGAGCGATCCGAGCCTGGTTTCCCCATTGATTGGCATTGGCCACGGTCAGGAAAACAGCCTTTCCCTGCCAGGTTTCACCATCGGCGCCGCGAATGGTATAAAGGTCTCCGGGATGGTTTTTCCACTCATCCCAGGCCAGGGAAATGTAGCGCGAAAGGCCGCGCCGGGCAGAACGGGCGAATTCCAGGCTCACGTCGGCATCCAGGCCCATCCCGGCCGTACAGAAAAAAAAGTTCCCGTCCAGCGTGGCGGCATCGATGCGGGTTTCGCACGCTTCATTAAGCGTTTTCACAGCCTTCCCCGGGCTGCGGCTGATGCCCAGATGCAGCGCCAGGCCGTCCCCGCTGCCGCAGGGAATGATGCCTAGCGTCTTTTCGCTGCCGATAAGCCCCCGGGCCACTTCGCTTACCGTACCGTCACCGCCGACGGCCACCACTACATCGGCCTTCACGCCCCTGGCCATCTCCTCGGCCTGGCCGGGCCTTTCCGTAAACTCGACCCGAAGCCGATAAAGCGAGCCGTCAAGATGTTTCTCGACGGCCGCCAAAATCCCGGATTTGTCTTTTCCCCCGGAGATGGGATTCACGATCAGGCAAATGTCTTTCATTCTTTATGATACAGGCCGCAGCTGGCGCAGGCATCCGAATAATGGCCGTCGCACTGGGACTTGTCCCTGCTGCGCCGGGCCGAGAGCATCTCCATCTCCTCCTGCTTGGCGCATTTGATGCCCCGCTTGCGCATTTCCGGGTTCGTGGAAATCTCTCCGTCGGGGAAAGGCCGATGGAAAAAGAAGATGTTCACGCCGAGCAGCAGCACGGCGATTCCCACGAACACGATGGCGGCAAGGAGGGTTTTCATGGATTACAGGGGAAACTCGGACGAAATGGGTTCATAGTTATACACGCGGAGAATCATCCGGGCGAACGTGTCGGCCAGAGAGACCACGCGGAACTTGCCCTGAAGTTCCTTTTGGTTGGGATCCAGCGGAATGGTATCGGTCACGTAAACTTCCGTGAGGGCGCTCTTTTCGATGCGCTCATAGGCAGGACCGGAGAGTACCGGGTGCGTCGCAAAGGCACGGACGCTGCGGGCACCGCGCTTGAGGAGCTCGTTGGCGGCCTCCGTGAGTGTGCCGGCCGTATCAATGATATCGTCAATGATCACGATGTCACGGCCTTCCACCTCGCCGATCGGAGTGATGCGCTCCACCACGTTGGCACGGGCGCGCGTCTTATGGCAGATCACCACGGGCGTGTGAAGGTTCTTGGCATAAGCATTCACGCGCTTGGCACCACCCATATCCGGAGCGGCCAGGGTAAGGGTATCCTTGAACTGGCGCTGCAGTTTCTTCAGAATCGTGAGGAAGTCATAACTGGCATAGAGATGATTTACCGGCAGGTCGAAGAAACCCTGGATCTGATCGGCGTGCAGGTCACAGGTCATCAGGGCATCGGCCCCTGCAACCTTGAGCATGTTGGCCACCAGTTTGGCGCCGATGGAGGTACGCGGCTTGTCCTTGCGGTCCTGACGGGCCCAGCCATAATAAGGGATCACGGCAATCACCTTGTTGGCCGATGCACGTTTTGCGGCATCGATGGTAAGGAGCAGTTCCATCAGGTTATCGCTGCTGGGGAAAGTGGACTGGATGATGAAACAAGTAGCCCCACGGACGCTCTCGGCGAAATAGGGTTGAAATTCTCCATCGCTGAAATGGGCGACTTCCAGCGGTCCCAGGACCACTTCGGGTTCATCTTCCCGTTTCATGCGGTTCATGGCTTCTACGACCTTCTCCGCGAAATAGCGGGAAGCTTCACAAGTAAACAGCGCCATCCGGTGCTTATGGACATCGTTTATCATAATGTTTGAAGAATAGATCCAATATAGTTGATGATTTCGTCTTTACCGGTTCCCTTCACAGAGGAAGAAACGAAGCAGGGCGGCAGTTCCTCCCAGTCTTCCAGGAGACGGCCCTTGTTCTTGAGGATTTGCTGCTCCAGGGCTTCCGGACCCTGCTTGTCTGCCTTGGTGAAGATAATACCGAAGGGAATGCCCTTTTCCCCGAGTTCGGAGATGAAACGGAGGTCCACCTCCTGCATGTCGTGCCGGGAATCAATGAGCACCATGAGCATCACCAGGTCTTCCGAGTTGTTGATATAGTCCCAGATGATGTGACGCAGGCGGGCCCTCTCCCTATCCGGCAGTTTGGCATAACCATAGCCGGGAAGATCCACGAGATACCAGTTGTCATTGATAAGAAAATGATTCACCAACTGGGTTTTGCCGGGGGTCTGTGAGGTTTTGGCCAGTTTGGAATGGCCGGTGAGCATGTTGATCAGGGAACTCTTTCCCACATTGGAGCGGCCGATAAAAGCGAATTCCGGAGCCCTGCGCGCAGGTTTTCCAGAAACCCGCGTGCTGCTGCCAGCAAATTCCGCCTTGGTGATTTTCATAAGAATACAACCGATTGCAGTGCAAAGATACAAATAATAATTGGCGAAAAAAAGCTATATTTGCGCCTATGGAGCAAGATGAAAAATTTATGCGCGAAGCCCTGCGCGAGGCACTTGCCGCCTCCGCCGAGGGAGAAATCCCCATCGGGGCGGTTGTCGTATGGAAAGGACGCATCATCGGCCGGGGACACAACCAGACCGAGCGGTTGCACGACACCACCGCCCACGCGGAGATGATTGCCATCACGGCCGCCACCGAGGCCATGGGAGGCAAGTACCTGGCAGACTGCACCTTGTATGTGACCGTGGAGCCATGTCCTATGTGTGCAGGAGCGCTGGCCTGGTCCCAGATTGGCCGCATCGTTTACGGAGCACCCGACCAGCGACGGGGCTATACGCTCTTCTCCCCCTCCCTGCTGCATCCCCGTACGGAAGCCACCGGCGGCGTCCTCACGGAAGAATGCGCACAACTCATGGTCGATTTCTTTAAAAGTAAAAGATAAATGAAAGGCGTTACTATTTTCCTGGCCGACGGCTTTGAAGACATGGAAGCCCTGGGCACCCGTGATGTCCTGCTGCGGGGTGGTATCCCTGTGAGGACCGTCTCCGTCTCGGACGAATACATCGTAGAAAGTTCACACGGCTTGCCCGTGTCCGTCGATACTTCCTGGGCCGACCTGGAAGTGATGGAACCGGGCACGGGGCCGCAAGACGTCATGATCTTCCCGGGCGGCATGCCGGGCACCAAAAACCTGGCCGCCCACAAGGAATTGATGGAAATCATGCAGGACCACTGGGCCCGGGGTGGCACCGTGGCTGCCATTTGTGCAGCTCCGGGACTGGTCGTTTCCCAGCTTCCCGGCCTGAAGGGAAAACGTTTCACCTGCTTTGACGGTTTCGAAGACGCCCTCATTGCCCAAGGTGCCGTATTTACTCCGGAAAGTACTGTCACCGACGGACAGCTTATCACCGGAAGGGGCGCCGGGCATGCGGTGAATTTCGGCCTGGCCATCCTCACGGCCCTTAAAGGCCCCGAATCCGCCGACAAAGTGCGTGCAGGCCTCATGCTTTGAGTTTTGCTTTTCCCGAAAAAGTATTATCTTTGCACCCCGGTATTGAACTGTGGTGTAATGGTAGCACTAGGGATTTTGGTTCCCTCAGTCAGCGTTCGAATCGCTGCAGTTCAACTTTTTTTCACCCCCCGTGCACCAAAACGCCCGTTTCCGTGCACGGGGGTGGTGGATATGCTTCAGCGAACCAGCAGCCGGTGGATGCGGCGGGGCACGGAGACCAGAATCTCGTAAGGGATGGTGCCCAGGATATCGGCCAGTTCGCTTACCGTGGGGTCTTCACCGAAAATGGTGACCGTGTCTCCCACTTCGCAGGGAACGCCGGTGACGTCCAGCATGCACATATCCATGCAAATGTTGCCGATGGTGGGGACGCGGTGTCCGTTCAGGGAGAAAGAGGCGTTGCCGCGGCCCAGGTGACGGTCTATGCCGTCGGCATATCCCACCGGGATGGTGGCGATGACGGTGCCTTCCTTGGCATGGCCCCACCGGCCGTACCCTACGGTGTCTTCCGGGCCCAGTTTCTTCACTTGCAGCACTTTGCACTTGAGGGAAGCGACGGGTGAAAGTTGTTTCCCGGGCAGGGCGCTGATGCCATAGACACCGATTCCGAGGCGCACCATGTCAAACTGATACTGGGCAAAGCGCTCGATGCCGGCCGAATTGAGGATGTGGCGCATGGGCATGTAGCCGATGCCGTCGGCAATGTAATTCACGTTGTCGCGGAAAAGATGGATCTGCCCCAGGGTGAAATCGTCTTCCTGCGGGTCTTCGGCCACGCACAGGTGCGAAAAGACCGCCTTCACCTTCACCTCGGGCGTTTCCTTGAGGTAGTCCACGAGTTCCGGCAGTTCTTCGGTCATGAAGCCCAGCCGGTGCATGCCGGTGTCCAGTTTGATATGGACGGGGTAATCCCTGAGTCCCCTTTCCCGGAGGGCCGATACCAGTTTCTTGAGGGAAAACAGGTTGGGAATGGAAGGCTCCATGCGCGTTTCGATGATTTCCGGATAGAAGTCGGTTCCCGCGGTGAGCACCAGGATGGGGAGCGAAATGCCGCTCCGGCGAAGTTCCAGCCCCTCGACGGGATAAGCGACGGCCAGGTAGTCGGCGCCGGCGCGCTGCATCATGGACGCGAACTCCACGCCACCATGCCCGTAGGCATTGGCTTTCACCAGGACCAGCAGTTTGGTCTTGGGGTCCAGCAGGGAGCGGAAGTAACGGTAATTGTCCGTAGCGGCCTTCAGATTCAGTTCCAAACGGGAAAAGTCTTCCAGGATTTCGCGCATGCTCTTTTCATTTATCGCACAAAAATAACATTTCTGTCTGATATTTTGCTACAAAAATTGTATTTTTGCATTTGACACAAACAGGAATTTGCCATGTCCACTACTACCATTTGGATGATAACAATTGCCGTGATGGTGCTCAGCCTGATCGTCCAGTCCATGCTCAAGAGCCGCTTTGCCAAGTACTCGGAGGTTCCGCTGTCCCTCACGGGGGCCGAGGTGGCCAGCCGCATGCTCCAGTCCCACGGAATCCGGGACGTCAACATCGTCTCCATCTCCGGCAAACTCTCAGACCATTACGACCCGACTACGCGAACCGTGAATTTGAGCGAGGATGTCTATTACGGCCGTTCGGTGGCCGCTGCCGCCGTGGCCGCCCATGAGTGCGGGCATGTGGTGCAGCACGCTACGGGCTATGCCTGGCTCCGCATGCGGAGTGCCCTGGTGCCTGTGGTGTCCTTTTCCAGCAACATCGTCTCCTGGGTGCTGCTCGCCGGGGTGGTGTTCATCAACATCTTCCCCTCGCTCATCTGGATCGGGATCGGCCTGTTCGCCCTTACCACGCTTTTCAGTTTTGTGACGCTGCCGGTCGAAATCAACGCCAGCGCCCGCGCCGTCAAATGGCTGGAGACGGACGGCATCGTGCATTACGAGACCAAGCCCATGGCCGTGGATGCCCTGAAATGGGCGGCTTACACCTATGTGATCGCCGCCATCGGCTCGCTGGCCACCCTCCTCTACTACATCGCACTGGCCAACCGCCGCAACTAACAAAAGCCCGTGCACGGAAATGGGCGTTTTGGTGCACGAGGGAGGGAAAAACAAAGGCCCGTGCACGGAAATGGGCGTTTTGGTGCACGAGGGAGGGAAAAACAAAGGCCCGTGCACGGAAATGGGCGTTTTGGTGCACGAGGGTGGCGCTAGAACAGCGTCGGGTGGTTTTCTTCCAGTTCGGTAAGGATTTTTGACATGATGGCTTCGCGGAAAAGAGCGCTTTTGGCATGCACCTTGAAGCGGGAGCAATATTCCTCTATAGCGGCCATCTCGCTGTCGTTGAAATACAGGACGTGCCGGTTCTTCCTCAGCAGAAGGGCTTTCTGCTTGGAAAGATAAGCCGGATCCACTCCGGGTATTTTCTTTTTTCTGACCATATACTCAGAATGACACGTAACGGTGCCGTACAACGCCCGCCCTGTCCAGTTCCACAATCATGGGGAGACCGGAAAGGTCGAAGCTGTCCAGCAGGGAGGCGCCCTCTTCCGGCTCATCCGTAAGAAGGGCGTCCATATCCACCAGAAGGACCCGGGCCTGCCTGTTTTCCGCCACCAGCGAGTCCACCTTGGCCAACATCTCCTTGCAGGCCGAGCAAGAGGGCGAATAGAACACCAGATAGGCCGGACTTCCTTTCAGATTCCGAAGGGCGAACCTGCCCGGACGACTTCCCCGTGCAAAAAGGCAAGGCTTGCGGCGAAGCACTCCGGGAACTGTCAAATCCGGAATTTGGGAGCCAGCCGGCGTTCGGGAGGAGAGGTCGGCCAGCATCTCGCCCAGCGAGACAATCTGGGCTTTGTCGGCCGGTGTGGTCCACACATCGGGAAGTTTGGTGATATACTTTTCCACGAACGGGACGGCAGCATCGCGGAATACCTCCGTCTTCTGGGAAGAGAGGAAATACAGGAAATCTCCCTCCACCTGTTTGAATGCGTCGATATTCCCTTCCCCGAAAGTCCGGGCGGCCAGATAATCGGCCACATCCATCACATGGGAAACCTTCAGGGAATCTCCGTAAGGGGTGAAGAACTGCGCATACCGCAGCATCACCGAAGGCTCTCCATAGACATACGAAGCCGATGAGAACTCTTTGTTCAGAAGAATCCGGAGCGCCGGGGTGTCCAGATTCCGGCCTACGATGGTCCCGGAAGGGTTCACCAGGAACATCCTGGGGGTCTGGAGCACGCCGTAAAGACGCTGCCAGTCGGAGACAATCTCCGGATCCCATACATGCGTCACGCCCGGGAAAGTCTCCCGGTAAGCGGCCCAGGACTCGGAAGAAGCCCCCACATACACGGCATATACCTGCAACGGATAGGCTCCCTCCTCCACGAGAGCCTTCAAGCGGGGCGTCTCCACCTTGCAGGTAGAGCACGAGGTATCGTAAAAATAGATGACCGACCAGCCTTCTTCCGCCGGAACGCGTACAGGGGCGCCGGAAGGGTCTTTCAGCGAGAGCACAGGAGCAACGGCCCCGATGAGGGAAGACTTATTGAACTCCGTGAACAGACGAGCATTGAAATAATCCCCCGAAGACTTCATGGCGATGTCTCCGGACAGGAACCATTTCTGGGCAATGTGGACGGCCACCGCATCGTCCCCCATCACCTTGGACTGCAGATAGTGGTCGTAAATCTTGAGCGCCACGTACTGACGCACCAGGGAATCCTGTGTAGAGGAAATGAGGAAATCGCACTCCCGGCTCTGCACATCAAGGCTTTCCCCGAGGAGCGCCATGAAGTACTCGTCCAGTTTAGCGCCCAGTTCAGGATAGGGCTCCTGCGCCCGCACGCCGATGGCAAGAACGGCAGCCACAGCGCATACCAGCCACTTTCTCATAGGACCACGCCCTCCGGAATAAAGGCCGAATAGTTCCCCCCGTGACGGAGGATGTCCCGCACGGCGGAGGAACTGATGTGGGCGAATTCCTGGGCGGTGGGGATGATGATGGTCTCCACCTCCGGAGCCAGCCGGCGGTTGGCATCGGCAATGGAACGTTCCGCCTCGAAGTCCAGCATATTGCGCACCCCGCGCACGATGTGACGGATGCCCAGTTCACGACAGGTATCCACCGTGAGATTGTCGTAGGAGATGACCGAAACCCCTTCCAGCGAAGCCGTGGCCTGACGGATGATGTCCAGCTTCTTCTCCATGTCAAAAAAACCCTTTTTGTCCTGATTGATACCCACGGCGACCACCACCTCGTCGAACATGGTGAGGGCACGTTTCAGGATATTCAGGTGGCCTGCTGTAAAGGGATCGAAGGAACCCGGGAAAAGTGCTTTGGTTTTCATATTTGCCAGTTGATAGGGGTTTTACCTTGGGCCTCCAGGAGGGCATTGGCCCGGGAGAAATGCCGGCAGCCGAAGAAAGCGCCTCCGGCCAGCGGCGAAGGGTGGGCCGCCATGAGCACATGGTGCCGGGAAGTATCTATGAGCGAGGCTTTTGCTTTGGCGAAGTTGCCCCAAAGAAGGAAGACAATTCCCTCGCAATTCTCACTGAGATAACGGATGACGGCATCGGTGAATTCCTGCCAGCCGATATTCCGGTGCGAGGCGGCCTTCCCCGCCTCCACGGTGAGGATACTGTTCAGGAGCAGAACTCCCTGCCGGGCCCAGTTTTCCAAATTGGGACATCCGCTCATGCGAATGCCCAGGTCAGCCTCGATTTCCTGGAAGATGTTCCGCAGGGACGGAGGCATCCGTACGCCATCCGGCACGGAGAATGAAAGGCCCATGGCCTCTCCCGGATTATGGTAGGGATCCTGTCCCAGGATGACCACTTTCACTGCCGGAACCGGCGTGAGTTCAAATGCGCGGAAAATAAGGCTTCCGGGCGGATAGATAACCTTCCCGGCAGCCTTCTCCTGATGCAGGAAACGCACCAGAGACGCAAAGTACGGTTTCCCGAACTCCGGTTCCAGCGCGGCTTTCCAAGTTTGTTCTATTTTTACGTCCATAGATTCTTCGCTTCGCTCAGAATGACATGAAGGACGTCAGAAAATAAAGTCTATCACGTCCTTTATGCTTTTCACATAGACAAAGATAAGACCTTTTATGTAAATATCCTTGATATCTTCCACATCTTTCCGGTTTTCTTCGGAAATGACGATGGTGTGGACACCGGCGCGTTTGGCCGCAAGAATCTTCTCCTTGATGCCACCGACCGGCAACACACGGCCGCGAAGGGTCATTTCTCCCGTCATGGCCACACCGCTCTTGGGGGCCTTTCCACGGAGGGCGCTCACCATGGAACTCACCATGGTGATACCGGCCGACGGACCGTCCTTGGGAACAGCTCCCTCCGGCACGTGGATGTGGATGTCCCGCTTCATGAACGTCTCGGTATCCATCTGGGCCAGCTCCGGATGTGCCTTGATGTATTGCCAGGCAATCTGGGCACTTTCCTTCATCACGTCACCCAGATTACCGGTCATGGTGAGCGCACCCTTGCCCTCGCTTACCTGGCTTTCCACGAAGAGGATTTCGCCGCCCATCTCTGTCCAGGCCAGGCCGGTAACCACACCGGGGCCCTCGTTTCCCTTCACGTCATCATGGAAGGCGGTGGGCAGTCCCAGATATTCCTTCAGGTGTTCCGGCAGGATTTCCTTCGGGAAAGCCTGCTCCAAAGCCATCTTCTTGGCGGTCACGCGGGCGATCTTCGCAATCTGCTTCTCCAGACCGCGAACACCGGATTCATGGGTATATTTGTCCACGATTTCCTGAAGGGCGCCGTCGCTGATGGAGAGTTCATCGGCCCTCAGGCCATGCTCAGTGAGTTGCTTGGGAACCAAGTATTTATGGGCGATTTCCAGTTTCTCCTGGGCCAGATAACCGCTTACATTAATCATCTCCATGCGGTCTTTCAGGGCCGGCTGGATGGTACCGATGCCATTGGCCGTCGTAATGAAGAGCACATTGGAGAGATCGTAATCGATATCCAGATAATTGTCGTGAAAAGTGCTGTTCTGCTCGGGATCCAGCGCTTCCAGAAGGGCGCTGGAAGGGTCTCCTTTGAAGTCGGAGGAGAGTTTGTCAATCTCGTCCAGGACAATCACCGGATTGGACGTGCCGGCCCTTTGGATCCCACTCAGGATACGGCCGGGAAGGGCTCCCACGTATGTCTTGCGATGACCGCGAATTTCCGCCTCGTCGTGCATGCCGCCCAGCGAAATCCGGATGTATTTACGGCCGAGGGCGCGCGCGACGCTCTTTCCGAGCGAGGTCTTTCCCACGCCGGGAGGGCCCCACAGGCACAGGATGGGCGAGCGCATGTTCCCTTTTAATTTAAGAACGGCCAGGTATTCGATAATGCGGTCTTTCACGCTTTCCAGGCCGAAATGATCCTCGTCCAGAACCTCCTGCGCATGGGCGAGATCCAGGTTATCGTCCGACATCTCCCCCCAGGGAAGATCCAGCATGAACTGGATATAGGTAAACTGGATGCTGTAGTCAGGTGATGTGGGATTGAATTTTTCCAGACGTGCCATTTCCTTGTCAAAAATGGCACGTACCTCCTTGGACCACTTCTTCTCATCGGCCCGGCGGCGCATTTTCTCAAACTCTTCGCCTTCGTCCATGCCCAGTTCTTCCTGGATGGTGCGGAGCTGATTATTCAGATAATACTCCCGCTGCTGCTGGTCGATGTCGGTCTTCACCTTCTGGTTGATCTCCTGTTTGATCTGCAGCAGCTGCGTCTGTGTATCCAGCACCTTCAGCAAGGCGAGCCCCCGCTCATGTACATCCGTGATGGAGAGCAGATTGGTGCGCTCCTGAAGGTTCTCCACTTCGATGGTGGTGGCGATGAAATTCACCAGGAAATGGAAATTGTCGATACTCCGGAGCGCGCCGATGGCCTCCTTCGGAGCGAAGGAGGAAGATTTCACGATGAGAGAGGCCTTTTCCTTGAGGGAATCGGCCAGGACACGGAGTTCACGCTCGTCGCAATCGGCGGGGATATTCTCTTCCAGATAGCGCACGCGGCCTTCCAGGTAAGGGTCCGTGGTAACGATTTCCTGTAGCTCGGCCAGGGAGGCGCCCTGCAGGATGGCCGTCACCGTTCCGTCCGGCATCTCCAGGGTCTTGATGAGCTTGCAGACCGTGCCGAAATGGTACAAATCGGCCTCGGTGGGGTCTTCCACGGAAATATCTATCTGCGGGAAAGCGGCCAGCCAGCCCTTTCCTTCTTCCACGTCGCCCACCAGTTTTATCGACTTCTCACGGCCGACGGTCACCGGAAAGACAGTTCCCGGGAAAACAACTGCATTACGCAGGGCCAGAACAGGGATAACTGGCGGAAGATCTGCGATATCCACCTTCATGGAGGCAGCCTCCCCTACCACGGGCATTATATTAACTTCTACACCTTGCGGTGTCATCATTTCTTCGAAAGTCTTCATGCAAACTGACATTTTGTCATTAAAAACGGGCACAATTGTCCGGCAGGCTATATGGTCAATCTTCGTGCCAGGCGCGAATTGTGTCATATTTTTGCGCATAACATTTTGAATTCTGAAAAAATAAGCCTATTTTTGCGCTGATTTTCAAACAGTGAAAACCAAACGATTAAAACTATAAAAACTATGACTAAGGCAGAGATTGTAAACGAAGTAGCAAAGACTACCGGTATTGAAAAAACTCAGGTTTTGGCAGTGGTAGAGGAATTTACCAATGTGGTCAAAGGTTCTTTGATTGCAGGCAACCCTGTGTACCTCCGTGGCTTCGGAAGCTTCATCATCAAGCACCGCGCCCAGAAGGCCGCCCGCAATATCACCCGCAAAACGACCATGACCATTCCTGCACATGATATCCCGGCTTTCAAACCTTCCAAGAGCTTTGTCAACGCCGTAAAAGAAAAATAAACCATTATAAACCATTAAATTATGCCTAACGGTAAAAAGCATAAGAGACACAAGATGGCGACCCACAAGCGCAAAAAGCGCTTGCGCAAGAACCGCCACAAGAAGAAGTAAGTCTTCTTCCAATGTATAGGGCCTCACGAAGAGATTTCGTGAGCCCCTATTTTTAACGCCCAATTTCCACATGGAGTCTGAGAAACCGGACAAAGATCTGATTGTTGACGTAACGTCAACCGAGGTACATATCGCCCTGATGGAGAATCATCGGCTGATAGAGTACAACACGGAGTCCAGCACTGGGAACAAATTTTCCGTAGGAGACGTTTACCTGGGAAAGGTAAAGAAAATCCTGCCCAATCTCAATGCTGCCTTTGTGGACATCGGCGACAAGAAAGAAGCCTTTATCCATTATCTGGACCTGGGTCTTTACTTCAACGCTTTCGACCAGTTCGTTCGGGAGTCCAACAGCAATACCAACCTCAAGGATTTGTATTCGAGGATTGCCATCGGCACTCCCCTGCCCAAGGAAGGAAGAATTGAAGAATACCTCAAACCGGGTCAGATGATTGTGGCTCAGATTGTCAAAGAGCCCATTTCCACAAAGGGATCACGACTGACTGCGGAAATTTCATTGGCAGGACGTAACATCGTACTTCTCCCCTTCGCAGAGAAGGTATCCATCTCCCAGAAGATTGGATCGAAGGAAGAGAAACGTAGACTCGAGACACTGGTCAGGAGCATCCTCCCCAAAAACTACGGGGCCATCATCCGCACCGCGGCGGAAGGCAAGAACGCTGCCACGCTGGTCGGAGAAACCGAAAGCCTCATCGAAAAGTGGGAGAGTTCCTGGGTGAAGATCGCCAAAAACAAAACCCTCCAGCTGCTCTTTACGGAATACAGCAAAACAACTACCGTTTTGAGGGATCTCCTCAACGACTCGTTCTCCAATATCTGGATCAATGACGAGCATGTGGCCGATGAAGCCCGGAAGTATGTTTCACTGATTTCTCCGGAACAAGAGAGAATCGTCCACTTGTACGAAGGCAAACAGCCCATCTACGACCATTTCGAGGTCACCCGTCAGATCAAGGGCTCCTTCGGGAAAGTGGTTCCCATGCGGCAGGGTGCTTATCTGGTGATTGAAACCACTGAGGCTCTTAATGTAATTGACGTCAACAGCGGTATCCGCACCAAAACTTCGGACCAGGAGGAGAATTCCTTCGAAGTGAACAAAATCGCGGCCGAAGAGATTGCCCGCCAATTGCGGCTGAGGGATATGGGCGGAATCGTGATCGTGGATTTCATCGACATGGAATCCAATGACCACAAAAACGCGTTATTCAAATACATGCAGGAGCTGATGGAGAATGACAGGGCCAAGCACAATGTGCTGCCGCTGACCAAATTCGGGCTCATGCAGATTACCCGGCAACGGATCCGCCCTGTAACAGAAATCAACACGTCGGAACAATGTCCCGTGTGCCATGGCACCGGCAAGATTCATTCGAGCGTGGTGATTGACGAAGAGATCGAGCGAAAGATTGCTTTCTTTGTCATCGAAAAAGGTGTCCGTTCCCTGACGCTCAAGACCAGCCCCATTCTGGGAGCTTATCTGAAACGGGGACTTTTCAATTCCTTCCTGTCCAGGTGGCGCAAACGATACAAGGCCAAAATCGACCTGGAGGAAGTGACCGATTACACGGTCCTGCAAAATGAAATTTTTAACGAGAAAGGAGAGAAACTCGATTAGAGTTTCTCTCTTTTTTTGTATGCATCCCCTTGCCGTTTACTTTTAACGACCCTTTAAAGTAAACGGCAAAAAGTTTATGTGTGTTTTTGCACGCGGGAAGGCCCGAAAGGGCACCTATTAGAAAAGCCCCTGTATGCTTCAA
>ONTQ01000136.1 GCA_900320795.1 uncultured Bacteroidales bacterium
CAACGTCGGTCTGGACCTGGGCTTTATGCAGAATGCCGTTACCTTCTCTGTGGACTGGTATAAGAAACGCACCAGCGGTATGCTCATGGAAACCCCTATCAACGCCTATGTAGGTGAAGACAGGCCTATCGGCAACGTGGGTGTGATGGACAACACCGGTGTAGAATTCGAGGCCAGCTATAAATTCCACGCTGGCGACGCCAACTTCCGCCTGGGCGGCAATGCTACCTACCTCAAGAACACCCTCGTGAACCTGGGTAACGACAGTGGCTTCCAGAACTATGGTTCCTTCCAGGGCGCCGGTTCCATCTCCCGTGCGGAGAATGGCAAGCCTTTCGTCTTCTTCTACGGTTACAAGACCGACGGCGTTTTCCAGAATCAGGCCGAAATTGACGCCTACGTAAATAAGGATGGCGACAAGATCATGCCCAACGCTGTTCCCGGTGACGTTCGTTTTGTGGATGTAAACGGAGACGGTGTCTTTGACGACAACGACCGTACCGACATTGGCAACGGTACGCCCGACTGGACCTGGGGTATCAACTTCAGCGCCAACTGGAGAGGTCTGGACTTCTACATGCTGTGGCAGGGTACTGCCGGCAACCAGGTTCTGGACCTGACCCGCCGCGTGGATATCTCCCAGTCCAACCTCCCGGCCTATATGCTCAACCGCTGGACCGGTGAAGGCACCTCCAACCGCATCCCCCGCTATGTCCGTGGCGACTCTGTGAACTGGCAGCTCTCCGACCTCTATGTCTATGACGGCTCCTATGGCCGCCTCAAGACCATCCAGCTGGGTTATACCCTGCCGGAGAAGTGGACCCGGAAGATTTTCATCTCCTCCCTCCGCTTCTACGTGAGCGCCGAGAACCTGCTCACCCTTACCAAGTATCACGGCTACGATCCGGAAATCTCTTCCGGCGGCACTTCCCTGGGTATCGATTACGGTGTGTATCCCCAGCCGCGTACGTTCCGTGTAGGTCTGAATCTTAAATTCTAAACGGGAGGAATGAATATGAAAAAGAACATTGTATTTGCACTGACTGCCGCCGGCGTCCTTCTCACTGCCTGCGGAAAGGAGTTCCTCACCGTGGAGCACCCCACGGCCAGCCCGCTGGAGGAATACTTTACCACCCCTGAGCACTTGCAGGAGGCCGTTATCGCCGCCTACGATCCGCTGGAGTGGTTCGACTGGGGCAACAACCAGTACAACCCGCTCAACATTATGAGCGACATCATGGCCGACCAGCTTTGGGTGGGCGGTTCCGATAAGAGCGACAACGCTTTCTGGCACCTGATGATGAATTACGAGGCCCTTCCCACCAACTGCATGAGCGGTATCTGGGCCGACTGCTACACGGGTGTCAAGCGCTGCAACGACGTCATTACCTATAAAGGATGGACCAAAGAACTGGATGCCCAGGAAGGCAAAGTGGCAGAGGCTCAGGCCCGTGTGCTGCGCGCCTTTTACTACAACATCCTCTGGAAATTCTGGGGTAACATCCCTTATTTTGAGGAGAACCTCACCGGCGACTTTACCGCCCAGCAGTTCAAGGCCGACGAGGTGTATGCCAAGATCATGGCCGACCTGGAAGGCGCCATCGCCCTGAACGCCCTGCCCATGAAATGGACGGGCGAGGACACCGGCCGCGTTTCCAAGGCCATGGCCTACATGCTGTATGCGGAATTGGCTATGTATCAGAACGATGCAACGCGTCTTCCCAAGGCCCTGGATTACATGAAGGAGATCATTGCTGCCGATTACGACCTCATTGCCGACTACGGCGTCCTCTTCAAGGAAGAGAGCGAGTGGGGCGTGGAGACCATCTTCGACATTAACTACAAGGACGACAACGCAAACCGCAGTTGGGGATGGCCTTACACCGCAGGTGGTACTGTACTGCCCCGTCTGATCAGCCCCAACGGCTGGAGCGGAGATGCCGTGCATGACAACGGCTGGGGCTTTGCTCCCGTCCGTATGGAAACCTACGAGATGTATGATGCAGCCGATGCCCGTCGTGACGCCACCTGCTGGAATGCCGGTGCCGGCGTGGGTTACAGCCCCCGCTATCAGGACACGGGTGTTTTCCTGGAGAAGTACATCGCCTACAAGGAGAACAACGCCGGTCAGCTGGCCGACGGTGACCTCAACTTCAACAACAACCTTCGTATCTATCGCTTTGCCGAAACCCTGCTGAACGCCGCCGAACTGGTGGTTCGCGGTTATGGTAACGGCGATGCCGCCGCCTGGCTGAACAAAGTTCACGGCCGTGCCCTGAACGGTGCCACCGTGGAACTGACCCTGGAGAACATCAAGAAGGAACGTCAGCTGGAATTCGTGGGTGAAGGCAAGCGCTATTGGGACCTGGTTCGTTGGGAACTGACCAACGATGCCGATGGTATCAAGGCTTCCACCGTCCTCACTCCGGATGAATACGGCTACCGTACCAATAGCTGGACGGCTTCCAAGAAGTACCTGCCCATCCCGCAGGGCGAGATTGACTCGGCCAAGGGCAAGACGTATGAACTCACCCAGAATAACTATTGATTATGAAAAGATTCATATATATACTCTCTGCGGTTCTGGCCCTGGCTGCCTGCGCCAAGGAAACGATTCATCATCCTACCGAGGCCCAGGCCCCTGCCACCGCCTCTGTGTATGATCCGGTCATCACTGTAGACCAGGAGACCAACCAGGTCACCTTCTCGATAGATGCCAAGGGTGTCATTCCCATTTGGCTCTTCTACAACAGCAAGACGGAGGATTATACCGACCGTTATGCCCGGAATGGCCTGCAGCGCATTTTCACCAACGCTGGCGACTATAAAGTCCGGATGCAGATCATGAACGCTGCGGGTGTTACTCCCGACTATGTGGAAAAATCCTTCCATATCGACAATACGCTCGTCAACTTCGACAAGTACATTAAGTTCATTGCCGGAGGTGCGGAAGGCTTCCGTGTCTGGCGTATCGACAACAGCGCCGAGGGTCATATGGCCTGCGGTGAAAGCATCAGCAATGCTGCCGGATGGTGGTCTGCCAAGGCCGATGAAAAGGCAGAGTTTGGCGTGTACGACAACCGTGTTGCCTTCAATACCGAAGGTGCGTACGGATTCGATCCCGGTGAATCCGGTACCGTGTACGTGAATGTCGGTGTGACGGATGCTCCCTATGGCGAGGCCGGTCATGACGCCGACTATCAGGTTGCCGTAGATCCTGTGGAGGCCACTTATTCCTTCTCCGTGGAAGGTGACAACCTGCTCCTGAACCTGCCCGCCGGAACGCCGTTCCCGTACATCCCCAACAACGACTTCATCAAGGACACCAAGTTCTATGTACAGAGCATGAATGCCAGCGCCATGACCCTGGTATGGTACACGCCTACCGGCAACGGCGGCGGTCCCATCGCCTGGCAGTTCATCCTCACCAGCAAGGCTGGCGCCGTGAAGTTCACCGGCTTCAAGTACGACGCCGACAGCAACCTCTGGAAACCCGCCGACGAGGACCATACCCTCAACTTCTGGTATGCCCCCGGCTGGAGTCAGATTGCCGATCCCGAGACCGTAGAGAACGGCCCCGAGTACATCCTCACGCTGCCGGAAGCCACCACCGACCAGTGGCAGGCCCAGTTCTTCATCAACCCCACCAACCCCGTTATCCTGGAGGCTTCCAAGAACTACGACTTCTCCGTGGTTATCAACACCAACAATGATCTTCCGGGTCTCACTCTCAAGCTCACCGACGTGACCGATGACGGTAACTTCCTCTTCACCGAGCGCGAGAAATTCGAGGCTGGTGAAACGGTTTACTACCTCACCGACCTGCCTGGTATCGACGCCCCTGACGGCGTCAAGATGGTCTTCGACTTCGGTGGTAACGCAGCCGATACGGAGGTTTCCATTTCCCGCATCGTGGTGAAAGACCATGCCATCGATGACGGCACGGTGCTGCCCGACGAACCGGAGGAGCCCGAAGAACCCGAAAGCGGTGCCCATTACGACATCACCGGTGCCACCAACCTCTGGCGCAGCATGACCTACAACATGAGCTTCTATACAGCCCATGGCGGTAGCTGGGATGCTCTTCCCGACAGCGGCTTCGCTGCCGATGACGCCAATTATGTCTACACGATCACCATGCCCGAGGCTACGGATATGCAGTGGCAGCGCCAGGTGGCCTTCCACACCA
>ONTQ01000033.1 GCA_900320795.1 uncultured Bacteroidales bacterium
TCCGAGTATGTCACCCGTCCTGCCGGCGATGCCAACCCGACCGTATGGGACGACCCGAACGACTTCCGTGGTTCCGAGGTCATGATTCAGCGTGACCCGTATCTGCCGTCCGGCAAGAAGTGGTCCGAGGTGAAGGCCGCCATTGAAGCCCGTGCCGCTGCTCACGCTGCGGATTATGTAGGCAAGACCAACCCGTATGAGTTGACCGCTGCCGATACCATCAACGTGACCCCTCGTTTCTGGAAGTTCTCCGACGACCGTCACCCGTTCGCCAAGGACGGTGGCAACCTGTACTACGATACCGACTGGTACATGATCCGTATCGCCGAGACTTACCTCCTCCGTGCCGAAGCCCGTCTGGCCCAGGGCAACAAGGCCGGTGCCGCCCAGGACATCAACGTCCTCCGCAGCCGCGCCGGTGCAAAGGCCTGCACGGCAGACCAGGTGAACATCGACTACATCCTGGATGAGCGCGTACGCGAACTCTTCGGTGAAGAGCAGCGTTGGGTGACCCTGAGCCGCTTGAGCTGCAACCCGCACGCCTCCTACATCTCCGATTGCTATCCTACCCAGAACACCACCACTTCCAACACGTTCTACGAGCGTGTCCGCAAGTATGGCTATGGTTATGAGAACGAGGATCGCGGACGTGAAGCTTACACCGACGCCCTCGGCCATACCCGTCACCGTCCCAATGTCAAGCCGCACAACTATCTGCTTCCTATCCCGGTGCAGATTATCCAGTCCAACAAGGACGTGAAGATTGAACAGAACCCCGGCTACGGCGCAGAAAATTAATCTTCATAATATTCCCTGACTTCGGCCCCCAGCAATGGGGGCCGTTTTTTTATGCCTGTTTTTCCAATTATTTGGAATAATATGCCTATTTTTGTCTGTGCTGAAGATTTTAAAAGCGTCGGCCGGGTCCGGCAAGACATATAATCTGGCAAGGGAGTACATTCGTCTGGTCCTTGAGAACGAAAGGGTCGATGCCTATCGACATGTACTCGCCGTCACCTTTACCAATAAGGCAACGGACGAGATGAAACGCCGTATTCTCAAGGAGTTGTACACCCTGACCAGTCAGCCGGAAGCCTCGCCCTATGTGAAGGATTTCGTTCCCTCCCTTTTCGAGAATACGGAGCTTCTCCGGAAAAAAGCCCGGCAGCAGCTTACCGGTATCCTGCACGACTATTCGGCCTTCGCCGTCTCTACCATCGACCGTTTTTTCCAGCAGACCCTCCGGGCTTTTTCCCGGGAAATCGGCCAGTTTTCCTCTTACCAGGTGCAACTGGACCGGGAAGCGCTGGTGAGTGAAAGCGTGGACCGGGTGCTGGATACCCTCTCGGAAGAGAACAGAACCCTTCTGAACTGGCTGACCGGCAGTGTGAAGGAGGACCTTCTGCAAAATGGAACCTTCTCGCTGGACAAACGGCTTCAGGAAGTGGCGGGTAGCCTGCAGGATCTACCGGCAGAAAAGGCGCGTTTTCCGAGAGAAAAACTGGAGCGATTGCAGAAGTTGTGCAAGGAGATTGTCAAGGACTTTGAAACACAGCTTACGGAAGCCGCCAATGCCTGTCTGGACGTTTTCCGGGCCGAGGGCGTGGACCCTGCGGACAGCAACCGCGGTCTCTTCAAGCAGCTGTATAAATATCAGGATACCAGGAATTCCGTTGCCAGGCCCACGGATACTTTCTTCCAGAAAGCGCCGGATTCCAGCCAGTGGTTCGCCAAGGGAAAGGACGCGATGCGACAGAAGCTGGAAGGCGTGCTGGAAGCCCCCCTCCAGGTTTTTCTGGACCTTTTCGGCACACCTTATAAGGAATATCTGACGGCAAAGACCATCATGGGCCAGCTTTACGGCCTCGGTGTCGCGGAAGAACTCCGGGAGGCTTTCGTCCAGATCCAGAAGGAGAAGAATGTCATCTCCATCGATGACAGCAATACCATCCTGCACAGTATCATCGACGGGACGGATACCCCTTTTATCTATGAGAAACTGGGTGTCCGTTACGAGGATTTCCTCCTGGACGAGTTTCAGGATACGGCCGATATCCAGTGGGAGAATTTTCGTCCGCTCCTTCTGGGCAGTGAAAGTACAGGAAATGATTCGCTGGTAGTGGGGGATGTGAAACAGAGCATTTATCGCTGGAGAGGTAGCGACTGGAATCTGCTGGGAAGCCGTCTGGAGCAGGAATTCCGTCAGGTGCAGCGCTCCGTCCTGGACGGGAATTACCGCACCTGCCGGGAGATCGTGGCGTTCAACAATGCCTTTTTCACGTTTGCCTCCGGAGAGCTGGACCGTCAGGGCGGGGAAGACCCCGCTGCCACGGGCAGCATTTCAGACCTGTACCGGGATGTGGAGCAGAAGGTCTGTTTCAAGGATCCGGAACCCGGATCTGTCGAAATACGGTTCGCGGAGGACCAGATGCAGGAAATCCTGGATACCCTCCGGGACATCCGTTCCCGGGGAGGAAAATGGGAAGACGTTGCCATCCTGGTGCGCAGCAACCGGGACGGTTCCGCGATTGCATCGGCCCTGGTGGCGGAAAATATTCCCGTGGTGTCGGACGATTCCCTCTTTATCAAGAGTTCGGTCACGGTGCGGCGCCTAGTTTCGCAACTGACTCTTTCAGATGCTCCGCAGGGGGAGGGAGCGGCTTCTGCCGCAGCCTACCTGGCGGCTTCCATGGATGTAAAGATTCCGGAGCATTACCATTCGCTGATTGACCTGGCGGAGGGATTCCTAAGGGATCTCCGCGAATCGGATCCGCAGACCTTCGAGGCGGAGATTCCTTATATCCAGTCGTTTATGGATTATCTGCAGGACTGGGTCTCCACGGGGGGAAACAATTTGTCGGCCTTCCTGCGAAACTGGAAAGAGGCGGATCCCAAGATTGCCTCGCCACAGACCGGGGACAGCGTGCGCGTGATGACCATCCATAAATCCAAGGGCCTTGAATTCCCCTTTGTGATGGTCCCTTTTGCCGAGAAAGTTACGCTCTATAAAGCATCTTCGTATTGGTGCCAGCCGGCTGTCGAAGGCACGCGTCTTGAGAAGGAGGCACAGGGTGTCTTTCACGTTTCCCTGGATTCGACGGCTGCTGAATCCCTGTTCTCGGCCGATTATCGGAGAGAGCGGAAACTGGAGGCCATTGACAATATCAATGTCATGTATGTGGCGCTTACCCGCGCTAAATACGGGCTTAAGGTGATTGCTGCACCGCTTCCCAAATCTGGCGTCAAGGAATACAAGAACATGTCCCAGCTTCTTTACGCTTTTGTCCGGACAGAACATTATACCCGGGGGACTCCGTATCCTTTCGAAAAAATCTCCCGGGAAGAAAGTGACGAAAAGCCCCTTTTTATCACCTATGAATCTTATCCGGCAGAGAGCGGTAACCGCCTGAAGGTCAGCCCAGAGGCGGCGGATTATTTCGGCGAGGACGGGTCTTTCGGCCCGCAGGCCAGCCGGCGTATCCGGGGAAATGTGCTGCATGGAATCCTCTCGCGGATGGAAACTGCCGAAGATCTTACCGCCGCCGTGGATGCGGCGGTGAATGCAGCAGAGCTTCCCGACTCGCTCCGGGAAGAAACGGAGGCTTTTCTCGCCGGGCGCATCGCTTCGGTGGCATCCATGGGCTGGTTTGCCCGCGGGATCCGTGTTTTCCGGGAAGTCCCGATTCTGACTCCCGACGGCCTCGAGTATCGGCCCGACCGGGTCGTACTCCATCCGGACGGGCACGTGACGGTGGTGGATTATAAGTTCGGCGAAAAACGGGAAAGCTATAAAAAACAGGTAGAACGCTATGTCGGCTTTTTCCGGAAGATGGGATATGGAAAAGTTGAAGGATACCTTTGGTATTTAGACGATAATTTCACTATCTTTGTAGTCGGTTAATTAGATAATGTGCGTCATGGAAGCAAGTGAGAATACGATTAAACTCTACTACAATACAGAAGCGGAAAAGCTGCAGATGCCCGAGTACGGCCGCAACGTGCTCAAGATGGTGGAACAGCTCAAGGACATTCCGGACCGCGATAAACGGACAGAGCAGGCCTATGCCGTCGTGAAGGTGATGGAAACCCTCAATCCGCTGGTGCATCAGCAGGAGAATTATACCCAGAAACTCTGGGATCACCTTTTCATCATCGCCGGGTACGATCTGGATGTGGATGCTCCTTTCCCCAAACCCCAGCCGGATGTAATCAACAGCCGTCCGGATCCGATCCCGCTGAATACCAAACCCATCCGTGCCCGTCACTATGGACGTAACATCGAGAGCATCCTGGATTTGATCGCTTTGGAGCCGGAAGGGGAGACCAAGACGGCGATGATCCGTTCCCTGGCCATCTATATGCGCCAGCAGTACCTTATCTGGAACAAGGATACTGTGGCGGATACCACTATTTTCCAGGATATAGAACGCTTGTCCGGCGGCCGTGTCAAGGTGCCCGAAGGGATTGAACTCACCAAGATTTCGGCCGAAGCTTCCTTCTCCCGTCCGGGACTCAATCTGGGCTTCTCAGGTAATAAGGGAGGCAAGTTCAACCGGAATTTCCGGGGTAAAAACGGCAAGAAGAAATGAATCCTTTCATTAAGTACTGGAATTCCCTTTCGGAGCGTAAACAGACAGGTATCCGCTATGCGGGTATCTGTGTTGTATTTCTTGTTACCCTCACCGTCATTATTTCGGTGGTTTCCTATCTGTTTACCTGGAAACAGGACCAGAGTGCCCTGCATGCGGCGGATGCCGCTGTCGAGAATACAGCAGCCTCTTCCGGTCTTTCTGTGGGGCATCTGCTCGTGACGGACAGTTTTGGCCTCGCGGCGTTCTGCATCATTGTCTTTCTGCTGGCATGGAGCGTAAAACTGCTCTGGAAGGAGAGTCCGATCCGTCTGAAAAAATGGTTCTACGGGCTTCTTACCCTGTCTTTCCTGCTTTCCTGGATACTGGCGCTGATGAGCCTGATCCATCCTTCCTGGGAGTTCGCCTTCGGCGGCGGACTGGGAGGACGGGCCGGGGCTGCCGTCGTGGGTTTTATGGTCGGAAAGGTGGGCGAAATCATTACCGGTGTGCTGTTGCTCATGCTGCTGGGCTTCTGGTTCTACTGTATGAGCGCCCGTTTTGCCGCTTTTCTGATGGCGAAAAAACAAGAAGTCCCTGTCGGCCCGGATCCGGTCGAAGAGATGCCTGTTGAAACGGCCGATACCCTGGAGACCGAAGAGGAGGTGGTCCAGCCGGCATTTGTCGCTTCCGGAACGGCGGAGGAGACAGAAGAGGTTACACCCAAAAAAACGCGTCCCAAACGCGTTAAGCCGGACAGGGAAGATACGGAAGAGGAGCCCTCCGAAGCGGACGAGCCCGGCATCCATGTGGTTACGGACGACACGCTGGAACAGGAAGTGAAAGAACCCTTGAAGCCCATTGACAACCGGCTGGATCCGCCGGACGGGCTACCCAAGTACAAAACCCCTTCCCTGGACATTCTGGGAGATTATGCCAATGCCCGTCATGAGGTATCGCAGGATGAACTGAGCCGCAACAATAACAAGATTCGTGCGACCCTCGCGAGTTACAAGATCCAGGTCCGGGATGTCACGGCAATCGTGGGCCCCACCGTAACCCTTTATAAAGTCTATCCGGCTCCCGGTGTGAAGATTTCGGCCATCAAGCAGTTGCAGGAAGATATCGGTATTTCCCTCAATGCCAAGGGTGTGCGTATCACCACGCTGTCGGATTCCGTGGGAATCGAGGTTGCCAATGACAAAGCTTCCATGGTGCCCCTGAAGGCTCTTCTCAACGATGCGGCTTTCCGTGAGAGCAAGGCGGAGCTTCCGGTTGCCATCGGCTATACCATTTCCCAGCAGGTGAAGGTCTTCGACCTGGCCGATGCACCGCACCTTCTGGTGGCCGGTGCCACCAAACAGGGTAAGTCCGTAGGCCTTAATGTGATTGTGGCGTCACTGCTGTATTCCAAGCATCCTTCCGAGCTCAAGTTCGTCTTTGTAGACCCGAAGATGGTGGAGTTCTCCTCGTATGCCAACCTCCTGCACCACTATCTGGCTGTTTTGCCCAATGCTGTCAGTGAACAGGAAGAGGCCGAAAAGGCCATCGTAAAGAACGCCAAGGATGCCGCCGCCATTCTCAATTCCCTCTGTGTGGAAATGGATGCCCGCTATGAACTCCTGTCCAAAGCCTATGTCAACAACATCAAGTTGTACAATTCCAAATGGAAGGAACATCACCTGCGGGCGGACGAAGGTCACCATTTCCTCCCGTACATTGTCGTCATCATTGACGAATATGCCGACCTTACCATGTCCGTCGGCTCCGGCCCGGAGTCCAAGGCGCTGGCCAGAAGCATCACAACGTCTGTCATCCGCCTGGCACAGAAGGGACGTGCCGCCGGCCTGCACTGCATCCTGGCGACACAGCGTCCGACCGTGGATGTGATTACCGGCCTCATCAAGGCCAACTTCCCCATGCGTATCGCGTTCCGTGTCACTTCCCGTATCGACTCCTCCACCATCCTGGACCAGCCCGGAGCCGACAAACTCATCGGCCGGGGAGATATGCTTCTTTACACGGGAGTGGAGATGGAACGTGTCCAATGCGCCTTTATCGGCAATGACGAAATTGTGGAACTGACCAAGGCGGTAGGAGATCAGACGGGCTATCAGAAGAGTTATAGTACGCCATATTATCTTCCGGAACCTCCGGCCGCTGAGGGCGAAGAAAGCGGTGGAGGAATGGTGGATATGAACAAGCTGGACGAGCGTTTCGAAGAAGCCGCCCGTACGGTTGTCCTGAACCAAAGAGGGTCCACTTCGGACCTTCAACGCAAACTTGGCATGGGTTATGCAAAAGCAGGAAGAGTGATGGACCAGTTGGAAGCTGCCGGCATCGTGGGCCCGCAAAACGGCTCCAAGCCCAGGGAAGTCCTCGTGAAGGACTTGGCAGAACTGGACGAGGTCCTGCAGCATTTTATGAACCCAGAATGAAAAGATTCTTAAGCATCGCCGGATTTTTCCTCTGCTGCCTCTGCGCGAACGCCCAGGGGAGTATCCCTCTTTTGGACAAGGTGGAAGGGCACCGGGTCAGTTTCCACTATACCTATTCCCTTTCTCGGAACGGAGAAGATTTTACGCCCGTTACGGACGGGGATGTCTGTGTGGAGGGGAATGCGTACCGGATGGAAGGCCTGGGCCTGAAGGTCGTCAGTGACGGAACCACCCGCTGGTCTGTGGACGAATCGGCCGGAGAGATGGTGATTGAGAAAGTGGAAAAGGAAGACCTCTTCACCAATCCGGCTCTTTTCATCGCTTCTTACAAGAACTACCGGGATCAGATTCGGGTCAATTCTTCCGGAGAGGATTTTCTGGACGTGACCCTCACCCTGGATGAAGATACCCGGGCGCGATTCCATCTCAAGGATATCGTTTATGGAGCGTTGCAAGGAAAAAGCGACTTCTCGTTAGACGTGAAATCGCTTTCGAAGGACTTTGTAATTACGGACTTGCGCTAGTCTTCTTCTATTTCTTTTACGCAGCGGACATTGAGGGCGAGGGAGGTTTTGCTTCCCTTGCCCTTCATGATGATGGGCTCGTCCTCATAGATGTATCGGTAAACGCCCCAATCCTGTTCTCCGTCCCATGATTCGTCAGACGTCCACCAGCAGGCATAGTCCAGATAGCCGAACATGGATTCGTCGGAAGTAAGGTCCATGTAGCCGGTGGGAATGGCATTGAATTTACGGGCGTTGGTGATTTTGACCTGAGGCCAGTAGGTCCACATCGTGACATTCTGGAACTTGGCTTCTACCATGAGGTCCCCGGAAACGCTTCCGAGGATGGAGTCAAACTCCTGTGCGGTGGGAAGCCGCCATCCGTCCGGGCAGGCCGTCTGGGCTTCTTCCCAGGTATAATACCGGCCGAAGACGTCCGATACCACCTCACAGTTTTTGTAATCCCTTCCGGCCGATGTCCCATACAGATTCTGCCCCATCCAGATGAGCCCTCCGGCATCGAAGGCGTAATAGGATTTGTCTCCGATAATGACGATCTGGTCGGCTTCCTGGCCTTCCATGGCGGTACCGGGATCGATGACGGAGAAAGAGGTGGCGACGGAGGTGCTGTAGTAATCCTCGTTCAGGGCGAAAATGTAGCAGGTAACCGTATAGTTGCCCGTCTTTTCCGGCTTGACGGTAAAGGAGGGATTGCTGTCATAGACATCCCGGGTAAGGGTATCTCTTTTGGAGCCGGTAATATTCCATGCCACGCCCAGCGGGCCGGGTTCGTTCCCATCAGAAGTGGTGAGCCCCGAAATGTCCAGCTGGAATGTCTGGGAAGTTCCCTCCCTGACGAACGGGATGGCCGTGTTGATGCTGAACCCGCTCAGGGAAGGAAGGGTGGTGTTTTCATCCTTTTTCTTGCAGGAGATTACGGCAAGGGTGGCTGCGAAAACGATAAAGACGATGCTTATTTTTTTCATATACAATCTTCTCAACCTACAAATATCGCTATTTTTTTGTAATTTTACGCAAATTTCTTGCCAAGATGAAAAAACTCCTCTTCCTGTGTTGCCTTTCCCTGGTGCTGGGTTGCGCCCGGCAGGGAGACCGCTATGTCCAGATTACCGGGTATGCCCAGGGGGGCACTTACTCTGTCAAACTGAACATTAAGGATGTGCAGGTTCCCGTTGAAACAATCCGGGACAGTGTGGATGCCCTTCTTCTTCAAATTGATACGACGTTGTCCGGCTACAACAAAAAATCGCTTGTGGCCCGTTTCAACGCAGGGGAGAAAGTGCCGGCCACTCCGCTCTTTATGGAGATGTACCGTTTGGCGCGAAAGTATTGGGAGCGTTCCGGGGGGATGCTGGACTGTGCTGCCGGTCCGCTTTTCGATGCCTGGGGTTTCGGCTTTAAAAACAGCCGTTTCCCGACAGAAGAGGAAGTGTCTGCTCTTATGGAAAAATGCGGCATGGGCCGTCTCCCTGCGTCCCTGCCTGTCGTGGACGGGCAGGTGGACCCCGCTTCCCTTGGCTTCCCGCAACTCAATTACAATGCCGTTGCACAAGGGTATAGTTGCGATGTCATCGCGCGCTACCTGTACGGCATCGGTGTCCGGGACATGCTGGTGGATATCGGAGAAATCTGGTGTGACGGCGTGAATCCTTCCGGTAAAGACTGGGCCGTGGGAATCGACCGTCCCGTCGATCAGCCCGAGGAGGCATCCGATGAGTTGGATGGCGTCTGGACTTCCGGCGGAAAACCCCGCGGCGTGGTGACTTCCGGGAATTACCGGAAATTCTATATGAAAGACGGGCATAAATATGCCCACACCATCAACCCCAAGACAGGGTTCCCCGTTTCTCACAACCTGCTGAGTGCCACCGTCGTCTCCGCAGACAGCGCGGCCGAGGCGGATGCCCTGGCCACTTGGTGCATGGTCCTCGGGCTGGAGCCGGCTAAGGCCCTTTTGCTGGACAGCCCCGGACTGGAGGGCTATCTGATCTATGAAGATGCAGACGGGGAAATGAAGGAATGGGCCAGTCCCGGCTTTACATTGAGGCAATGACTTCCAGCACGAACAGCAGCAGACGGCTCAGGCCGTCTGTTGTTTTTATCAGGAGGTCCGGGCAGGCGCCAAAGGCTGAAAGGCCTGCGGTCAGGACGGCCGACCCCATCAGCAGGGTGGTCAGAGGAATGGCCAGAAGATTGGTAATGAGGAAGTAAGCCGGAAAGGTATGAAAATGTAACCAGGCCAGGGGAGCGGTGAATGCCTGGCAGGATATGCTGAGGGCGGCCATCTTCCAGATGCGGCGGAGCGGATTCCGGGAACTGCCGTCGGGGTACCATTTTTCCAGGATGGGGAAAAGGATAAAAATGCCTGTCATGGCAAGATAGGAGAGCTGGAATCCCAGGCTACGGACGGCCGTCGGGTCCAACACCAGTTGGATCAGCAGGGCCAGGGCGAGCACCTTCACGGAATTCCGCGGCCGTCCCATGATACGGAGCGTTTCGCCGATGGCGATAAACAGAAAGGCCCGGACGATGGATGGGCCGGCCCCCGTCATGAGGACAAAGAAACCGGCACCGGAGAGAATGGCTGCATAACGGAGAATCCGGGCCATCCGCGTATGGCCGATGAGTTGCGCCCATTTGTCGAAAGCCAGATAGATAATGCCGATATGGAGCCCGGAAAGGGCCAGGATATGGGAGGCGCCGCTTTGCCGGAAAATGGCGGTGGTATCCCGGGAAAGGCCGCTCCGGTCTCCGGAAAGGAGCGCTTTGAGAAGGGGGGCGGTTTCATCGGCCTGGAAAGGGAGGCTGTCAATGAGGGCACGGAGCCGCTCCACCGCCCGGGCGGCCGATGCTTCCGGAAAACTGTGGAGAACGACACCGGGCTGGGCTCCGTTCCAGGCACAGAACATTCCCAGAAACAGGAAAGTAAACGCCAGGATGGCTGTACTTCCGGCTGGCGGAAGCTGTATCAGGCGGCGGTAGAAAAGGAGGGGGAGAACGAGCAGGACAAGCAACAGGCAGGGGAAGGCGGGACTGGCTCCGGAGAGTCCTGTTCCTGCGATGACGCCTGCCGTGAAAGTGACGGACAGCGTTTCTATGCTTTTCGCCTCGACCATACGTGCGAAATTAGCAATAATTTCGTATCTTTGCATAAATTAAAGAGAAATTAATTTTACAACCACAAATAAACCATGATTATTCTCGTTATTAACTGCGGCAGCTCGTCCATCAAGTATCAGCTTCTGGACATGAAGAGCGACGACGTGTACGATATCATCGCCAAAGGTATCGCAGAAAAAATCGGCCTTCCTGCCGGTATTCTCCAGTACACCCCCACCGGGAAGGACAAGATTGTGATGGATGTCCCCATCGCGGACCACAAGGTGGGCATGCAACTCATCCTGGAAGCCCTTACGGACAAGGAGACCGGTGTCCTGAAGTCCCTGGAAGACATCGAGGCTGTCGGCCACCGTATCGTGCAGGGCGGCGATTTCTTTTCCGGTTCCGTCCTTGTGAATGATGACGTCCTTGATAAGATTGCCTTCTGTGCCGATTTTGCCCCGCTTCATAATCCGGCCCACCTGCTGGGCATCCACGCCATGCAGGAAGTGCTTCCTTCCGTTCCGCAGGTAGTAACCTTTGATACCGCTTTCCACCAGACCATGCCCGCCTACGCGTATATGTATGGCCTTCCGTACGAGTATTATGAGAAATACCGCGTGCGCCGTTATGGCGCCCATGGCACATCCCATCAGTTCGTGGCCGGTGTCGGCGCCAAACTGGCCGGCCTGGATATCAACAATTCCAAGATCATCACCTGCCACCTGGGCGCCGGCAGTTCCATCTGCGCCATCCAGAACGGCAAGTGCGTGGACACGTCCATGGGTTTCAGCCCGCTGGAAGGCATGATTATGGGCACCCGTGTGGGCAATATCGACGCCAATGCCGTCATTTACCTGGAGAACAAACTGGGTGTCACTCCCGACGAAATGTCCGTCATCCTCAACCGTAAATCCGGCTTCCTGGGCGTTTCCACCAAAACGTCCGATGCCCGCGAACTTGACGAACTGGCCAACAACGGAGATCCCAAGGCCAAACTCGTGTTCAAGAAGTTCACCTATGACATTGTCAAGAACATCGGCTCATATGTCGCTGCCATGAACGGAGTTGACCTCATCGTCTTCACCGGCGGCATTGGAGAACACAACAGCCGCCTGCGCCGTCGCGTGCTGGAGAACTTCTCCTATCTGGGCCTCAAGGTGGATTACGAAGCCAATGTCGCTTTTGAGCAGAACACCATCATCACGACGGAAGACTCCAAGGTGAAGGCCGCCCTCATCTGCACCAACGAGGAACTGGTGATTGCCCGCGATACCATGCATTTAGTATTAGATAATCAAGAATAAGACTATGATCAGCAATTTCAACGAGCTTTTTGACGAGCTCAAATCCAAAGGCATTTGCAAGAGAATGATCGCCGCCTGGGGTGTTGATTCCCACACCATCGAGGCTGCCTCCCTGGCCAGCGATATGGGTTTCGTAAAGGTTACCCTGGTAGGTGATTCCGAGATGATCGCCGAGGTCTGCAAGGCAGCCAAGATCGATATCGACAAATTCGCCATCGTCGACATCAAGGACGAACTGAAGGCTGTGGCCGAGGCTGTCCGAATGGTTCATGACGGGGAAGGCGATGTCCTGATGAAGGGCCTCTGCTCCACCGACAAGTTCCTTCGCGCAATCTTGAACAAGGAAGTTGGCCTGTTGCCTCCCAAGGGCCTGCTGAGCCATGTGGGCGTTATCGAGAACCCTTGCTATCATAAGCTTATCTTCATTACCGACATGGCTGTCATCCCGGCTCCGGACTTCCGCCAGAAGGTGAAGATGGCGGGCTTTGTGACCAATGTGGCCCGCAGTTTCGGCATCGTGATGCCCAAGATTGCCTTCATCGCCGCTTCCGAGCAGATGCTGGACAGCATGCCCGCCTGCATCGAGGGTGCCATGCTGGCCAAGATGTGCGACCGTGGTCAGATCAAGGCCATCGGCGACGGTCCGCTGGCCCTGGATGTCGCCATCGACATGGAGTCTGTGGAAATCAAGAAACTCAAGAGCCCTGTGGCCGGCGATGCCGACTGCCTGCTCTTCCCCAATATCGAGAGTGCCAACGTGTTCTGGAAGACCAATTCCAAACTGGCCAAGGACGTCCGTCAGGCCGGTTTCCTGGTGGGGACCAAGGTCCCTTGCATCCTGGCCTCCCGTGCAGATTCCGTGGATGTGAAGTTAAATTCGATTGCTTCGGCAGTCATGTCTGTTAAATAGTTATGAGAAAATACATTGTAGCTGGGAACTGGAAGATGAATACCACCGTTCCCGAAGGTGTTGAACTGGCAAAAGCCGTCGTTGAAAAGGCCAAGGATTTGCCTGCCAATGTGGAGCTGGTTGTAGCCCCGCCGTTTACCCATCTGGCCCCCGTGGCCGAAGTCTTGAAGGGCAGCAAGGTCAAACTCAGCGCCCAGAACTGCGCTGACCATGAGAAAGGCGCCTATACCGGTGAGGTATCGGTAGCCATGCTCAAGTCGCTCGGTTGCGAGTACACTATCCTGGGTCACAGCGAGCGCCGCCAGTATTACGGAGAGACGGACGAGAAGTTGGTCGTGAAGACTAAGCTTGCCCTGGAGGCCGGCCTGAAGGTGATTCTATGCGTCGGTGAGAACCTGGATGAGCGCGAAGCCGGCAAGCACTTTGACGTGGTCACCGCCCAGACCAAGAACGTCCTGTACAATTTCACCGCCGAGGACATGAAGAACGTGGTGATTGCCTATGAGCCCGTCTGGGCCATCGGCACCGGCAAAACCGCCACGGCCGCCCAGGCCGAGGAAATCCACGCCTGTATCCGCAATGTCATCGAGGCCAAGTTCGGTGCCCAGGTGGCCGACGATCTGACCATCCAGTACGGCGGCTCCTGCAAGCCTTCCAATGCCAAGGAACTCTTTGCCGAAAAGGACATTGACGGCGGCCTCATCGGCGGCGCCGCTCTCAAGGCGGACGACTTCATCGGCATTGCTACGAGTTTCTGAGTCAATTCTTTGTAAATTCGAAAATTCTATGTACCTTTGCGCGCTTAAAAAGCCGCAAAGGTTTTTTGGTGCAATGGGGTGCTTGAAAGAGAGCACTGAGTAACACATTTTTATCAATTCTTTACAATGAAGCATTTTACGCTGAATGGCGAAATCCGCCAAAAGGGCAACAAGGCCGTCCTCAAGGCCTTCCGCGCCCAGGGTCTTGTCCCTTGCAACCTTTATGGACAGGGCATGGAAAACATCCTCTTCACCGTTAACGAGAAAGAACTGAAGGGTCTTACCCACACGCCCGCCTCTTATATCGTGGACCTGAACCTCAGCGGCAAGGTTTACACTGCCGTCGCTCACGAATACCAGTGGCACCCGGTAGAGGACAACTGCCTGCACGTGGATTTCCTCGCCGTCAATGAGACCAAGCCCATCGTTATTTCCGTTCCGCTGAACATCACCGGTCACCCGGTAGGTGTGCAGGCCGGTGGTAAGTTCACCCAGAGCGCCCGCAGCCTGAAGGTTTGCGCCCTCATGAAGGACCTCCCCGACCAGCTGGACATCGATGTCACTTCTCTGGAACTGGACAAGCGTATGGTCGCCGGCGACCTCAAGTTCGAAGGTCTCCAGATTGTCTCCGACAAGAACACCATCATCTGCTCCGTGAAGACCACCCGCGCTATGCAGCAGGCGGCTCAGGAGGCTGCCAAGGCCGCTAACCAGTAGTAATGGAGTATCTTGTTGTCGGACTGGGAAATATAGGGGCGGAATACGCTTCTACCCGGCACAACATGGGATTTATGGTATTGGATGCCTGGGCTCAGGCATCCAATGTCCTTTTCAGGACCGACCGTTACGGAGACGTGGCGGAGGTTTCTTTCAAAGGACGTTGGTTCGTTTTGCTGAAGCCGTCCACGTATATGAACCTCAGTGGCAATGCGGTCCGGTTCTGGATGCAGAAACTGCACCTTCCCCTGGAAAACCTCATTGTAATCTCGGACGATCTGAATCTCCCTTTCGGGACCATCCGGATGCGTCCCGGTGGCTCTTCGGGTGGGCATAACGGTTTGGAAGACATCACTGAGAAGCTGGAGAGTGATCAGTGGACCCGGATCCGGATCGGGATTGGAAACGATTTCTCCCGTGGCCGGCAGGTGGATTATGTCCTCGGAGAGTTGTCCGCAGAAGAAAAAGCGTCGATTCCGGCGTTGGCGTCCCGTATCATCCAGGGAATCAAGGATGTTTCAACGGTCGGTGTCGCCCGGGCAATGAATTCTCTGAATACGCGTCCCGGCAAAGTTCCAAATGGTCGCGAAAAAGATGGAAAAAAGCCCGAGACTGGTGGCGAAGTGCCTGAATTCTAATTTTTTCTGTTTATTTCTTTTGCAATTTCGAAAAAATTCTTTACCTTGCACAAAAGTTTGAGCAATAACGTTTAACGAACCAATAAAAACAAAACCATCATGAAAGAGCTTGTTGAAAAAATCAATGCCGAATTTGCAGACTTCGCCAAGAATGCAGAAGCCCAGGTAGTTAAGGGCAACAAGGCTGCTGGTGCCCGCGCCCGTAAAGCCGCCCTTAATCTGATGAAAGACCTCAAGGACTTCCGTAAAGTCTCCGTGGATGCTGCGAAATAGGTATTCCCTTTAAAAACAATAAAACGTTGTAGAAAATTAAAAAATTCTGCAACGTTTTATTTTTTTCTGCATCTATATAATAGGTTTAGGTTTTAGTACACGTCAAGAAACCGGTTTCGGAGGCAACTTTGGAACCGGTTTTTTGCTATTTGCGGGGATGGTGTTCCAATACTGACTTGTGCCAGGTTGAGCTGTCTATGTGCGTGTAAATCTCGGTTGTCAGGATGCTTTCATGCCCCAGCATCTCCTGAACGATGCGCAGGTCGGCTCCGTTTTCAATTAAATGGGTGGCGAAGGAGTGACGGAAGGTGTGAGGTGAAATCTCCTTCCGGATGCCTGCCGCCATGGCCTGCGTCTTGACCAGATTGAACAGGGAAACGCGGCTGATGGGTTTTCCGAAACGACTCAGGAAAAGGAAGTCGTCGTATGCGGCGGAGGCCGGGGTGGGACGGTCTGGGAGATAGGCAAGGATTGCATCGGCCGCCATATCTCCGAGGGGTACCAGGCGCTGTTTATTTCCTTTTCCGGTCACATCCACAAAGCCCTCCTTCAGATGAATATGCGAGATGCGGAGAGATGCGGCTTCGCTGACGCGGAGACCGCAGCCATAGAGGACCTCCAGGATGGCCCGGTTGCGTTTTCCGTAGGGCGCTTTTAGATCGACTGAGTCCAGTATGGCCGATACTTCCTCTACGCTGAGGACAGCGGGAAGGTATTTGCCCAGTTTGGGGGCATCCACCCGGTCACAGGGATTGTCCTTGATTTCCCCTTCTTCCACACACCAGGCGAAGAAATTCCTCAGGGCGCTGACCAGACGGGCAGTGCTTCGTTTGGAAAGGCCCTTGGCCGTAACCTTCCCAAGATAGGATTCGATATCGGCCGGCGTGACTGCCCTGGGCTCCAGTTCGCACGCGTCCAGAAATGTGCTGACGTCATGGCAATAGGATGTCACCGTATTGGGAGACATCCTTCGCTCGAGTCTGAGGTAGTTTCTGTAATCTTTGATCAAAGGGTGGCGTATTTCTTTCCGTAGAGCATCATTTGTCCCAGATAGTCGTCCGTATAGACTGGAACAAAATCCGTTACGGTGCCGTCTGTGGCATAGACAGGCTGGATCTCAGGGTTGATGAATCCGCCATAGGGCTTCAGGTTCAGTGCCTCATACCGGTCTTTCACCTCCTTGTGCAGGGCCGGGTCGATATGCACGGCATACGTCTCGATGAGGGCTTTCCCGGCTTCGTAATCCCCTTCGCTCTTGATGCGCTGGATTTCGGCCAGGAGTTCTGCAAACAGGGCGCGGAGTTTCACGTAATCTTTCACGACGAAGAAGGTTTTCCCGTTTTTCACTTTTTTCACGATTACCTTGTCCTTGGCGCCTTTTTCATAGCACCATTCGGCGATGAGTTTGCGGTTCTGCATATGGGCTTCGGTGTTGGGACGTCCCAGTTCCACCCGGGTGAACTGGACCATGAGGCCGTTGCGGATATAATTGGCGTATTCTGCCTTGTATGCCTCGGGATCCGGCATGATACCCAGTTCCACCATCTTTGGGTCGGCGGTGTAATACAGGCCGAAGAGGTCGGCCCGGGCTTCTTCCAGGGCCGATGCGTATTCGCCCATGGCCGTGGTGCTCACGCCCGGCAGCAACTGTCCGGAAGCGTGGCCAAGGCATTCATGGAGGTCGGTATGGATTTCATCGGCGATGGTGCCCCATTTCTTGGCCAGTTCGATTTCCTTCTTGTCATAGGCGAATTCCGTCAGGGTGCTGGTGGGCAGTTCCTGGGCGGCGAAATCATAGGTGTGGGTGATGTTGGCGATGGTGACGCTCTTGGAACCGTGCTCCTTGCGGATCCAGTCTGCATTGGGAAGGTTGATGCCGATGGGCGTGGAAGGATAACTGTCACCGGCGAGGCAGACGGCGTTGATAACCTTGGCCGATACGCCCTTCACCTTGGCTTTCTTGAACCGGGGATCCACCGGGGAGTTGTCTTCGAACCACTGGGCGTTGGCGGAAAGGATTTCCGTGCGCTTGGATGCCTCGAAATCCTTGATGTTCACATAACCTTCCCAGGAGGCTTTTCGGCCCAGGGGATCATTATAGTCTTCGATGAAGCCGTTGATGAAATCCACCGTGCCGATGGTGTCTTTCACCCATTCGATATTGAACTGGTCCCATTTCCGGAGATCTCCGGTCTTGTAGTATGCGATGAGAAGGCCGATGGCCCTTTTCTGGATGTCATTCTCAGCCACGGCCTTCGCCTTTTCCAGCTGTTCACAGATTTTCTCGATGGCCGGGGAGTAAAGGCCGCCGACCTTCCAGGGAAGTTCGCGGATTTTGCCGTCTTTCCCTTTTACGACTTTGGTATTGAGGCCGTAAGAGACCGGTTCGGGGTCGTCCGGTTTCATGATGCCTGCATAATACTTCTCCACTTCATCGCGGGAAACATTCTCATAATAATTGACGGCCGAGAGCCGGACAAGGTCCCCGGACGTTTCTGTGGAGCGGCGTTGCGGCCAGATTTCCGGATTGTAAATGACATCCAGCAGGCCTTCGTCCTGGATGCCGGCCTTCTCCAAAAGAGAGGCGAAATACGGGCTGGGGCAGGCGGGGAACAACTTGTCCTCTGCATAGTGATGGTGAATTCCGTTGGAGAAGAACACCCGCTTGGCATAGGTGAGGAAATCCTGGTATTCGGGAGTGGTGGTATCGATTCCTTCCGTCTCCAGGATGGCTTCCAGGGCATGACGCACCCGGAGATTGTCCTTGCAGTTCTGATCCCAGAGGATATCGCGGCCGAACTTGGCTGCCTCGGAAAGATAATAGGCGTATTCTTTTTGTTGGAGGGTGAGATTCTCCCAGCCGGGAATCTGGTAGCGCATGACCTTGATGTCTGCGAAAGCGTCGATGGTATATTTGAAATCCGGTGCGGCTTTCTCCCGGGTGGGTCCCTCGCAAGCGGCCAGCAGAGCGGCCGCGCTGGTAATCATCATCATTTTTGCCATGTTTTTCATAACTGTCTTACCTTTAAGGGCACAGGGTGCCATGATTGACAAAGATACAAGCAAAGTGAGAAAAAAGCAAAAATTAGAAAATAATCACTAACTTTGTATAATTGTCAATTGTATTATGAACAGATTACACATATGGAGTTTCCTGATACTGCTTGCTGTGAGCGTATCTTGCTTCAAAGACCCCAATTTTGAATCCGGTTTCAGCGGGGAAGACAACGGAGGAAGAGTCTTTCCGGAGAGGTCTGATTCCGAGCTGTCCCGTCGCGTGATGATAATGATTTCGGCCGGTTTCAATACGCTTTCCAATTATCTGTCCAATGACCTGGAAGACTTGCAGAACGGAGAACTCCCTGTCGGAACATCCTATTCGTCCGATATTCTGATGGTTTTGAGCCGTATTGTGACGTCATCCGGTCAATACGAAACCCCTTCACCGGCAGTCCTATACCGCCTATATCAAGATTTTCAGGGCAATGTCCACCGGGATACCCTGTTGGTCTGGGATGCGGAAACACCCTTGAGCCGTGGAGAAACCATCCATGAGGCCCTTTCCTATATTCAAAACCGTTTCCCGGCCAAGGGGTACGGTGTGGTTTTCTCCTCCCATGCCTCGGGCTGGCTGCCGGAAGGGTATTTTGAATCTCCGTCCATTTACGAAAAGGCGCCCTCTGCCGGGCCTTTCCGGTCCATCGGCCAGGATAAGACCCCCGAAGGCAGTGTCGAAATGGAACTGAAGGAATTCGTGGAGGCCATTCCCATGCATCTGGATTATCTGCTCTTGGATGCCTGCCATTCCGGCTGTGTGGAGGTAGCCTATGCTTTCAGGGATATTGCCGATGTCATCGGCTTCTCTCCTGCTGAAGTCTTCGCCAATGGCTTCATATACGATGTCATTACCTCCCATCTGCTGGGAAAGGACCCTGATCCGGTCGCTGTCTGCAAGGACTATTTTAATTTCTATAACCGGCAATCCGGGTACAACCGCTCGGCAACCATCACGGCTGTTCTTCCGGGCAAGATGGACCGTCTGGTTGCGGTATGCAAGGAGCTTTTCGAGAAGTATCGTACGGAAATCCGTGTACTCAACGGAAACTATGTTCAGGGCTATTTCCGCTATGGCCGTCACTATTTTTATGACTTCAAGGATATTCTGCTCAAGGCCGGAATCAATTCTGAGGAGGAAGCCCGGCTCGATGACGCCCTGGACGAATGTGTTATCTATAAAGCTGCGACGCCCTATGTCCTTGGCATTCCGATTTATATCTACAGTGGCTTGTCCATGTATCTTCCTTCCAGGGGAACCGCTTTCCTGGACAATTTCTACAAGACCCAGATCGACTGGAACAAGGCTACAGAACTCGTAAAATAATTATTCCTTTTTATGAAAGATTTTGTCAAGACCATGCTTGCCGTCATCTGCGGCTATTTTGTTCTTCGGATTATCGGCTTCCTGTTTCTCCTTTTTTTCCTTGTCGGCTCCCTGGCTGGCAGCACCCCGTCCCTCCCCAAAAACGGCGTGCTGGATTTGGATATGAGCACTATTCTCTTCGAGGAACAAAGCAAGGATTCCTCCACCCCCAGCATGATGTCCATGAGTTTTGACATGACGCCGGTTGTGGGCCTGCATGATGCAGTCGAGGCTATCCATTTTGCTGCCTCCGATCCAGGCGTCAAGTATATTCTTCTCAGGGCCGACGCTGCCGTGATCGGAATGGCCGGGGCAGAGGAACTCCGTGCCTCACTCGCCGCTTTCCGGGACAGCGGAAAGCCGGTTGTTGCCTATGTGGAAAATCCTTCCAACGGATCCTTTTTCCTCTCTTCCGTCGCCGATAAGATTTATATGGGCGTGCATCATGGCGGCAATGGCCAGCTGATCGGCCTGTCGGCCCAGTTGATGTTTGTCAAGGATATTCTGGATAAACTGGGCGTACATGTGCAACTTATCCGTCATGGGAAATACAAGAGCGCCGGTGAAATGTATATCCGCTCAAGTGCTTCTCCCGAAAACCGCGAGCAGACTCAGGAGATGGTGAATTCGGCGTGGAAGGTGCTCGGCGGTACCATTGCGGAGTCCCGTGACCTGTCGGAGGAGACTTTCAACGCCCTTATCGACGAACTGGCCCTTAATCTTCCGGAGGATTATCTCCGTGCCGGCCTTGTGGATGAATTGGTGGACCATGAGACCCTCCTTGGGAAACTCTGCACCCTGGCGCAGGTAGAGGACAGTAAAAAACTGGGGCTCATCCCCTTTGCCGATTATGTGAGCAATCACGTGACCGGTCTTCCCGGCCGCTCCAATGTCGCTGTCATTTATGCCGATGGCGATATCGTTGACGGCAAGGATTACAACAACGTGGCCGGTGACCGCTTTGTCCAGATTATTGATCAGATTCGCAAGGACAAGAGCGTGAAAGCCGTGGTGCTCCGCGTCAATTCTCCCGGTGGCAGCGTGGCGGCATCTGAGAAAATCCGTGCCGCCCTGGACCTTCTGCAGAAAGAAAAGCCGCTGGTGGCCTCCTATGGCAATTATGCCGCATCCGGCGGTTACTGGATTTCCAACGGTTGTCAGAAAATCTATGCTGACGCCACATCCATTACCGGCTCCATCGGCGTTTTTTCCATGATTCCGGAATTCTCCGAGGTGACCAGGAAAATCGGAGTGGGCGTGGAAACCGTCGGTTCCAACAAGCATAGCGACATGTTCTCGCTGGTACGTCCGTTCGACAAAGAGGAGATGCAGTACATGCAGGCCTCCGTGGAAGATATCTATGAGCGTTTCGTGAATCTGGTGGCTTCCAGCCGTGGCATGGACCCCGCCCGTGTGGATGAGATCGCCCAGGGCCGTGTCTGGACCGGAGCGGATGCCCTGGAAATCGGCCTTGTGGATGAGATCGGTACGCTGGAAGATGCCATTACCTACGCGGCCTCCCTGGCCGATTTCTATTCTTCCGACGAGTACAGGGTGGTGGGGTATCCCCAGCCGCTTACTTTTATCGAGGAATTCATGAACAGCATCGGACAGGGAGCTGACGAGCCCAGCATTTTGTCCGGGACGCCCTTTGAGGCCTTTGGCGACGCTGTCAGCGGGCTAAAAGCGCAGACCCCCGGTCTCGTCTACGCCCGTCTGCCTTACGCCCTGGAAATCCGTTAAGGCGTGGAAGCATTCCTCAGGCAGGTCGCCGCACATTATTATGGCACCGGTGATTTGGAAAACACCTGTTTTGTATTTCCAAACCGCCGGTCCATGGTGTTTTTCCGGAAATACCTGGGAGACATCGTGCAGGAAAAGGGGGACGGTGTTCCGCTGCTCACACCGCCCATGTACACCATCAACGATTTTTTCTATTCAGTGTACCGGGCGGAGGTGACGGACCGCCTGAAACTACTGCTCGAACTGTATGACTGCTATCGGGAACTGAACGCAGAGGCGGAGCCGCTGGACGATTTCATCTTCTGGGGAGAGGTCATGCTCTCCGATTTTGAGGATATCGACAAATACCTGGTGGACGCGGAAAGCCTTCTTCGGAACGTCTCGGATTTCAAGTCCATTCAGGATGGATATGAGTATCTGAGTGAGAACCAGCGTCTGGCCGTGGAACATTTTCTGGCTCATTTCCGGGATGGTAAGGGGACGTTGAACGTGAATCCCGAAGGCAGTGATGTAAAAGCCCGTTTCCTGAAGCTGTGGAATCTCCTGTATCCCTTGTATGTCCGCTTCCGGACGCGCTTACAGGAGAAGGGAATGGCTTACGAAGGGATGGTGTACCGTGACCTTGCCGACCGTCTGCATGCCGGGATGGCTGTCAAAGATATTCTGGAAGAGGTTTTTCCCTATACGGGGCAGTATGTGTTCGTGGGTCTGAATGCGCTTACAGAATGTGAACGCTTGCTGATGAAAAGGATGCGCGACGCCGGTCTGGCTCGTTTTGTCTGGGATTTCGTGAGCGACGAGATCCGTGATCCCGACAGCAAGGCTTCCTTTTTCATGCGGAAGAACGTGGAAGAATTTCCCCAGGACTTCGCCATCGACTCCGGTGGGCTTGGAAAGCCCCGCATTACGGTGATAAGCGTGCCTTCTTC
>ONTQ01000128.1 GCA_900320795.1 uncultured Bacteroidales bacterium
TGCAAGAGCTTGGCGTCGAGGACAGGGTCCGCTTCCTTGGTGTCCGGAGCGATGTCCCTGAGCTGCTGAAAGCCGCTGACGTGGTGGTGATGTCAACTCATTTCGAGGGGGTATCCTTATCCATACTCGAAGCCATGTCAATGGGAAAGCCTCTTGTGGCCAGCGACGTGAACGGCGTCCATGACATGGTACAAGGTGCCGGAGTGCTGTTCCCCGAAGGAGATTCGGCTGCACTGGCCTCTGAAATAAGGCACCTTTGCGAAAATCCGGAAGACGCGGCGAAAACCGGTGCCCTGTGCCTTGAACGGGCCAACGACTATGACATTTCTTCCACCGCGGCCGGCTACCTTAAAATATACTCGAGAATAAACAAAACAATAATACAGCAATGAAAAAATTACTTACCCTCGCCATGCTGCTTTCAATGGCACTAGCTGGTCTTTCCTCAAGTTTGGAAGTCCGGGCTTCATCTGCAATCAAGCCACAGTGGATTCGCAAAGGTGAAGAGTTTATGAACAAGAAGCGCAAGAGCTCAAATTACGAATTCAAGGTATTCCATACCTTCGATGCGGATTTTTCCAAGCTGAAGGAAAAGCGCTTCGAGCCCCTACTTACCTATGTGCGCCAGAAGTACGGTGCGGATCCCATGACCATGCAGCTCGACAGTCTGGCTGCAGGCCCCGGAGAGTCAACCACTTACTGCGTCAGCTTCGGACAGAATCAGGAATCTACTGTATACGCCCGGCTGGTGGACAGCTACTCCTCTTTCGAGGACTACTCCGACAATGAGTATGGATTCGAGTTCTACCAGCTGTTTGCCGTTACCGACAAAAACGCCTTGCCGTTATTCGACACCTTTGAAGTCCAGGAGTGCAACAACACCAAAGCGACCCTCCTGTCGCTTATCCCCAGCGCCGGGCAGTTCTACAAGGGGGCAAACGGCCGCGGCGCAGCCATTCTGGGCGGCGAACTGGCCTTCGCCACAGGCATGGCAATCTATCAATACAAGAAGAATGTGGCTTATGACAACGTTGTCAAAGGGATATCCAACGTCGACAGCTGGCAGAGCAAGGTTGACTCCTACAAGGTCTCCCGCAACGCTTGCATAGGGGTCATGGCCGGACTCTACCTCTACGGTCTGCTGGACGCCGCCCTCTCCGAAGGCTCCGCGCGCGTCAAAGTAACCGATCCACAAGGCGGACAGCTCACACTTGGTCCTTCCGCATACGGTATCGGTCTTACCTACAGCTTCTGATAAATTGAACCGCAAGAAGATTATACGCATAACAACGGTTCCGCTGTCCCTGGACATTTTCTGCCGTGGGCTGCTCAAAGAGTTGTCGGAAGAGTACGATGTGCTGGCCGTCTCTTCTCCCGGCCCCCTGCTTGACAAAGTGGCGGAAAGAGAAGGCGTCAGGACCGTGGCCGTTCCGATGGAGCGCCGACCGTCGCCCGTCAAGGACCTCAAGGCGCTGGCCCGGCTCACCCGCCTGTTCCGCGAAGAGCGCCCCGACATGGTTCATTCAATGACTCCCAAGGCAGGTCTCCTGTCCATGGCGGCGGCCCGGCTGGCGGGGGTTCCGGTGCGCGTCCACACTTTCACCGGACTTGTTTTCCCCAGCTCGAAAGGTCTTAAAAGGCTGGTACTTAAAACTACCGACAGGATCACGGCGTCATGCGCCACCCACGTATTGGCTGAAGGCCAGGGAATCAAGAAAGACATCGAGTCCAACGGAATCACAAGGAAAAGGGTGACTATCCTGGGCCACGGGAACGTTCGGGGCGTCGACATGTCATGGTATGCCCGCAATGCCGCCACGGATGCGGCTGCACAGTCTATAAGGCGCAGATACTCTATAGGCAAGAATGCCTTCACTTTCGCATTCATTGGAAGGCTCGTTCGAGACAAGGGCTTGTGTGAACTTGTAAACGCATTCAGCCGCCTGAGTTCCGAATCCGACGTTCATCTGTTCCTGGTAGGAGAAATGGAGCCGCAGCAGGACCCGCTGCCGGAGGACGTGCTCGCAAAGATTGACTCAAATCCGAACATACATTCCTCGGACGGCTGGCAGGAAGACATCCGCCCCTGGCTGGCTGCATCCGACGCTTTCGTCCTGCCCTCTTACCGTGAGGGCTTCCCGAACACCGTCCTGGAGGCCGGGGCTATGGGCCTCCCCTGCATTGTCACGGACATCAACGGCTCGCGGGAGATAATTACGGATGGCGTAAATGGAATCATCGTGGCCCCGAAAAGCGAGGCCGAGTTATACAAAGCTATGAAATCTTTCGCAAAACACCCGATGGCGGTTGCGAGAATGTCTCTGAAATCCAGGGAAATGGTTGCAGGAAGATTCGAGCAAGGATATGTACGCAATTGCCTTAAAGAATTCTATCACAGCATATTATAATGGTTAAGCTACTGCTTGCTATAAAACACGCGTTCCCGTGGCTTTGGAACGTTGCTGAATATATAAACGGCTTGATCTTCAGCTTGATTACACGCCGTGTATTTGACCTGGCGGCCGTAATGATCAAGAATGAAGCCCCGGATGGATACCAATTCTCCATGGTAAAGGAAGAAGAGATTCCCTCTCTTTCATCCTTCCTTACAGCCATTCCCGACGAGAGTCTCAAGTATTTTACTCCGCACTCTTTCAAAGAAAAGGCCCTGCGCAGGCTTTGGCGCAATCCGTCTTTCCTGATGATGAAGGCGACCAAAAAGGAAGACGGCACCATTACCGGATACTTCTTCCTGCGGTGCTTTTTCGTGGGCGTCAGCGTCGCCGGACTGATAGTCGGAGATGAATACCGGAACCACGGCATAGGCACTGCCATGTGGGAGAGCCTGATGCGAATCAGCAAGAAAATGAAATTCAGGATGTTTGCAACAATATCCAAAGACAACATCCCGTCCCTCAAGTCCTGCGGCAACGTAAACGAGATGGTTGTACGCAAGCGGATGAGAAACGGGTATATGCTCGTCGAGTGCAAAGAAAAACACAAACAATAAATATCATTCAAAATTATGAGAAAAACGATTAAAACTGCCTGGGCTTTGCTAGCGCTCGCCCTGGGATTGTCGGTCGCAGCCCCGTCATGGGCCCAGATTGACGACAAGTACAAAGATTACCGTGAGGTGTACCGTGACACGGTAACCGCCCAACCCCGGACCGAAATCGTGGCTCAGAAGGACACTCTGATCGATCCTCAGAGAGTTATGTCAAACTCGTTCGGCCGCAACTGGTTCGTTTATGGGACCGTCGGCGCCCACTCTTTCCGCGGCGACTACTCCAGCTGGGGACCTTTCTGGGGCACAGTTACTCCTGATGTGAGCATCGGTTTCGGTAAATGGTTCATTCCCGGACTCGCACTTAAAGTCGAGGCCATCTATTCCAACTCGCGCGGATACACCGAATTCATGAATGCCAACGAAGGTTACGGCTACGGCGGGCAGATAGGTACTCATGACGGTACACCCTACCGCCGCATGAAAACACCGTGGATCGACCTGGGCGCTCTTGTAAGTCTCAACCTTTCCCGGCTGTTCAATGGTTACGAAGGTTACGGATCGGACCGCATGATGGGCCAGTGGATGGCCAACATAGGTTTCAGCGGCATCCATCACTTCGGTTATAACCACGCATACGGCTCCGACAACGAGTGGGCCGGTCACTTTGAGATCCAGTACAGCCAGTTCTTCAACAAGAACAAGCGCGTGTCCCTGGACATCAAGGCCCGTGACATCCTCTATCAGACCAACCATGACCTGCAGTACGGCCAGCGCGACCGTGCGGCGCACAAATTCGACAACAACCTGGGGCTCGATATAGGCTTCACCTTCTACCTGGGCAACCAGCGCAACAACGGCTGGAGCACCGGATCCGCCACCATGTACCGCAACGAATACCGCGAGCGCGAGATTCAGGTTGTAAAGGTCAAGGAAGAGGAGGTCATCAAGCCCAAGAACGCCAAGCACGGCATCCTTTCGTTCTACGTGTTCTACCCCAACAACTATTCCGGACGAAACGACGCTCCGCTTATTGAGGACGCTCCAGTCAATGCCCTTGACTATCTTGCCGGCGGTATCTTTACCCAGAAGCAGTATGCCAACAACGAAGCGGTGAAAGAGCGCATGAAAGCAAATGCATCCCTGAACGGTCTGCAGGCTGTAGACCTCCCCACCGAGGCTGCCAACCAGGACTTCGCCATCGATTTCGTCCCGCGCGGTTACGAGATGCTCACTGATACTCCTATCTCCCTGAGCCTCAAGAATTCCGATATGCAGGACTTCGAGGACAAGACCGGCTACTACTATGCTCCCATCTGGGACGGCCTGAACGTATGGCAGTACCGTATCGACGACGCCACCCTG
>ONTQ01000222.1 GCA_900320795.1 uncultured Bacteroidales bacterium
ATCGGATGCAAAGATCTGGGCGGTATTGTTTATCAAAAACTATAATCCGAAAGAGCCCCCTAATCCGAGAGAGGGATAATTGAAGAAGAAAGCTCCATCTATTATTACGATATTGTCGTCCTCGGTCATCCAGATATTGCCCGGATGTAAATCTTCAGCGATGACCAGGTCTGAGAGATAACTTATCACGCCATATCGTTCATCTATCTTTTTCCTGAATCCAAGGCATTTCATGTAAAGGGAAATATCTCTCTCGTTCATTATATGCGCCTGACGAAAGAATCGCTGCCGCAGCAGGACAACAAACTCGCCGTCAGCATTTCTGCCGAAGCCTTCAACCTCAAGTGCCGCAGCAGGGCAGAGCGCGTTCTCGATGATCAGTCGGTCGATGAAGCGTCCGGGGGATTCGTATTGTCCTATCCTGCAGACTTTATGCACGTATTTGTCTTGTTCGGCATAGACCTGTGCCTCTCCGCCAAAGCCGTAAAACCTGTAGCCTTGTGCGGTGATATGTGAATTCGCGTTGGGAAACCAGCAGCTATGGGCTTCCGCCCAACTTTCCAGAAGTCCTTCCTGGTCTACTGCCGGGTCGATGTCTGATTCTGGGGAGAATGAAGCCGCTGATACTGAGCCACCATATCGTCCCAGGACCAAGGCGCCTTGGACCAGGAGAGAACCTCCCGATTCAAGTCCTCGCTGAAACGACGGATAATGTCGAAGTTTATTGAATGCAGTTTCGGCATCTTGTATCACGGTGTTGTTTATTTCTTCCTGCAATTATACAATAATCCTGTCAATTAAGCAAATTTTGCGCAGCTTACGCAGGATGCGCAGCATTATTCTTTCTGCTCTTGGACTGAACTGATATGCACCTGCCTTGAGATGTTTTTCATGGCTCCATGGGTCCTTCGAGCAAAAAAATCGTTAACTTAGCAGGTTGAAACCGATTATCTTTCACCCCGATGGAAAATAGAAAGTTATATACCAGGCCGGAGTGCGTCCCGGTCTTCCTCGACGAGGAACTGGCTATTTGCCTTACAGGCAGCGGCGCAAACCAGGATTACGACGAATCTGATTACGTATGGGAGGGCTAGCTATGAGAAGGTTTTTTATTCTTGCAACGGCAGCACTCGCCGCATCTGTAGCTCTCACGAACAGTTGTGTACAGGAGACCGGGTCCGAAAGTACTGACCCCACGCTGGTCTGTTTCCAGGCTTCCTTCGAAGACGCCGGCACCAAGACCTCCTATGCCGGTTCCGGCAAGGTGGACTGGAGCGAGGGAGACGTTATCCGCTACTATATGGCCAAGAACGGTACAGTCGGGGAGCATACCGTCCCGAAGGCCGGGCTCAAGACTGACATAAACGCTGCAGTGGCTCCCGGCTCCTCCTTCTTCGTTGCCGCTTACGGCGGAGAGTCCATCAGTGCCAACACATCCACGTCCTTCACCCTCAGGGGGGCCGTGAAGGCCGAGCAGAGCGGGGCCTTCGGCGATGCCCACGTGGCCGCCTGCCGCACCGGGGACGTCAGCGGCGCCACGTCCCTTTCGTTTTACAACCTCACCAGCCTCGTGAGCTTCTCTATCAGCCGTACTGACGTTGCATACGTGACCTTCAGCGCCATTGGCGGCGAAGCCCTCCACGGTAACGGTACGCTGAATGTCAGTTTCTCCCAGGACGACACCCCTTCGGCATCGTTCGGATCCTCCACCGGCAGCAGCATCAGGATAGACCTCGAAGGCCCGGGAGTATATTATATCGCCACCCTACCGACCACCCTCTCCCAGGGCTTCCGTATGGAGTACTACTCGTCGAACAACGTGCTCATCGGTCATACAGACGCCCCCAGGAGCCAGACGCTTGCTCGCAACGGTCTCCTAAGGCTCGGCCCTCTCGAGCGTCACATCGAGTCGGAGACGCCCACGGGTGGAGATGAAAGCGGTATGTACCTCGGCATCATCGGCTTCAACCAGATGCTGTACAGGTATCCCATCGGCCATCTTGACGAGGACAGCAAGTCCGGCTTCACCGCTTTCGTGGACGAACTCCCGTCAAAGGACGGCACCCTGCTGTACTACTCGGTCGACGAGGCCGTCAACAGCCTCCTTGCCGCAGACTTCCCGAGCGATCTCTACAGCGTGTCGATGGTAACCTTTACCGACGGTCTTGACCAGGGTTCGATGATGATGACGACCCTGTATGAGAGCGATGAGGACTATCTTG
>ONTQ01000160.1 GCA_900320795.1 uncultured Bacteroidales bacterium
CATTGATGCTTCCGTAGGGATAACAGGAGTCCCCATACTCATCTCCGAAAGGACGGTTGTACGAATAAACCTCGTCAAAGACCTGCTTCCAAGGAATGTCATATTGGGCGTAAATGCCCTTCGCCTGATTGTATTCTTCCTGGGCCTGGGCGCTTTCCAACTTATTGGAACTCATCAATCCGAAGACATACAATCCTCCGGAAGGCAACTGCTTGTAGTAATTGCGGAGAGTCTGCATGAAATCGAGACAATTCGGGAAATCGATGTCCCACGCGTGGAGCAACGTATATTTGTTCCCGGAGAGGACGGCATCCAGGTCGAGGGTGCTTCCGTCACTGGCCGTCAGTTTCTGCCCCTTCGGCGCAGGAAGGTTGGAATCGACGATGTCCTGCTGGGAGAATCTGTTCCCGTAAACAACACCGGGCCAGAGACGCCACCATTCCGGGAGATTGGACAACGACGCAGGGATCGGTCCGTGCAGGTTGCCGTTCTCGGACATCCGGAGGAATTTGAGGTTCCTCAGATTCCCGAAAGAAGCCGGAACGGTACTGTCCAGCGAGCAGTGTATGATATCCAGATGCTCCAGGTTGGTCAAATTTCCGAGGGATTCCGGCAACTGGCCGGTAAAATTGTGTCCGTAGATCTGGATGAGCTTCAACTTCGTCAGATTCCCGATCCAGGACGGGATCGGACCCGGGGCCAGTTTTTCGCAGCGCGCGATATACAGCCATTCCAGATTCGACAGATTCCCGAGGGATTCCGGCAACCGGCCTTCGAACGGACAATTGTCCATCTGCAAACGTTTCAGGTTTGTCAGATTCCCGATCTCTTCCGGCAGGGAGCCGGTGAAATGACAGTCGACATAAGGGCCTCCCATATTCAGGTCCGTCAGATAGGGCAGATTCCCGATCTCCGGAGGAAGGCTTCCCTTGATTCCGGGGTCGTTCAGATTCAGTGAAACGACATGGCCGTTCTCGTCACACATGACTTTCGGCCACATAGTGACCGGCGCTTCAGTACCCCAGTTCTCGTGGGATTCCCAATTCGGCCCGTCCAGGGCATTGAAGATGGCCATCAGCGCCGTCCGTTCCGCCTCGAACTCCGGGGAAATGCCCTGCTTCACCGTGAAGACGGCCGGTGTCGACCCATCGGCGGGAAAGAAATGAATCTCTCCAGTGCGCGGGGTCCCATATTCGTTGGCGGCAATCCGGAACAAGACGATATCCTCCGGCAGGCCTCTGGTATCGACCCGGGCAATCCAGTCGTTATAGATACTGACATTGAAGTCCAGGTTCGTCATCAGCTTCACCTCGATCGTCTGCTCCTCCCAGCTGACCTCGGCGGAGTCGGTGGCGAGGAACATCCCCGACTGCGAGGCCTGCCTGACCTGCACTTCCTCCGTCGCGCCGGTCTTCGTATCCCGGAAGGTGATGACGCCGATGCGTTCGTCGTACTGGTCGTTCGGGGCGATCTTGAAGGTGTGCGTGTACTCCGTCAGGCCACGGGTGGTGGATTCGGTGATCCACTCCTTGCAGGACTCGGAGATGACGTAATCGTACTCGGTGTTCGCTTTCACCGTCACGGTGATGGAGCCGCCCGTCGCAGCGACCTCGAAGGCCTTTTGCTCCACGATCATGCCCAGGAGCGCGTCCTGGGTGACGGTCACCTGGTCCGTCTCCCCCGTCTTCGTGTTCTTGAAGGTGATGGTGCCCTGACGGGAGTCGTACCGGTCGTTCGCATCGACCTTGAAGGTGTGCGTGTATTCCGTGAGGGCGCGGGTGGTGGTTTCCGTGATCCAGCCCTGGCCGGATGCGTCGATGGTATAGGTGTAGTCGGTGTTGGCCTTGACCTTCACCGTCACCGTGCCGCCGGCCGCGGCGACCTCGAACGCCTTCTGTTCCACGACCATACCCAGCGTCGCGGCCTGGGTGACATGGACCGTTCCCGTCGATGTGGACCCGTCCTTGCCGGTGCCCGTGATCGTGAAGGTCGTCTTGCGGTCGTCATAGGCTGGGTTCGCCTTCGCCTTGACGGTGACGGAGGTGGTTCCGGCGCTGCCGGAGGTGGGGCTCACGGTCAGCCAGGACGACCCGTCGCTGGCGACGGCCGCCTTCCAGTCCGTCGCGGAGGTGAAGGTGACGACCTTGCTCTCCTCGCCCGTGAGGGACACGGACGTTTCATTCAGGGTGACTTTGGCCGGGACAACCTGCTCCGTAGGCGGATCCGGTTTCGGGTCCGGTTTCGGATCCGGGGTAGGCGTCGGGTTCTCCTTGGGCGTGCAACCGAAAAGGCAGAGCGCCAAGGCCAGCAGAGGCAAAGAAAAGCGTTTCATATGCATCAAGGTTGATTTCACTTAATGCAAAGATACAACGCCCCTAAACGAATCTTTTTAGCATTTCGTCAAAAACTTTTAGCATTTTTAGCAATCCCTGCACAAAATGCATCGTATCTCGCAGGAAACGGCAGATTTGTGGGAAATGGCACCCCGGCCGGCTGCTGGGAAAGCGGCCGGCCGGGAAGGATCAAATACAGTCAGGCACGAGGACTAGAGGTCAAAAACGATATGGTCCCACACCTCATTCCATCCATTATCCCATGTATAAGTAGTCGGAGTATCATCATACGAATTGACATGAATCTGATAGTTTTTCAGGCTATATAGACCGCCACCATACCACAAGTGAGGGGCTTCACCATAGATATTGATATGCCTCAAATTGGTACAGCCCTCAAAAGTACCCCTACCGATAGTTTTGACATTCGAAGGAATGTCTATCGTAGTCAGAGAAGTACAGTATGCAAAATCGTCACCGACGATGTGAAAGTTCTTGGAAGACGAGGGCGTATAGGTATGCGGTCCCGGAATCACAACTGTCTGAAGGGAGGAACAACCGTAGAACATTCCATGCATGGAACGCATTAATGACGGTAGGGTAACTTGCCTTAAAGAAGTACAATTCTTGAACATATACGCCCCATAATCCACATCGGACGGACGACCTTCAAAAACAATTTGAGAAAGGCTTGTACAATTCAAGAATGCTTCATCCCCGAAGGTCCTTACCGAAGCAGGGATCAAGACATACTCCAATGCCGAATTACCTTTGAACGCCCTCTTACCAACGGTTTTCACTCCCTCCGGAAGGACCAAGCTTGTAATAGAAGTACCGACGAATGCTGATTCTCCAATACTCTGCAATCGCCAGCTGAAGTTGAGTTCAGTAAGGCCATGGCAGCTGTTGAAGGCATTATCTCCTATCTGACTTGCTCCCGACAGGTTAATCGATTGTAAAGACGAGCATCCCGCAAAAGCGGCTTCTTCTATCTTGTTCAGAG
>ONTQ01000080.1 GCA_900320795.1 uncultured Bacteroidales bacterium
TGGACTTCATAAACCCGAATCGCGAGTACGGTTACAAAGATTTGACCAGGCACAGAAGATAACTTAAAGTATAACTTGATATATTTTGTATTAATTTATTGATAGAAAGTATTTTTATTTACAAATAATTTGTTATTGTAAAAACATTTTCTTATTTTTGCGCAGGGGTTTGGATATGGCGATATCCAAGCCCCTTTTTGCATTGAGCCATAGCCAAACCCTTTTGTTAACCTAAACTAACACTTTAGATGTGCTATGATTGCTCTTCCTTCCATCGCATTCGGAGGTTTCTCCGGCTCGGCAAAGGGTGTTACGGCTCGTTTTCAGGACGGTCGTAGCATCCTTTCGCTGAAGGCCTATCCCACCGGATACGCCACCGCTTCCCAGCTCGTGCGCCGCTCCGCCCTGTCAAAGATTTCCAAGGCATACAAGAACCTCACAGCCGAAGAACAGAAGACTTGGGAGGACCTGGCCGAGACGGTCTCCGGCAAGTCCGTTTTTGGGCAGAAGGCCAAGCTCTCCGGGAGCAACCTCTTTGTCAAGCTCAATTCCAACCGCGCCTATGTGGGCGAGGCGCAGCTTCTCTCCTCTGCCCCAGCCAACTTAGTGGCCATCCCTACTGTGGAGTTCACGGATTACTGCATTTCCGAAAACATCATTCTCTTCACCGGTGTCCCGGATCCTGAGGCTGAACTTCTCCTAGTTGCCAAGATGTCCAACGGCCAGAGCCGTGGTGTATCCAATGGCTGGGACAAAACCGTGATTATCTCCCCCGACAAAGTGCCGGACTGGGGAGACATCGACCTTACGGAGGCATTCCAGAATGTGATGGGAACCAGCCCTGTCAATGGACAAAAGTATTTCGTGGAAATGTACTGGATTGACCCGGCTACCGGCTTTACCGGCGTTCCCGTGAAAGTCTCCCGCATTTGCCAGGACGGCAGCGCCCACACCGGCCGGGCCATGGCCAAGAGGACCACCTTCAAGAACTCCGACATCGTGGATGACGACCAGAAGTTCATCACGGACCTGGACGTGGAGTTTGCGCAGGGCTCCACTATCGTCACGGCGGATATCAAGTATGACGCCACCAAGCACAATGTGCAGGAGGCCCTTTGCGACATTACCAAGGCGGCTTACGACCGTGCCGGCAAGAAATTCACCAGCGTCATGCTGGGCCGTTCCAATGGCAATGGAGGTTATATGCCTCATTTCTTCAATATGTACACCTATGATTGGGGAAGCCAGTATCGTTTCGTGTGCGCAAAGCGCGGTGGTGTGTGGGGCAAGATTGGTGAGGTGTTCGGCACCAGTTTAACCTTTGAATTCGTGAACTAACTATGATACAGAGTACAGGAAATAACTTCGGAGCCGGAGTCATCCAGTTCAAGGACTACCAGAGTGAGCACGAGATTGTGCTGAACGGCAGCTTCGAATACAATGACACCAACGAGGCGTATCAGAACGCCAAGGTGTTGGAAGTCTACCTTCCCAACCTGAGCCTCAGCCGTTCCGCCGTTGCCGGTTGCTTTTGCGCAGCCATGGGGCCGTATGCATGGATGGGTACCACGGCCAAGTGCTGGATTAAGAATAGGGACACGCTCTGCATCGAGAAGCTGGACCTCTGGCCGGACCGCCACCAACGGAAAATCTGGATCTTCACCCTCTTTGGCCTGCGTGGCTTCCACGACCTGCAGGTGACCTTGGAAAAGCTCAAGACGCCCCAGCTGGCTCAGTCGGAGCTTCTGGGCTATGTCCAGAGTAAATACTACTACGCCAACGTTCACTTCATGCTACTCGCCTTCACTTTCAGTGAGCTCACCTTCAATAAGCCATACGAGAAGATTGACATCGTCACCAATGCGGACGAGGACTTCCCGGATGACGTGGATGCCGTGGTTCCTTTCGTGACCTGCCAATGCGACAGCAAACCCGGCTGCGCCATCATCGAGGGCCGGTTCAAAGATAGCGCCCTACTGCTCTCTGGCGTACCCCATGCCATGTCCTATGGTACAGGCTACGTCCCGTTCTTCCATGCCTGGCTGGTGCGGGATGGTGGCGGTGGCGTGGCTCCGGATGTTGACGGACGCATCAGGATTGTATTGGCATCTCAGACCCAGGGCAGTGTCCGCTATACCTACATCTACTCAATGGACATGGATATGGTTGACGGGCGGGTGCTTCTGAATGGACGCATGGCCTTCTCACTGAGCAGTAATCCGGAATCCACCTTCTCCATTCCTTCCATTCCTGACGGAACTCCGACCTGCGAAGCCTTCCTGTTGGCCAAGCACAGCTTCGAGGGAACGCTGTCTTTTGGGCTGTTGGAGATGTCTGTGAATACGGCTCTGGGAGCAAAGACCGTCAAACTTACGAACTATAACAACGAGCCCTATTTCAACGCGACTGCGAAGGATACGGCTGTCTGTGCAAACTTAGAATCTGAATAACCATGCTCACAGTCATTAGCAACAACTTCGGAGCATCCGAGAACGATATCATCCTGATGCCCAAGCAGACCCGTTATTTTACGGTAATGTTTGGCCAGATCAATGTGACCACTACCGCTGAGGAGTACCGTCGCGCGCCTTTCCTTGAGGTGAAGGTGCAGGAGGACTTCCAGATTGGAAAGAGCCGTGAGGCTGCCGCCTATGTTATCCGCGGAGACGGCGAAACCAACGACGCCACCATTACAGAGGTATTCTTGAAGGACAAGAACACCATCCGCGTCCGTCCCATCCACGGCTACGACGCCGACGGCCAGTATACCATCATTATGTTGTGCCTGCTCACTCCGGAGAATCGGAAACTGGAACTGGCTCCCGGGACCCGGAAGAGACTCAACTTCACCGTCACCCAGGGCTCGATGACCGGGGCAGAGTTTCTGGCCGTGCTCGATAGCAGCTATGTGGAACTGGTGTTCCGGGCAGACACCTTGACCTTTGATGAGGGCGCTCCCTATGTCAAGGTCTCCCTTCAGGGCCTCCTTTCCTCCATAGTCAGCTGCAGCTGTCCGGTGTTCTTCACCGAGGACTACGCTTCCCAGACCGGCAGCAAGTTCTACCATGCGAACATCAACAACGGTGTCCTCACTATCGAGCAGGGCAACGTGACCGAGTCCGCCAATGCTTCGCGCAAGTTCTTCAAGGTTGTGATACCCACCAGATAACCCAGGCCCTATGTCCAACGAGAAGAAAATGCAACTCACGCGCCTTCAGGGCATCATTGCCATCGCGAGCTTCAGCGCCGGCGTCCTCATCGCGTGCGTGTGCCTTTTCTTCATCGAGCCCCTGGGCCAGATTGACACCAGTGCTGTGAGTATCGTGAGTGAGCTGCTTATCCTCTGCGGCGCCATCCTGGGTGTGAAAGCCAGTTACGATGTCAAGTTCCGGAAGTTCCAGGCCGAACTGGACCAAGTATTGGAAAATGAAAACAAGCCTACAACCTAACCTATGAAAAACCTCTTCTCTATCTTTCTGCTTTTCGCCGCCGTTCTGGCAGCCTCTTCCTGCGGTACTGTCCGGCAAACCTGTCCATTCTCCCAGTCGGACAGTACCCGGGTTGAGGTGAGAACGCAGACGGTGACAAAGACGGATACGGTAACGGTGGAACTCCCGGTTATCATGGAGCGTAACGTTACGCTCGATACGCTGTCCAGATTGGAGAACGCCTATGCAAAGAGCGAGGCCAAAGTGACAAACGGCTTCCTTCATCACTCCCTGGAGACCAAACCGGTCAAGCTGCCCGTCGAGGTCAAGACCGAGACCGTCTATAAAGACAGTCTGGTTTACCGGGACCGAATCATCACCCGGAGTGTCGAAATAGAGAGCAAACTCACCTGGTGGCAAAAAGCCCGGATGCACGCCGGCACCGCCACTTTCATCTTGTTAGCTTTTGCTATACTATATCTATTACTCAAATCCATTAACCCTCTTAACCTTAAACGCTTATGAAATACATCCCCTCCATCGCATTCGAAGAGATGTCCGGCAGCGCCAAGGGCGTTACCGCAGCGAAAGTCAAGGGCCGCAAGTTCATCAAGAACCGTGGTTACGGCGGCCGAATCGGTACTGTTGACCAGGCCAAGAACAAGGGTGTCATGAAGATGATCACCACCAAGTGGAAGTCCCTGACCAACGAGCAGATCCTCGCCTGGAACAAGCTCGCCCTGAGTCAGGACGCCAAGTCCGTTCTGGGCACCAAAGGCAAGATTTCCGGCCTGAACCTGTTCCAGCGGCTCAACTTCTGGGTCGTGAAACTGGGCGGCAACATCATGCTGATGCCCCCCACCCTCACCGGCGTGGAGACTCCTCCCACCGCCACCATCGTGTGCTCCAGCGCGGCCTTCACCTTCAAGCTGGACCAGGAGCTCTCCGACAATGGAGGCATCTACCTCATCATCCAGGCATCCGAAGGCCAGAGCAATGGTGTCACCCGTGGTTACGGCAAGGCTGTCCAGATCATGGACGTCGAGGAGCCCGGCACCGATGCCATCGACATCAAGACCGCCTACGAGGCCAAGCACGGTGCCCTGGGCACCGGCGCCCCGAAGGTCTTCTTCAAGTACTTCCTGGTTAACTCCTCCACCGGCGAGACTTCCGTGCCGATGCAGGCCCTCGCGACCTACGCAGTGGCAGCCGCACCCGAACCGGATCCGGAGAATCCTTAATCTTCACCGGCCCGGGGTCCGGTACCCAAACCCCGATTCGTTCCAAAAACTCAGCCTCCGCCGTCGCGATGACGCCGGAGGCTTTCCTTAAATCATACTCATCCTCAATACGAACTTCAGAATCATTTTTTGACATACCACGCCAAACGCTCGAAGTAAGGTTTCACTTGAGGCACCGATTCTTCTCCCTTAATAGCAGCAGCGGCCTTCATAGATACCTTCTTCGACTTCTCCTCAACAATATTCAAGTCCTTGTCCACGCGGAAATCTTTCTGACCAAAAGCCACATTCATCAAAGTGAACCTGTCCTGAATCTCCATATGCGTATATCTTTCCACCGAGTCAGCACCAATTGAATGGAGGCCGGCAGCGTAGATATTCACCTGCACCTTCGCCATCATATCGATGTGGGTTTTCCTTCCCAAACGGGACGTTGCCAACTCCCAGAGAGGCTTATACTCATTTTCCCCTTTGACATGATTGTACACAGCCACCTTCCGGTCAATCCCCGCCATCTTTAATAACTTCGGAAGGTTGTAATTAATCCGCTGCACTTTGCTCTCATCTCTGGGACCACCAAACCAAAATGTCCCAGCTTTAATAATATCAAAGGCTGGCCGTATGAGAGGAGTTTTCGTTTCCCGGAAATTCATCTGCCGATTCCTGGTTTTCTTTGGCAGATAATGAATATACGGAATTCCCTCCTCAGACACCGACACATTCTCCATGGACAGTGACAACAAATCACTTACCCGGCAACCGGTACAACAGAGCATGATGAAAAAGTTCTTGTACAGCTTCATCCTCTCATTCTCAACCTCCAATTCCAACACCCGCTGGAACTCTTCCGCCCTCAGATAGAATGGAGAATCATACCGCACCATCATAATCTTAGCCTGCTTTTCCCGCGTAAGTTTCTTAAAAGGCGACTTCGCAATTTCATCCGTGTTCTCCATATCAATAAAGAAAGCACGCAAAGCCTTTAACACCTGCACTACCGAACTATCTGTAAGGCGCTCCTTGGGCCAACGATACGGCCTCTGCTTCGGATATAGGTCAGCATATTTAGGGTCTTTCACATACTGGTATTCATCATAGCAGAACCGCCGGTACTCCAAGAGCACATCCACGGTAAACTCCTTCAAAGTCATCCGGGACCGCCCCTTAATCTTTAGAAATCTTTCCAACTTCTTCACGAATGAGCACAATTCCTGATAACGACTCTTGCTATAAACCCCATCCCTATCTTGTTCCTCAACATATCGGGTATATCTTGCAACCAAAGTCTCCGCACCGGCATTCTCCGGAACAGGCATCACCCCGGAAAGAATATTTGACACCTCATTCTCAAGCACTCGTCCATTCATATCCATCCCCTTCACCTGCATTACGGTATAAGCCTTCACCATCGCAGTGGAGGTTTCACGGATTTCTTCCAAGATAGAGGCCCGCTCCGGTGTCAATTCAACACCAGGAAGCCATTCCCCTGAATTAGACAACAAAGCAAAATCCTCCCGGGCAATCCTGATTCCCGTCTCTATCTCCAGAGACAAATCATACTCCTCCAGGCGCATGTATAAAGGCATTGTTTTCCCAGCCCTGCCTTTCCCCGCCGATCCATCATATACTGTAATCCGTTCCATAACTCTCTCCAATCATTTATCCAATTTCAATCAACCAACTGCCACGCCTCCGCTGGCTCCGGTATCCAGTCTCCGCATCCAGCAGCACAAACTTTCCATGCATCTGCAGGGCCGATGCCTCAACATCCACCTCCGGCCAAACATTCCTCCAGTCCTTCAGTATCAGTTCCACCGGCGAAGAAGAGCAAGCCCCCGCCGCCAGCACTGACTTCCAGGCGGCATTCCCAATACCACTCCCCGCCGGCATCAACTGCACTTTACCATACAGCCAATACCGCGAGGCCTCTACATAAGACAATCCTGCCGTTTCCACTCGCACAACCAAATTCTCGCCAGCCTCCGCAGCCTCAACCACCGACACCGCAAAAGGAGGGAACGACACAAAGCGCTGCGCCTCCGGGACATGCTCATCACCCAGGGTAAAGAACCCGTGGTAAGCCGACACAAACAAGTTCTGTCCGGAGATCCAGGAACTATGGTCAAACGGAGGCCTATGCGGCTCCACCTCCCGGGCGAACTCATTCCAGCGCTCCTTCACTTCATCAGGCACATCCCGCCAGGCAGCCAGTGCCCGGCGATGCACCTCCAGATGCGCCGCCTGCGCCTCACTCATCGGATGCACCGGCCGACTCCGCTTCCGCAGATACGTCTTCCCATCACGATGGTGGGCAGTGACATCCCCGGCAGAGCCGAAGACATCACTCACCACGATATTAGGATGGAACCGGCTCATAAGGCCTCCTCCTCAACTTTTGGGTTGAGGGATAGGAACTCAACACCTGCGCCCACACTCACCCGAGGCCCATCCGCCGGGAACCAGGCCGATGAAGGCCGGAGAAGATTCTCAAACCCGTGGTCATTGTCGATATAGTTCGCCGGATCCGAAATCTCATCCCAGTCCACCCCGAACACAATGGTATCCTCACAGCCATCCACCTTCAACTCCGTGAAAGGCACATCCGCCAGCCAAAGGGCAAAAATCAACTCCCCAGCCATCAGCCTCCCCTTCGTCACCGACTCCGGCGCCGAATGCAGTTCCCGAACCAGCGCCAGCACACTCTCCAGGTCACTCTCACAGTCACACCCATCCATCACACAGAAGTAGTTCAGCGCCGTTTCTCGAATCTCCGCCAACTTCTCCAGGTCAAAGTTTGTCACCTCAAACCGGCTCCCCGGCACAAAGCCCTCCGGCTGCAGCCCCTGCAACTCAGGCGCACTCTCCGCCGCGCCCAACTTCCGGAAATACTCATCATCCAGTTTCACGCCCGGATACAGACCGCCAATCTCCCGGCCCGCCAGAAGTTCATCTCTCCCGATGACCTCATACGTCTTTTCAATTCTACAGTTTTTCATAACACAA
>ONTQ01000104.1 GCA_900320795.1 uncultured Bacteroidales bacterium
ACTCGATATTTTTTTGCAAATATAGCAAAAAGGTGGTAACATACCACCATTTAACGGAATTATTGTGCATAATATCCCAGAAAGCCCCTATCTTTGCAGAGAATCCAACAACAGAACTGCTCGTTCCTTACATAATAAGTCACTTCTGGCTTTTTTTTCGTATATTGCAGCAGCAAACAATTGAAAAAAAGCTAACTTATATGATTGAACCTGTTTATTCCGCCGCAGAGAACCGGTATGATACGATGACCTATCGGCGTAGCGGACGCTCCGGCATTAAAATCCCCGTCCTGGCTCTTGGGCTTTGGCACAATTTCGGATCCCACAAGCCTTTCCAGGATGTGAAGGCCATGGCGCACTATGCTTTTGACAAAGGCATCTGCCACTTTGACCTGGCCAACAATTATGGCCCCGAATACGGTACGGCCGAAGAAAACTTCGGACGGCTGATGGACAGGTCCTTCCGCCCCTATCGGGATGAACTGCTGATAAGCACCAAGGCCGGTTGGGACATGTGGCCCGGGCCCTATGGAAACTGGGGATCCCGCAAGTACCTGATGGCCAGCCTGGAACAGAGTCTCCGTCGCATGAAGCTGGACTACGTGGATGTCTTCTATTCCCATCGTTTCGATCCCCAGACTCCCCTTGAGGAAACCATGCAGGCCCTTGTGGACATTGTCCGTCAAGGTAAGGCACTGTATGTGGGCCTCTCCCGTTATCCCTACGAGGCCGCCCAAAAGGCCTATCAGTATCTGGCCAGCCATGATGTCCCCTGCCTCCTGTACCAAGACCGCTACAATATCATCGACCGTGCTCCGGAATGCAGCGGACTGATTGACCAGGCACAGGAAAACGGGACGGGTTTTATCTCCTTCTCCCCTCTCCAGCAAGGCCTCCTTACAGGCCGATATCTCAACGGCATTCCGGCCGATTCCCGCATGGCCAGGGGCACCTCGCTTAAGAAAGATGCTCTTACGCCGGCCATGCTCGGCGCCATCAAGCGCCTGAACGAACTGGCGGCACAACGCGGCCAGAGCCTCGCTCAAATGGCCCTTTCCTGGCTCATTCAAGACACAAGGGTGACATCCGTCATCATCGGGGCCAGTTCCGTCGGCCAAATTGAAGATGACCTGAAAGCGTTGGACAATGCGGCTTTCGCCCACGAAGAACTGCAGGCCATTGAAACCGTTTCCTCCCCTATTCAACTAAAGCGACTGTAGCATGAATCTGCTTCAACTGTTCAAGAATATCCGGCCTTTTGTGAAGCCCTATCGGCTTCTGGTAATCATTACCCTCATCCTAACCCTGGTGGGTTCCATGATGCAGCAGGTGAACGCCATCGTGCTGGACCGGACGGTGGATGCCATCAACGCCCTCATCGGCACGGATTTCACCTGGAGCCAGGCTGCCCGCATCCTCACCATCATTTCCATCGTGCTGCTGGGGAAGGAAATCCTGTCGGCCGGCATCACCTTTGCGCAGAATTACTATGGGGAAAGGATGCGTATTTTCGTCTCCCGGGACCTTTCGCAAAGCGTTATCGAGAAGGTACTTACCTTCCGGATGGCCTATTTCTCCAGCGACGAAAACGCTACCGGGAAGGTGCAGGCCCGTATCGACCAGGGCGTGAGCAGTCTTTCGCGAACGGTGCAGAATTTCTTCATCGACCTGCTCCCGCTGTTCACCAGTGCTGCTTTGGCCCTTATCCTGATGTTCGTCGCCAATGTGTATGTAGGGCTGGTGGCGTTGGGAATTGTTCCTGTCTATTTCTGGATAACCTACCGGCAGGCCAGACGCCTGAAAGGATGGCGACGGGAAATGCGCGGTTATCTGGAAAGCAAGAGCCAGGGAATCAAGAACATCATTGATTCCATCAATGTTATCAAGTCCTTCAACCGGGAAGGAATCGAGGCCGGAAAACAGTTGGACCTCCAGAATCAGGTAACGGCCAATCAGGTGAAAACCCGGCAGGTGAGTTTCTACTACAGCGGTATCAAGAGTTTCGTCAAACAGGTAGGAACCGTGCTGGTGATTATTCTCACCGCGTATCTGGTCCTTATCGAATATCCGGGCATGACCATCGGTAAAATCATGTACCACGTGATGCTCTTTTCCAATGTGATTGCCCCCATCACACAACTTCAGCGCATCTTCGACGACGTGAACGACGCCCTCATCTATGCCGAAGGTTTCTTCAGCATCCTTCAGTCCGATGCAGAGGTGGAACCGTCCGGTGATTATCGGCCCGAGAAGATTCACGGCAAGTTCGAACTCACGGATGTGGACTTTACCTATCCGAATGGCAATCAGGCGCTTTGGGGCGTCAACATGACCATCGAACCGGGCAAGATTACCGCCCTGGTGGGCCTTTCCGGCGCCGGAAAGAGCACCATAGTGAACCTTCTGGACAAGTTCTATGTCCCGCAGAAAGGGCAGATTAAACTGGACGGCGTGGACCTGCAGGAGTACGATACGCATTATTTGCGTGACCATATCGGCCTGGTGCTGCAAAAGAATCATATTTTCGACGGCACGGTAGAAGAGAACATCCTCTATGGGAAACCCGACGCTACGCACGAGGAGGTGGTGGAAGCGGCGAAAAAGTCGTACATCTACGACCAGATTATGGCCCTTCCCAAGCAGTTCCAGAACAAAGCGTCCGACTTGTCCGGCGGGCAGCAGCAGCGTATCGCCATCGCCCGCATGTTCCTCAAGAATCCGCCCATCATTTTCCTTGACGAGCCCACGGCCAGCCTGGACGCCATCGCAACCGAGCAAATCAAGAACAGCATCGATGCCATCAAGAAAGACCGTACCGTCATCATTATTTCACATAGCATATCCCAGATTATTGACAGTGAAATGGTTTATGCGTTGCAAAAAGGCCGCGTAGAGCAGTCTGGACATCCCGATGACGTGTACAAAAAGGGAGGCGTCTATAAGGATATCATAGACGCCTCCGCACGGAGTCTCAATATTGAAAAGATAGCCCGGACGGTTACTCCTCAGGAGCAAACATCGGATCCCAGGAAGGAAGCATGATGGGCTTCTGATTCATGAGGGCCATTACATCGGCCGGTACATATTTTTTCTCCACGACAAGGCGGAACATATATTCGTTGAACCACTCGTCGGTCATGATGATATTGCCCTTGTAGCCGCTGGTGGCACCCCAACTATTTTCCACCATCCATTTCTGGGGCTTTCCGTCCTTGAGGTCCACGGCGATGAGGGTCATGGCGTGGGTGGAGCCGCTGGCATGCGTGAGGATGCGCTGCTTTTTGTCCATGCCGAAGGTGACGCCCATAAGTGACTCATAGTCAAAGTTCTCAAGGTCTGCGATACCGCGCTTGCGGTCCAGGAATTTACCCACGTCACAGGAAAAATAGAGGGCGGTGTTGTCCTTGATGGAGGCAATGGCCATCTCCTTGATTTTCTCGATGGGAAGGTTCAGATAGACCCAGTTCTGGCCGTCATAAACATGTCGGTCGTACTCGATTTCATATACCTTGTTGTACGCGACGGCCGGATTGTTCATCACCATGATGTAGTTGTTCTCCAGGTCTTCGCCGATGAATTCCTGGTAGAAAGACTTGGGAGTATAGGTCTTCTCACTCACAAACTCCCCTTTCGCATTGTAGCGGGCCCAGGTGAATTCGGTGGGAGGAACGCCCAGACAGAGGGCCAGCATGCGGTACACTTCCTTCAGCATATCCACTTTGGTGCGCTGGAGGTCTTTGGGAGCGGTTTCCCTCAGTTTGAGGCCGTCTTCGCGGAGTTTGTTCTTGATTTGGGCGCTCATCTGGGAGGTGCTGTTGGCCGACAGGGTCTCCGGCATCACATCCGAAGGGACCACGCCGTATTTCATCACCAGGTTGGATACGCCGGTGAACTGGCCGCCGTCCCCCAGCGGATTGGCAAAGAGCCAGTCCACCTTGCGGTCTTCGATGGGAAGGCTGCGGGTGTCAATGATACCCTGCAGGAAGAGATTGGCCTTTTCCAACTGGTCGTAGAAGAAAAGATAATTCTGCGAAAAGGTGAACGCTCCCAGGTTGTGCTTCTGAATCATGCGGGCACGAAGAACGTTCAGGCCGGTGAAGAGCCAGCATCGGCCCGAAGACTTCTGGTCTGTGCGGCCCACCGTCTTTACTTCGTCGCTGAAATGAGTATCAATCATGGCAATTTTATCGGCCGATGCCGCCAGAACGTTGATGGGTGTGCTGTTCAGGGCATTGCGAAGCGCTTTGTCGGCCGCGGTGCCTTCATAGGCCGTACTAATCTCCTGAAGCATGCTGGCCGATATGCCGCCCTTGGAGTCTCCGGCCGGCTTCTGTGCCCAGGCCGTCAGGGACAGCAGCATCGAAATGGAAGCGAGGAAAATTTTTCTCATAGGAATTTTTCTTAGTGTTAACAGTACAAATATAGTCAATTTTCAGTATCTTTGCCATCGCTTATGTTAGAGTCTTTTCTCATAGCACTGGCCCTTGCCATGGACTGTTTTGCGGTTTCCGTGGTATGTGGTGTCATTGTGCGCCGTTTTGAAGGCTGGACAATGCTGCGCCTGGCCTTCCTGTTTGGCCTGTTCCAGGCGCTTATGCCGCTTGCCGGCTGGTTCCTGACAAGCCGTTTCAACGCTTATTTCCAGGCGGTTGACCATTGGATTGCCTTTGGAATGCTGGCGCTCATCGGCATAAAAATGATTGCCGATTCTTTCAAGGAAGAGGAAGATGCCGGTATCCATCCCCGCGATTTGAAGGCACAGCTTCTGCTGGCGGTCGCCACCAGCATCGACGCACTGGCAGTGGGAATCTCGTATGCCTGCATGGGATATGAGCGCGCATCGCAGTTGACGCTACCGCTGGTAATCATCGGCCTGGTATCCTTCTCCATGAGCCTCCTGGGCTTCTCCGTCGGCGTAAAGTTCGGCAATGCCGTGAATAAAAAAATGCGCCCGGAACTGCTGGGCGGCATTATTTTGCTGGGAATCGGAATCAAGATACTGGTAGAACACCTGTCGGCTTAGATACCGGAGAAATATTTCAGCAAGGGAGAAATCATCAGCGACTGGATGAGCCGGTTCTCCCGAAGCAGGGTGAGAACTTCTTCCCTTTCCAGCAGATGGACTTCCAATTCTTCGGTGGCATCCAGATGTGTCTCTCCCGCCTTTTCTACGTCGGTGGCCAGAAAGCAGTGGGTGAAATTGGACATGGAACTAGGATTGGGCGTAATGAGCATCAGTTCCTTCCACTCCCCTTTCCCGTATCCCGTTTCTTCCATGAGTTCCCGTTTGGCTGCCTCCAAAGGCGTTTCGCCCACTTCCATTACCCCGCAGGGAAGTTCGTAGCAGGTCATGCCCACAGCATGCCGATACTGTCTCTCCATTACAAACTTGCCTTCTTTGGTAATGGCAATGACATTCACCCAGTCCGGATACTCCACTACATAATATTCCGGATTGATACGGCCATCCGGCAACTGCACCCGGTCTCTCCGTGCGGTGAGCCAAGGTCTTTTAATCAGGTATTCCGAGGAGAGAATCTTCCATCGGCGTGTTTTGTCTTCAGGAATAAGGGACATTTCATTAATTTTTCGCAAAGTTAAGAAAAGCGCATTAAAACTTCTTCAAAAAGTTTGGAAATTCCAAAAAAAGACGTACCTTTGCAATCCCAAACGATGGTGCTGTAGCTCAGATGGTAGAGCAATGGACTGAAAATCCATGTGTCGGCAGTTCGATTCTTCCCAGCACCAC
>ONTQ01000006.1 GCA_900320795.1 uncultured Bacteroidales bacterium
TGACATGAACCCCGAAAGTTAGACAAAAAACTTTCGGGGTTTTGTTATGAAACACAATTATGAGCAGTTGCTACGCTACATGCATTTATTAGAGAAAGGATATAGTGCATGGAGTATTCACATCAGGTATGGTATTAACAGCGAGTTATTAAAACGCTATTGGGCATCTTACCTGCGATATGGGCCAAGTGCCCTTCATAAAAAGAAAAGAACCGTTGTATCTCCAGTAGTTCGATTCCAGGCCATAAGGGAATATGAGAATAATGAACTATCTTTGCGAGAGGTGCTGATCAAGTACGACATTAGCGAGACCGCCTTTTATACATGGAGACAGGAGTATTCCAAAGGCCGGTTAGAACAGATTGGTAGTCGTCCTAAAGGTCGCCCTCCAAAAGATATGGGAAGGCCCAAGAAAAAGAAGCCAGAGGAGATGACGGAACTGGAGCGGCTCAGATACGAGAATGAGTGCCTCAGGACCGAGAATGCTCTGTTAAAAAAAGTGAGGGCCTTAGTCGAAGAAAGGGAAGCCCGTCTGCGCGAGATTGGGCGAAAGCCATCGAAGAACTAAGGCCAGAATGCAATCTCGAACTCCTTCTAAAGTTCGGGAAGATGGCTCGTTCAACATTCTATTATAACGCAAAGCGTCTTGGACAACCTGATGGCTATGATGCTATTAGGGAGCGTATTCGCAAGATATATTATAAACACCATGGCCGGTATGGGTATCGTCGCATCACAGACCAGTTGCACGACGATGGCGTAGATATAAACCATAAGACAGTCCAAAAACTTATGGGACAAATGGGCTTAAAAGCGAAACGCAAGAAGCAGCGCTACAACTCCTATAAGGGTGAGTTGGGTAAGATTGCGCCAAATGTAATCAACAGGGACTTTCATGCAAATGCACCAGACCAGAAATGGACAACAGATGTCACCCAGGTAAAGATAAAAGACAGGAAAACATATCTATCTCCTATCCTAGATATGTTCAACGGAGAAATTATCTCCTATGTCATCTCAGATAGCCCTGACCTAAATATGGTTATGATGATGCTCGATAAAGCCTTTAAGAAAAGAGACATACATGGCGACTTGATCTTCCATTCCGATCAAGGATGGCAATATCAACATAAACGATATCAAAAAGTACTGGAAGACAGACATATAACTCAAAGTATGTCCCGTAAGGGGAACTGTCTTGATAACGCGATTATGGAGAACTTCTTTGGACTAATGAAAAATGAATTGCTATATTTGCAGGAGTGGGACTCTATCGACCAGTTCAAAAAGGCTCTCCGGGAATATATCCGGTACTACAACAACGATAGACTCAAACTGAGGCTAAAAGGAAAGAGCCCGGTGCAATACCGAGCTCTGTTCCAATCGAAGGCTTCCTAAATAATGTTAAACCGTCCAACTTTTGGGGGTCACCGTCCAACTTTTGGGGGTCACATCAAAAGTGAGTTGCCTTCTTTGTTATTTAATTCGGTCATTATTCGGGAAGCGCTTCTGGGCATGCATAAGACTGCGGGATCGCTTTGTTTCAGGAGGGGAGTGAAGGGCTTTCCCCGGAGTATCAATATGATTGCATCAAAAGCTGCCTTCTCAAAAATGTTACAAATATGAGAACAGGATTCCGGGTCATGAGATAAAAGGTCCGGAGGGTTTTGGATATTTTTGCGGCTAAGAATAATCAAACAACCAAATACTTATATGGAAACAAAACACAAAGAACAGTATGTGAGCCCCACGGCGGATGCCGTGGAGGTGAGAAATGAAGGTGTAATTTGTCAGAGCCCGAGCCCCGGTTTTACGGGTTTCGGCAATGAGGAAACGTTGTAATGGAGGGTATGAATATGAAAAAAATGATTTTTGCGGCCCTCGCAGCCCTGGCGCTTGTCGCCTGCACCAAACATGCTTTGGACATAAGTTCTCCTGAGGAGACCACGCCCGGCCAGATAACCTTCAACCTCAGCGCGACCCATCCTGACGGCACGTCGACCAAGGCAGTAAAGACCGGATGGGAAAACGAAGATGTGATCTTTGTGTTCTTCGACAATGTGCCTGCGCCCAAATATCTCAAGATGAGTTATGACGGGACGAAGTGGACCACGGTTGAAATGAACGGGGCCTCCGCCGGTTCCCTGGGCCTGGCGGAAAACGCCACCGGCACTATGCGGGCAGTCTATCTTCCCTTCGGCAATGACGCGACGGTATCAGCCGCTGGTGATGCGTTTACTTTCAGCACAGCCTACTATAGTTATTATTTGACATCCACCCTTGACTATACCGTCACAGACGGCACCGTCGCCGGCAATTTCGACATGCAGATCCCGGAAGGGTATGTGCAGTTCTTCATCGATAAAGCAGATGCCGCCCCCGGGGATGTCATTGAACTGAGGAACAAGCATCTTACGCCCCAGGGCATTGCATCCATTGCAGCCGACGGTACCATCTCACACACCACCAGCGCCACAGGCGCCCCGCTGCCGGGCTATGTGTACGGAGGGGGATACCTGTTCAGCGGCATTCTGGCGGAGGGAGCCCGAAATGTCAGCACAGACTACCACTTCACACTGGTTGCAGGCGGTTGGAATGGCTGTTATTACAAGAAATCCTATACAGGAAAGACTTTCTACAGAGGCGTTTCCGAGGGCCGTGCCTTGAAACTTCCAGTCATCGGCGACTGGGATCCCGTTACGGATTATATTCCCCTTGATCTGGGTATCGATGTCCGCGGCAAACGGGTTTATTGGGCACAGAAAAACCTTGGTGCGGCCTCCGAGAAAGAAGCGGGAGATTATTATACCTGGGGAGATATAGAGCCATATTATACAGGCGACCCCCAGGCCGAAACGCCAGCCTGGAAGACCGGAAAAGAGAGCGGCTACAGCTGGGCTTCCTATACCAGATACACAGACGACAACGGCAGCACCTTCAAAAAGTATCTTGGCTATATAGACTCTTATACAGATGCCATTACGCTTGAACTCATGGACGATGCCGCCAACGTTCTATTGGGCGGAGACTGGCGGATCCCCAATATGTATGAAGCTATGGAAGGCTTGAAATCCCAAGGAAACTGGGGCTTGGAAGGAGAGAATAATGTCGATCTCGGTCATCGTATCTCCAGCAGGCATGCCGGATATGCCGCAAGCATCTTTCTCCCCTGGCAAGGCTATAGGACGGGAACGACCCTCAATTATCCCTTTGTACATCAAGGAGGATCCTTCTGGTGCTCTACCCGGAGCAATCAAGTATCTATGGCCCACAGCTTTGGTTTCAGCCTGGGTGGCGTGGACTGGTCGTCCTATACCTACCGCAACACTGGGTTACCCATCCGCCCTGTTACGGATTAATAAGCAGAATTCCTTATCTTTATGGCGATGAAGCTGCTTCCACTCATATCCCTGGCCATACTCCTCGCCGCCTGCACGCGAGGTGCCGGACAGGCAGCGGGTCCCGGTCAGGCAGGAAATGAAGGGAAGTGCATCCCGATGACCGTGGAACGCCTGCCGGACATGAATGTACCCAGGAATGTGCACATAGCGGCATTTGTGAACGGAGAGCTTACGGTGATCGGGGGACACACCACCGGTTTCATCCCCACCAATACGGCCGAGTACTACCGCGACGGGGCCTGGCACCTGATTGACAGCTATTTCCCGCACGACTACGGTTTCGGCGTGGTGCTTTCCCAGGAAGAAATACTGGTGGGCGGCGGCTGCGCTGAAGCTTTCGGCGTAGGCCAAACCCAGGGAGTGGAGTTGTACAACGCCCTCACCCACAGTTTCTTCCCGCTTCCCATCATGGACCAGCGGCGGACGCGACCGACAGCGGCCCGCCTTTCCGACGGCACAGTAGTCATCAGCGGAAACTGGTATAACGCCGACTATACCTCCACCTATTCTGTAACGAAGGGTCCGGCCACCATTCGTAAATCTGCCCCGCAAAAGGTTTCTCCCTTTATTTTCCAGACTTCCCAGGACAATGCCATCATTTTCAGCGGCATCGGCAGTCGGGATGAAAAACTGGAGCCGGTGGCAGAGCGCCTGCAGGGAGAACCCTTTGAGGTCCCGCTGCTGCAGGAATGGGAGGATTGGGAGATGCCCGACGGGGCACAGATGAGCCAGTTTTTCATCGGTGATGAAGCCTTAGGCGGTTATGCCTGGCTCTTCCCGGCTTTCCGGAAAGCCGACGGGGAGCTGGGGCTCATCAAGGTGATCGGAGAGGATTTCTCCGTGCTGAAAACGGAACGCCCCCTCTCTCTGGAGGGGATTGATGGTGAAAAGCCAATCCGCTCTCCCATCCTGCTGGTCGATAAGGAGAACTCCTGCGCCTGGATAGTCCAGAGCATCCCGGGGATGGATCGGATCTATGTTACCAAGGTGGAATACGGAGAGGCCCTCCGCGGAGGAAAGGCCCCCGTCATGCTTTTCCGGGCCGATTTGCCGGAAGACCTCCGTGCCCCCTACAACATGACCCCGGTGTTGCTGCCGGGCGGCCGCATTGCCATTCTGGGCGGACGGATAGGAGTGGATGAATACTATCCCATTGCATCGGCCTTCATCCTCCATACGGGACCCCTGCCGGAAAAGAGCCGCCTGCCCTGGTTGCTTGGGCTGCTTGCGGGGATACTGTCAGTCTCCGCATTCGTGCTGATTGCCCTGCGGATAAGACGAAAAGTGACTGTGACTCAGGAATCGACCCGCGAAACTGTGTTCATGGATATGATGACGCGCATACAGAATCTTATGGAAGAGAAGGAGCTGTTCAAGCGTCCGGATCTCAAAGTGGAAGACCTGGCGGCCGAACTGGGCACAAACGTGACCTATGTACGCGGCTGCATTAGCGGTACATATGGCGGCTCTTTCAAGAACTTTGTAAACGAATACCGCATCCGCTACGTCCAGCGCCTGTTGAAGGAAACCCCCAACGCCAAGATTACCGCCCTGGCCGAAGAAGCCGGCTTCTCCAGCAACGCCACTTTCTACCGCAATTTCACAGCCATCACCGGCCTCTCACCCGCAGCCTGGCTCAAGCAGCAGTAGCTGCTCTAGTTTGAAAAAAAATGCTATCTTTGCACCGAATTAATTCAAACCAGTATGAATCTCAGAGACATCAAGAAAGGTCTTTAAGAATGGTTACCATTCAGTTTTTGATGAAATAATACACAAAAACGGAAAAACGCCCTATTTCATTCTTTTTTGTACCTTTGCTCCTGCCACTGTTTGGGTGTCATGCCGACGAGGGCTTTGAAGTTGCGGAAGAACGCCGTGCGGGAAGAAAAACCGGATTCTTCGGCCACTACATCCATAAGTATGTCGGGGTGCTCCAGCAGCATCTTCTTGGCGTGGGCTACGCGGTAACCGTTGATGAGGGTGGAAAACTTAACGCCTGATACACTGTTGATGAGTGTAGAGACATAGGTTCTGTTGGAGGCCAGTTCCTGGACGATGTCATCCAGACGCAGGTCTTCTTTTTTCCAAAGCTCCTTCTCTTCGATGAGCTGTATCATCTGGTCCATCAGGTTTGCGCGTATGGTGGTATCGCTTTCCGGACCGGGCTGGTCGGATGCCGGATTGTCCTCCCGCTTCCTGGTGGCGAAGACGGTAACTCCCACGCCCGCGGCCGTCAGGACGGAAAGCAGGATCCACCACCAGGGGAAGGCGGAAGATTTTCCGGTCTCCAGGGAAAGCCTCCAGACGGATGCATCGTTCTGGAAATTGGTTTCCTGGAATACACCATTCTCCCCTATGTTCCTGCAGCCTCCTATGATGATGAAGTCATTTCCCTGACGCAGGAACGAGCTCTCCATCGAAAAGCCTTGCTCGTCGGGACAATCGGCATAATACATTTGTACGGAGGCTTTTCCGCCGTCCAAGGTGGCGTCATAATCGACCTTGGCCAGATAGAAACGTCCATAGGCGCCTGTGCCGGGCAGCCAGATGACCCGGTTGGACCTGTCTGCCAACAAGGACGGAATGTAGAGGATGCTTTCGGAGTCGATGCCTTCCGTGGGCAGAGGTTCCTCCATTTCCAGAATGGAGAATTCTCCGTCAGTTACCTTGACCAGGCCCGGCTGGCCGTCTTCTACTCTTTGGGCGAGCAGGATGAACGTGTTCCGGCCTATGGCTCCGGCATCGGCCGGTGTGCTTAAGGCTCCCGGTGCCCAGATGTCCAGAAACGGCTCATAGTAGGAATCTCCGTAAAGCCGTTCCACCCGGGCTTCCGCCTTGTTGCCATACTGGTCTGAGCCGCTGAAGATGATAAAATCGTCCCCGGCCGGCAGGATCAACGGTCTGGCCCGTCCAGAGGGGAGGCTCTTCACGGCAGAAAAACCCTTCCCGGGGGTGTACAACTCAATCCCATCCTCCGCATACCAGTTGCCGGAGACCAGGATCTGCCCGTCCGGGAGCGGAAAGGCCGATGCATAAGCCCGTTTTCGGTCCAGGATACCCACAGGACGACAACTGTGGTCCTGTGGATCGTACACTTCAACGCCCCAGCTCTGCCCTATGCCGAAATCTTCCCCGCTGCCACCGCCCAGCATCACCGTTCCGTCCGGGAGAGGAACGGCGAACACGCCGTCGTGCGGATAGACCATCGGGACTTCGTGCCAGGCGCCGTCGTGGAAATACTCCGCCGTCTGCGCCCGCACGAATCCTTCTGTATGCCCGCCGAAGACTGTGGGCTCTCCTCCTACGACCATCCCGACCTGTGCGCCACGGGGCGTATTCAGGGAGGGAAACCGCTCCACCGTCAGCTGGATGAACGATCCGGAAAAGGGCGTCACCAACACAAGGGATATGAGCAGTAAGAGTCGCACCTGTCAAAAATAGCTTTTTTTATGCTACTTTGCAACCGGTCGTATTGTTGTACAATAATTGGATTGAACCGTATAGTACGAAACCGATAAAACCCCTCTGTACATGCTGGCCACCAGATAGTAAGGTTTGTACGACGATTGATCATAGTCGCTGGACCAGAAATACCCGTTGGTAGGCTCCTCATATTTAATGCCGACGTACTGAGACTCTTTGTAACCTGATGCCGGCAGGAAAATACAGTTGCCGTTGATGCTGCTGGTGATCAAGAGGCCATTTACGCCACCGGCATTGAACATTGATGCTACGCTGTTGTTTGCCAGCTCCTCACATTCCGCTTTGGTCGGCAACCGCCAGGAATCCGACGAGTTGAGATTGCTTTTCGCATCATTCCAGGAGAGATAGGATCCTGCGGCGGACGGCGAGTTTGCTCCCCAGTTCATACTTGCCCACCGGGTCCCGGAGGGAAGGCCCATATCGACAGCAGTCATTGTGGAAGAAGGCTCGGTTACCGTGATCGTGCAACTGCTTGAACCGGCAGCGGTTGACAGCGTAATATGGCAGGTACCGGGTGTCATGCCCAGCACCAAGCCATGCGCATCGACTTTGGCTACGGATTCGTTGTCGCTGGTCCAGGTCTGTTCATAATAACTGCTGTTAGCGGGGACGGTGGTGACAGCAAGCTGAGTGGTGGAGAACTGAACGACGGAGGCCACGGACGGGATGGAAATGCTGGTAGGCTGGACAGCATGGCTGCTCTCGCGTACGCAACGGACACTCAAGCCTGAAGCTGGCACGGCTTTCTGATAGGTGCGGCCTTCGTAATGGCCGATTTGGTAGGCATAGTTGTCCCAATGCATGTCTCGGAGGTCTATCATGAGGTCCGTACTGTAGCTTGTTATCTGTCCGAAACTGAAGACGCCGGCTGTAGGATCCTGGCTTGAGGTGAAACTGTCGCTGAGCAGAGCGCCGTCACTTGCCCACAGACGGAAATGGTATCCGGAAGGAACAGCAATTTCTCCGGCATTCCTGACATAGTAGGAAGTCAAGGGGTTGTTGCTGTTGTAATGGTATTGATAGACGCTGGCTGTTGTCTTGACTCCGACCGAAGGGAAGCTTGCCGTAGCCGTAGGCATGGTCACGGTCATGGGATTGGAATATTTCGTGGAGAAGAATTTCTCTCTGAATGTATTATCCCATAAAGCGGTTTCCGGAACCTTCCATCCGGGAGGGCAGGGGTCGAAAATGGTTTTGTCGGAGCCCCAGAGCGAAGAGCTCTGGTCACTGGCCCACAGGCCGCCGCCCGTTCCGTAGCCGACGGAAATATTGCAAGTTTGCGGGGTAAATATAAACTTGTTGGGCCATTGCACTGTCTGGGCCACAGTATAGCTGGGATTCTCTCCGGTGTTTTCAATGGCCTGCTGGGTCCCGAGGACAGCCGGCTGCCAGACACTTGTGGGCGAAATGTCGCCGCCATTGGCATATTTGGTGTTCAGGAACGGATCCTTTCGACCCCACTGATACAGAAGGCCATAACTCTCAGTACCCGATTGCGCATCCAGGGCACCAAGGTTGCGGTCCATAAAGACGGCTCCGCCCGGGTAGGTCTGCTCGGAAATCTCATCATCGGTCAGCCACAGGTGCCAGCTCCAGAGGATGTTGCCGCCTGCATCCTTGATGGCCACGACGGCATTGCCTTCCACATAATCAGCTCCGGTGGAGAAAAAGACATAGCCGTCCTGGTAGCCGATCTTGCGGATGAGCTGACCGGCGGTGGGGGTAATTCCGGTGCCGAAGGAGGCCCATACCAGATCGGCTCCGGCAATGGAACTTTCGCTGGTGGTGGCGCCCACTCCCGCGAGGGAAGCCGCACCGTTGCCTTTGACCGTTGCCAGGAACTTATAGTCTCCCGGCGCGGAGACGATATAGCTGTTGGCCGTAGCGCTGGCGCTGAGGTCGGTGAAGGCGCTCAGGTCCTTTTCTACGGTTTTGTCTTCCACCGGGCGGATGGCCATTGCCGGATTGGTTCCCCAGCTGTTCTGCTCACCATTTTGCCGATAGGCATAGGCGCGCGGATAGCTCGTGATGGTGGAAGAACGATAATACCCATCATTGGGATTGCCATATTGGCCGGCAGAATTGCTGAAGCCGGTTCCGGGCAGGCCGGATAAGCCGTTCTGTTGGGCTCCGGTAGGGACCCTCCAGCCCAGAGGGCAAGGGTCGTAGATGGTTTTTTCGTCATCCCGCCAGGGCAGCAGGTTGTACTCGGCCTCGGACATCCAGGAGTTGGCGTCGCCATTGTTAACGTGGGTGGCAGGATGCTTGATGCAGTAATCGATGGTCTGGATGCCCGTTACAGTGTTGAAAGCCGCCGCAGGGTAGAAGGTGAAGCTCTCATAGCCTCCGTTGGCCGCGGAGAAAGGATCCTTCCGGCCCCACTGGTACAGGAAGCCGCGGTTGTTGTTCAGCGAAGTGGCGCCCAGGTTGCGGTCCATGAATACGCTGCCGTTGTACTCGACATCGTCGGGCTTGGGAGTGGCCCAGATGAGCCAGCTCCAGAGGATTTCGTCCACATCTTTGTCATATACACCTGCGCTGCCGCCCGCCAGGTCTTTGTAGATGGCCACGTAGGCATTGCCCTGGGCGAAGGTTTCCGGGGTATTGAAATAGATATATCCGTCGTAGTAGCCAATGTCGTAGGCTCCATCGGCATAGGCGATGGCTTTCCCGTGTTCGATGATTTCCCAAAGGACGGTAACACCGCCGATGTCGCTCTTTTGGATGGCGGTAGCCTGCGTGCCCGTAGCGGGATCCAGCCCGCCGTTGCCTTTCACGGTGGCATTGAACTTATAGGCTCCCGCTGCGCTCACGATGTAGGTGTTGGCCGTGCCCCTGGAGCCAAGGTCGGCGTGGACCATATTCTTGGTGAACTCCAGGGAGATATCCGTAATAAGGCTCCGGCCCACGCTTACGGCCCTGCCGTTCTTGAGCGACCAGGTCTGCCGGACGCCGGTGACGGTGATGGCGGTAATGGAAAGGCCGGTATAGGTGTTGGCGGGAACATACAGATAGAAAGGGGTGGGAGTGGTGCCGATGGAAACGCCTTCACCGCATTCCATCGTCAGGTTTCCACCCGCTGCCACCGCTGCTACGTAAGAATCAGTTGCCAGGGTGGCAGTATTGGTGATGGTTCCGCTCAGGCCCTGGTCGGCCCGGAGGATGATCTTTCCGATTTTCTGGTTTTCAAGCGCAGTGCTGAAATTCAGGCGGATGATGCCGCCGATATTTTTGAAAGCCAGGTTGTTGTTGGCACTCTCGGCATACATGGGAGCATTGACCAGTGTGCCGGCTACGTATGTCTGGGTGTCGGAAAGCACAGGAGCTCCGTCATTGTAGATTCCGGCCGGATACCAGGCTTTGTAAGGAGCCGGACCTTCATAGCCGCTGACGCGGACGAAGTCGGTGCGGGTGTCGCCGGAGACGGTGGACGTGAAGACACCTGTGGTACCGCTGCCGTTGATGATGGTAATGGCATCTCCGTTCTGCCAGAGGACTTCATATCCGCTTGCGTCGTTGCCGGAAAGCGTGGTTTTGGTGAGCGGCGATTCAACCGAAGCGTGAAATACCAGGCCGGGGATGGCTTCCGGCTTGCCGGCATCAACTTCCTCAAGCTGGCAGGAAGTGAGGAGGAGGGCCGATACGGCTACTGCAGATGCGATATAAATGTATCTTTTCATAACTGATTCTCCTCTTTATTCCGTTTCAAAATCATTGATGTCGTAACTGTCATTCCCTACGGTGAATGCATCAGATTCGGCCTCGTTTTCCTGCACGACGAAGTCGCATACAAGGCGTTGGGCGGAGTAATTATAGGCTCCGAACATACTGCTGCCTAGATTGGCATAACCAAAATCAAGCGTAGTTCCTTCACTTCCGATACTGGACCAATACTGAGCCTCTCCGTTCGTGATGGCAATCTTCTCGTTAATATAAAAATGAACGATGGTTCCTTGGCCCGGACTGGTTTCAGATCCATTGTCCGTGTATCTGTAATACCCGCCGGCACCCATATACAGCGTAGTGCCATTGGATAAAAAGCCGACGCCATTCTTGGCTCCGGTTATCCAGGAACGATTGCTCGCATAAAAGAGCTCCTGCGTTTCGGCCCTGGTGGGTAAACGCCAGCCGTTCCAGTCGGCCGGAATGGAGACAGATTCGTTCATTATATTCTGGTTGTAGTCTATCTCTGTCGTTGAGCCCACATTGAACTCAGCCCAGCGGACGCTGAGTCCCAGGTCTTTCCAGTTCTGGCCGCCATAGGATCCTGTTGCGGTGGATGTCACCATATCTTCGCTCAGATGGATGGTCTTTCCATAGACCTGGCCGGGCGTGTAATTCACATCCTTGGTCGTGACCAGGCGGGAGTAAGATTTCCCACTTGCGTCTACGGCATGTGCCACCAGGCTGACCGAGGTGCTCTTGTAGATGGCGAAATAGCCCGCATAGACACCCGCTCCGTCATCTGAGGCTGCAGTCTGGAATACTTCGGTGGATGAGTCGGTTCCGGAAATGGTCCCGTCGGCGGCAATGGTGACGTTCCTGCAGAGACCGCCGGCAGAATCCATTCCTATGCTGGAGATGGCTTTGGCCGCCGAGGCAAAACGGAATCGGAAGTAACTCAATATGTGGTTATTGAGTCCGGTAATGGTGGTTGATGTCTGGTCTTGTTCCAGAACGACGGAATCGCCTTTCAGAATGTCGTGCTCCAGAACGTCGGCCAGGGTGGCACCGCCTGGATTGCTCAGGTTGAGCGTGAGGATACCTTCCGACAGGCTTACATATCCTTTGGACAGGGAAGATGCGCTCACCGCATAGGGAATATAGGTTCCCGCCGCAACCGGATCGGTGGACGTGAACGTTCCGCTGACCTCTCCCACGCCTTCCGTCAGGGTCAGGGTAATGGTGGTCCCGTCACTCTTGATGAGGAAAATCTTGTCCCCGTCTTCCCAGGTGGCATCGGTGGTACCATAGGCTATTTTAGTCGCAATCTCGTCCCCTTTGGTTGCGGCCGATACGGTGAGGGTAACGGCTGCTTCCGAAGGCGTTTTGTCTTCGGGAGTGCCAGGAGTTACTTCAGATGCCAGTTCACTGCACCCTCCTGCCAGGACTGCCATTGCCGATATGGCAGCCGGAATCCAATTGTCCTTCATAAAGCTTACCATATGTTACCTCCAATATCGTCGGCATTGGTTTCGTCAACGCCTGCGCCAGTCAGACCAGTTCCTTTGTTGCTGATTATCAGCATGTTTTGTTCAGTATATAAACTTATTCGCTGGGTTTCGGGAGGGGAATACGGTGCTTTCCCCAGGTTCTTTTTCCGGTTCATACCATTTTACATTTAACATTTGTGGCTTAAAGATAGACCCCGGAATCCAGAAGCCTGGTAACAAACTGAATAAAAGGAGTATCAAATAGTACGAAAAAACCGCACTGCGGTGATTTCCGGCATTGACAAAACGCCCCGTTCCATTCTTTTTTGCACCTTTGTAGAACCTGCCTGTGGAACCCTCCTACAGTCCCGGGAAGAACAGGAACGGATGCTGGCCCTTATGGACCAGCGCCTGGATGAGAGGGACTTCCGGATAGATATCGACTATATGATGCCCCTCCGTGGAGGCGGAAGAAGAGGCGCCTTCTCCGGTGCGCGAGTGAGCAAACAACGGTTTCCGTGGATTTTGGCCTGCAACGAAATGCTCCAATTCAAATAAAATTGTTTATCTTTGCACCGAATTAATTCAGAAAGATATGAATTTAAGAGACATCAAAAAAGACATTCAGTATGTGATTGGCGCATTCATCGACGACTGCACCCTTTTCCTGAACATCAATCCCGGTAAGAACGCCGACGAGATTACCGGCCTCATCGACAAAGCCGTTGACCTGTACAACGACCTCCGTGACAAAGTGGTTTCCGCTCCCAAGGAAGGTTCGAAGGCCTATTTCGCCGGTGTGAGCAAGGAACTGCTGGAGAAGACCGACGCTCTGTACGATGAGCTCAGCGCTTCCGTCAAGAAAGGCCTCGGCAAATAAACCACTCACATAAAACAATTGACGCGTGTCTTGCAAGGCACGCGTTTTTTTGGTACTTTTGTAAGTTAACAAGACAGTATTATGGCCAATCTGTTCAACTTCGGCTTCTTCGGAAACCAGCCGCACCGCGTTTTCAACTACAAGCCACGGTACTATGACCCCGAGGAGGAAAAACGCCGCCAGATGTTCGGCGAGGTGGACGGCACCAACGAGGAGGCCCGGAAAAAAGGAGACTATGTGCCCGGCAGCAGCCTCAGGGGTGCTTTCCGCAATGGCAACTACCAGAAAACCCGCAGCGACATGCGGGTGGCCCACACCGTGATCACCATCGTTACCCTGGTCCTCATCGTGCTGGTGCTCATTTACATCTCCAAATTCTTCGAACTGCTGTAGCTTCTTCGCTGCGCTCAGAATGACAAGATGGAATTAAGGATATTACCAAAGAATATTGCAGACATGATTGCTGCGGGGGAAGTGGTCCAGCGGCCCGCCTCCGTAGTAAAGGAACTCATGGAAAATGCGGTGGACGCCGGCGCCACGGACGTGAAGGTCGTGATTACCGATGCCGGCCGCACGCTCATCCAGGTCATCGACAACGGCAGCGGCATGTCCCCGGATGACGCAGTGCTGTGCTTCGAGCGGCATGCCACCAGCAAACTCTCATCGGCCGAAGACCTCCACCACATCCTCACTTTCGGCTTCAGGGGAGAGGCCCTCGCCTCCATCGCCGCCGTGGCCGAAGTCACCCTCCGCACCCGCATCGCCTCAGAAGAGGCTGGCGTTGAAGTGGTTATGGCCGCATCCGAGAACAAGGGCACCCGCGAAGTGAGTTGCCCGGTGGGCACTAACATCAGCGTCCGCAACCTCTTCTACAATATTCCCGCCCGGCGCAAATTCCTCAAGAGCGACAATGTGGAACTGCGCCACATCGTGGAAGAGTTCCAGCGCGTGGCCCTCACCAGGCCCGAGATTGCCTTCTCCCTCACCCACAACGGCCGGGACATCCACGTGGTAAAGGCCGCCAAAAGTTTCAAATTCCGCATCCAGGACCTCCTGGGCCCCGCCATTGTGGGCGATATCGTGGACATTGCGGCCGAAACCAGCATCGCTACGCTGCGCGGATATGTCGGCAAACCAGAAAGCGCCAAAAAGACCCTTGGCAACCAGTTTTTCTTCGTGAATGGCCGATACTTCCGCAGCCCCTACCTGCACAAGGCTGTCATGAAGGCCTACGAAAACATGGTCCCGGAAGGCAGCACCCCCTCCTATTTCATCTACCTGGAAGTGGACCCCGCCACCGTGGACGTGAACATCCACCCCACCAAGGCCGAGATCAAGTTCGAGGAGGACCAGCTGCTGTTCCAGACGGTGATGGCCGCCGTGAAAGAGGCCATGGGCCGCTCCAGCGTGTCCGGCTCCCTGGAATTTGACAACCCGGAGGCCCGGGACATCCCCGTCATGGGCACCCGTTTCGAAGAATACCGGCCCTCCAGCATCCCCACCGTGGGGGTGGACTGGAATTACAATCCGTTTGAGGAGATGCCCGGTCAAGCCGGGCAGGACCAAGGCTTCGCCGGGCAGGACCAAGGCTTCGCCGGGCAGGACGGCCAGCCGTCTTCCGGGCAAAGCGGCAGCTATGGAACCCGGCGGTACACAGACCCGAACCCGAATTACGGGGCGCTTTTCGAAGACCGTACGCTGCCCACAGCCCAGATGCTAATCATCCAGGGCCGATACATCCTCACCCAATCGGCCTCGGGCATCATGATCGTGCACGTCCGGCGGGCCCGGGAAAGGCTGTTCTACGACCGCTTCCTCAAAGCCCTCCGCGAAGAGGCGCACGTTTCCCAGACGGCTCTTTTCCCGGTGCAGGTGAACGTGGGCGTCGAAGGCCGGCTCACCCTGGATGAACATGGGGAAACCCTTCGGAAACTGGGCTTCGACATAGCACCCTTCGGCCCTGATACCGTGGTGGTTAACGGCGTTCCGGAAGGCTACAGCGCCGCTCCGGGCAGCGTGGAAACCCTGGTGAGCGACCTCCTTCTCATCCTCTCGGACGAAACCCAGGCCCTCCCCGAAGTGATGGAGCAGTCCCTGGCGCAGAAATTCGCCGTCCTGGGGGCATCGGCCTCCGAAAAAATGTCCTCCCCGCTGGAAGCGCAGCGCCTCACCGACGCCCTCCTCCAAAGCGAAAACCCCGAATTTACGGCTGCCGGACGCCGGATTATCTCCATCGTCCCGGCCGATGAACTGGAAAAAAGATTCTAAATGACCCAGAACCCGCTCGAAAATATCCCGGTCGTAACCCGGAACCTGCTGTATGTGAACGTCATCATGTTCGTGGCGACGCTCATCAATCCCGCTTTCATGAAGGACACGTTCGCCATGGCCTTCCCGCTGAGCACCGAATTCCGCTGGTGGCAGCCCCTCACGCACATGTTCATGCACGACGGATGGATGCACATCTTCTTCAACATGTACTCGCTGGTGATGTTCGGCATGGTGGTGGAACGCGCGCTGGGCACCCGGAAGTTCATCTGGTTCTACCTCATCACCGGTTTTGGCGCCGTACTGCTGCACACCGGCGTGGAATTCATCGAGGTCCGGCACCTCATCAACGAATACCCCGGAATCGACCCCCAGAGCATCTACAACAGCATTCCGGGCGTGTTGGGCGCTTCCGGAGCCGTCTATGGCGTACTGGTGGCTTTTGCCATGCTGTACCCTCAGGCCAAACTCACCCTTATCTTCCCGCCCATCACTCTGGATGCCAAATGGTGGGTGATTATCTTCATCGGCATTGAACTGGTGACCGGCATTACGGGCACCCAGATGGGCGTGGCGCATTTTGCCCACCTGGGCGGCGCCCTGTTCGGCTGGCTGCTCATCCGCTACTGGCGCAAATCCGGCAAGTTGTACAGATAGATAAATGGCTGTCAAGGAGAAAAAGAAACGGCACTGGTTGTCGCACCTCTCGTTCGGCACCGTCTCCCTGGTGCTGAGCGCCCTTTTGCTGCTGGCCTATCTGTCGGTGGTAGTGGACCCGGCCAAAGCCTGGTTCTTTACCCTCTTCGGCCTGCTCTATCCCCTGGTGCTGCCGCTCACCGTGTGCCTGTTCATCTGGGCGCTCATCCGCCGTTCGCACATGCGGGGGCTGCTTTTCCTGGTGCTCCTCCCCTCCCTTATCTTCGCCGGCCGATATGTCCAGTTCCGCCGGCATGAGCCGGCCGCGGAGCCCTCGCTGAAAGTGGTCTCGTACAATGTGGGGCTTTTTGCCCACGGTCCGTCCGGCAGCGACCGCCTGGTCCTGGCCGATTCCGTGAGCCGGTGGCTCTGCGCCCAGAAGGCCGACATCATCTGCCTGCAGGAATTCCACCTGCCGCTCAATGTCTCCATGGACAACTGGCTCCGCAAGCATTTTCCCGGATATAAGGCCGAGTACTATATCCTTACCGGTGAAAACGGACATTTTGGCAATGTCACCCTGAGCCGCCGTCCGGTGAAAGAAAAGGGCAAGATAGACTTCGAGAAATCCACCAACCTTTCGCTGTGGACCGATATGCATCTGGACAGCAGTACCGTGCGCATCTACAACTGCCACTTTGAAAGCTACAATATCTCTCTGTCCAACCTGGTGAAAAAGGACGGCGCCATGGAAGAAACCGAGCAGAAGATGCGGCGTTCCATCACCGAACGGCCCAAACAGGTGGCCGAAGTGCTGCGCGGCGTGGACAACGCCCCGGTGCGCAGCATCGTGCTGGGAGATTTCAACGACAATCCCCTGTCGTACACCTATTATCGGCTTTTGAGAGGCCGGCACGACACATTTGTAAAGGCCGGAAAGGGCTTCGGGGCCACCTACCGCTCGCTCTGGCCGCTCCTGCGCATTGACTATATCCTTTATCCCAAAGACCTGGAGGCCGTCTCCTATACGGTCCCCAAGGTGAAATACTCGGACCATTACCCCATCATTGCCACCTATTATGAAACCGGAAGAGATTCTCGCTGAGGCCCTCCGTACCCTGCGTGAGGGCGGAACCATCCTATATCCTACAGACACCGTGTGGGGCCTTGGCTGCGACGCCACCAACGCCGCCGCCGTTGCCCGCATCTTCGAAATCAAGCGCCGGGCCGATTCCAAGTCCCTGGTCCTGCTGGCCTCCGACCTGGACATGGTCGCCAAGTATGTGAAAGAGATTCCCGACATCGCCATCGACCTGGTGGAAGTAAACGACGCCCCCATGACCATCATCTACCCCGGCGCCATCTGCACTGAGACGGGCGACAAATGGCATCTGGCAGCCTCTGCCGTGGCGGCCGACGGTACCGTGGGCATCCGCATCCCGCTTATGGACTGGTGCAAACAGCTGGTATTCAAGCTGGGACGGCCCATCGTGAGTACATCGGCCAACATATCCGGAGAGCCCACGCCGCAGCGCTTCTCGGACATTCCGCAGGAAATCAAAGACGCCGTGGATTTTGTGGTTCCGCCGTCCGTGGACACCCAAAGCACCGGCAGGGCCTCCCAAATCCTGAAGGTAGGCCTCCGCGGCGAAATCGAGATTATTCGGAAATAGTCTTCGAGATTTTCCAACCGATCAACGCCACCACGAAGGACATCAGGGGCGAGAGGATGTTGAACAGGCAGAAAGGGGCGTACACCAGGGTGGGCACGCTCAGGATGGTGGCCTGCGTCATGCCACAGCTGGACCAGGGAATCAGGGGCGAAGTCACCGTGGCCGAATCCTCCACCGAGCGGCTCAGAAGGCGGGTTTCATACCCCTGGCTCTCATAGGAATCCCGATAAATATGGGAGGTGAGGATGATGGAGAGATACTGGTCGGACACGATGCCGTTGAGTGCCGTTCCGGTAAGGACGGTGGAGCCCACCAGGCCGCCCCGGGTACGGGTGAGGGGCATCAGGAGGCGGGAGAGATCGGCTATCATGCCGCTGGCCCGCATACAGGCGCCGAAGAACATGGCGCAGATAATCAGATACACCGTATTGAGCATGCCGATCATGCCCCTGGAGGCCACCAGGGCGTTTACATCGGCATTGCCTGTTTCGATGGACACGCTGTCGTAGATGGTTTTCATGATGCCGGCAAACTGCACCCGGGCGTGTGAACCTTCGGTGACGGAACGGCCGATGGTGCCGATAATCTCCGGCTGGAAAAGGAGGGCGGCAACGGCGGCCGTGAGGGTAGAGAGGGCCAGCACCGCCAGGGCGGGCAGCTTCCGCCAAATCATGAGGATGGTCAGGAGTGGCACCAGCATGAGCCAGAGGGAGAGGTTGAACCGGCCCCGGAGCACGCTGGAATAGGTTTCCATAAGGCCGCTGTCGGCCCCCTCGTGGGAAAGGCCCAGAATCAGAAAAACCGTAATGGTGATAACGAACGAAGGGACCGTGGTAAGCATCATGTACCGGATGTGCTTGAAAAGATCCACGCCGTTGATGGAGGAAGCCAGCACGGTGGTGTCGGACAGCGGGGAGATCTTGTCACCGAAATAGGCGCCGGAAATGATGGCGCCGGCGGTCATGGCGTCCGAAAAACCTTCGGCCCGGCCGATGCCCAGCAGCGCCACACCCACGGTGGCGATGGTGGTCCACGACGAGCCGGTGATAACCGACACGATGGCGCACAGAAGGCAGGCCGTCAGGAGGAAAATCTTGGGGCTGATAATTTTAAGGCCATAGTAGATAAAGGCCGGAACCACGCCGCTGGCCGTCCATGTGCCAGAAATGGCTCCGATCAGCAAGAGGATCAGGATGGCCGTCGCAACATCGCCCACGTGTTTTTTGATGGCCTCTTCGAAAGTGCTCCAAGGGGTCTTGTATAGCCACATCGCCAGGCCGATGCACACGCCGCCGGCAAGCATCAGGGCCACCTGCGAAGCGCCCAGGATGGAATCAGCCCCGAAGATGGCGATATCGGCCGCCAGGACGGCGACCAACACGGCGATGGGGAGAAAGGCGATAGGGATCCGTTTGTTTTTGTCCGTCATACTGCAAATGTATATATTTTTTGCTTTTCTCTCGGTTTGCCCGTAAATTTGTGCCGATGGAATTGTTCTATGCATACGAAGTTTCCGGCGGGATGTGCCTTCTGGATGCGGAGGAGAGCGGGCACTGCGTGCGCGTGCTCCGGCATCGCAACGGCGATGAAATTGACGTCATCGACGGCCTGGGAACGCTGTATCATTGCGCCCTGACGGACGACAGTCCCAAAGGGGCATCGGCCCGGGTGCTCTCCTGCGTGCCGGGATTTGGCGGGCATCCGTACCGTCTGACCCTCGGCTGCTGCCCCACCAAAAACAACGACCGCTTCGAGTGGTTTGTGGAAAAGGCCACCGAGGTGGGCGTGGACCGCATTGTGCCGCTCATCGGCGACCGGTCCGAGCGCCGCGTTTACAAGACCGAAAGGGCCGGCCGCATCGCCCTCTCCGCCACCAAACAGTCCCTCAAAGCCCGCATCCCCGAAATCTCCGAGCCCGTCAGCGTGAAGGACTTCCTCCGCATGGCCGATGTTGACTCCATCATGCCCGGAATGGCCCCCACTCAGGTCGGGGGTAACGCCGTCATGTCCGGCGGCACTACTGTCATGCCTGGCTCCGACCGGGCATCCCTCCGGCTCATCGCCTACTGTTTCGAGGATGAATCCATCCCTCGCCGCAGTATCAAGGAGGTGCTGGAAGCATTTGATGGAACGGATGTTACGGTTCTAATCGGCCCGGAAGGGGATTTCTCCCACGAAGAGGCACGGCTGGCCCTTGCACAGGGCTACATTCCCGTGCATCTCGGTTCTTCCAGGCTCCGTACCGAAACCGCCGCCGTCATCGCCGCCACCGCCGTCTATTTCCGCTACCTCTAACTCTTCAAGGTGACGCTCCCAAGGTGACAAGTAACCTCGGCTCCTTTTGTGCTGAGACATTTACGTAAATGCCTGATATAGAACACACTTGTGGCCTCCTGCCTTTTGCGAGGGTCCATTGGCTGGACCTTGGCGTAAAGAATGGGGCCGAAAACTTACCGGAAGGTCCATCGGCTGGACCTTGGAGCAAAGAATCGGCCTGAAAATTTGCCTGAAGGTCCATTGGTTGGACCTTGGAGCAAAGAATGGGGCCGAAAACTTGCCGGAAGGTCCACTGCCTGGACCTTGGCGCAAAGAATTGGCTGGAAAACTTGCCGGAAGGTCCATTGGCTGGACCTTGGAGCAAAGAATGGGGCCGAAAACTTACCGGAAGGTCCATTGGTTGGACCTTGGAGCAAAGAATCGGCAGGAAAAGTTGCCGGAAGGTCCACTGCCTGGACCTTGGCGCAAAGAATCGGCCGGAAAACTTACCGGAAGGTCCATCGGCTGGACCTTGGCGCAAAGAATCGGCCTGAAAATTTGCCTGAAGGTCCATTGGTTGGACCTTGGCGCAAGGACTGGTAATTGATTGCGTACATTTCCCGTCGCAAAAGAAGACGAGGAATATACTTGCTGTTTGCAACCAGGTTGCACGGAGGGCATGGTATCTTTGCAACAAAACTGCAATACTATGGAAGAAAAACATACCCAAAAGCACACAGGACATGCCGATGAAATCGACCACATGCATGTCGAAGAGCACGAGCATGAGCATGAACACAAACACGAACACGAGCATGAGCATGAGCATGAACACGAGTGCGGGCACTGCCACACTCATGAGCACGGACATCACCATGATCACGACCACCATCACGAGGGGCATGAACATCACCACCATCATGAGGAGGGGGGGAATCGGCTCACCAAAATCATCGTTGCGACGGTGCTGCTGGGGGCCGCGGTGCTCATTGAGAAAAAGACGGACTGGGCCATCTGGCAGTACCTTCTCCTCTACCTCATCCCCTACCTGGTCGTGGGTTGGGACACGCTGAAAGAGGCGGCCGAGGGACTCCTGCACGGCGAAGCTCTGAGCGAAGATTTCCTCATGAGCGTTGCCACCATCGGCGCACTCTGTATCGGCTTTTTGCCCGGAGCGGAGACGCAATTTCCTGAGGCTGTATTTGTTATGCTCTTCTTCCAACTGGGCGAATGGTTTGAGGAAAAGGCCGAGGGCAACAGCCGGCGCAGCATTGCGCACCTGATGGACATTCGGCCCGACAGCGCCCACGTGGAACGGGGCGAAGAACTGGAAACCGTGCACCCCGAGGATGTCAAGCCCGGCGAAATCATCGTCATCCAACCCGGCGAGAAGGTGCCCATGGACGGTGTTGTCCTGGAGGGCCGATCCAGCCTGGACACCGTAGCCCTCACGGGCGAAAGCGTTCCCCGGAGCATCCACGAAGGCGACGAAATCCTTTCCGGCTGCGTGAACCAGAGCGGCGTCCTGCGCGTGAAGACCACCAAGGCCTTCGGCGAATCCACCGCTTCCAAAATTCTGGACCTGGTGGAAAACGCCGCCGAACACAAGTCCAAGAGCGAGAGTTTCATCACCCGCTTTGCCCGCATCTACACCCCTATCGTGGTAGCGCTGGCCGTCCTGGTTGCCGTGATACCCGGCATCGTCACCGGCGAGTGGGCCACATGGATTTACCGTGGCCTCTTGTTCCTGGTAGTTTCCTGCCCTTGCGCCCTGGTGATTTCCGTGCCGCTCACCTTCTTCGGCGGCCTGGGCGGCGCCTCCAAGAAAGGCATCCTCATCAAAGGCTCCAACCTCATGGACAAACTGGCCGGGCTCAATACGGTGGTTTTCGACAAGACCGGCACCCTCACGGAAGGCGTTTTCGAAGTAACCGCCGTACACCCGGAAGTAATTGACCAGAAAGAACTTCTGCACTTGGCCGCCCATGTAGAGCGCCATTCCACCCATCCCATTGCCATCGCCCTGAAGAACGCCTATCCCAATGAGCAGGACAACTGCACCATCAGCGGCATCGAAGAAACCGCCGGCCACGGCATCATCGCCACGGTGAACGGACAAAAAGTGGCCGTGGGCAACGCCAAACTGATGGAAAAAGTGGGGGCCGCCTGGCATCCCTGCCACCACGACGGCACCATCATCCATGTGGCCATCGACGGCATCTATGCCGGCCACATCGTCATCAGCGATAGAATCAAGGCCGATTCGGCCCAGGCCCTGGAGGCTCTCAAAGCCGCCGGCGTCCGGAAAAGAGTCATGCTCACCGGCGACCAGGAAAGCGTGGCCGCCGCCGTAGCCAAACAACTTGGAGTGGATGAATTCCACGCCCAACTTCTCCCCTCCGACAAGGTGGCCGAAGTGGAGAAACTCCTCAAGGAAGGCCCCCTGGCCTTCGTGGGCGACGGCATCAACGACGCGCCCGTCCTCACCCGGGCCGATGTGGGCATCGCCATGGGCGCCCTGGGCTCCGACGCCGCTATCGAAGCCGCCGATGTGGTACTGATGGACGACAAGCCGTCCAAGATTGCCTACGCCATCCGCATTGCCCGCCGGACGCTCCGCATCGCCAAGGAAAACATCTGGCTGGCCGTGGGTATCAAGGTAGCCGTGCTGGTGCTAGCCACGCTGGGCCTGGCCACCATGTGGATGGCCGTCTTTGCCGACGTAGGCGTCACCGTCCTGGCGGTCCTGAACGCCATGCGTGCTCTGAAGGCCTAGGCTTCCACCACCGCCAACGTAGCGATTGATATCCGTACGGAAGGTCCCAGGGCCTTCCGTACGGCATTATAGCAGGCCAGCAGCGTGGCGCCGGTGGTGAAGGTGTCATCCACCAGCAGCACATGGCGGGCCGGGAAGGAATGCGGCAGTCGAAAAACGCCCTCTGTGTTTTTCAGGCGGTCTTCGGCGCCCAGGCGGGTCTGGCTCCGGGTGCGATGCAAACGGACCAGCGTATGGGCCCTGAGGCGGGCATGCAGGGCACTGGCCAGCTCCGCCGCAATTACCTCTGCCTGGTTATACCCCCGCCGCCACTTCCGCCACCAGTGCAAAGGGACGGGAATCACCGTGTCCACATCGGCAAAATGGCCGGCCGATGAAAGAAAAGCGCCCAATTTCCGGGCGAAATACCGGCCTGCAGACACGTTGAAGCCATATTTCAAAGCCTGTGGAATGCGCTTGTAGGGATTCTCGTGATGGTAGAAGAGAAGGGCGGCGGCATAGGCGTAGTCCAGCGATTCCCCATCGGCCCGGAAACGCTCCAGCAGCGCATTGAACCGGTCCGCCATGGGGTTGTGCTTCCGCTCCCAATACCATGTGCAGGGAAAGTCTGCCGCACACCAGATGCACAGGTGCTCCTCCTGCGCACCCAACTGCCGCCCACAGACCAGACACTCCCGCGGCATCAACAAATCCACCAACTCCCGTATCATGGTGCAAAAATAGGCGTTTTTCCACATCGGCCCTTTTCCCCATGATTGCCAAGCGTCTGGTTATCAGTCATATACAACATATTCCTCGTTCAAAAATCGAACGAGGAATACACAACAAGTGACTCAAGGTCAATTAGTTAGCGATCACGCAATTTTAGCAGTACATGCCGCCGTTGACGGCAATGACCTGGCCGGTAACATAGGAGGCGAGGTCGGAGGCGAGGAAGAGGGCCACGGAAGCAATCTCATCCACCGAAGCACCACGCCCCAGCGGAATCAACTTGATGAATTCATCCTTAACGGCTTGCGGCAGCACCTCGGTCATTTCCGAAATCACGTAACCCGGGGCGATGGCGTTGGCCCGGATGCCGCGGGGACCCATTTCCTTGGCCACGGACTTGGCCATGGCGATAAGGCCGGCCTTGGAGGCGGAATAATTCACCTGGCCCGGATTCCCCGTCTGGCCGGCGATGGAAGCCATGTTGATGATGCTTCCGCTCCTTTGTCGCGCCATCACCGGCACCACGGCATGCAGGAAATTGAAGGCCGATTTCATATTCACGTCGATGACGGCGTCCCACTGCTGTTCGCTCATGCGCATCACGAGGCCGTCCTTGGTGATGCCGGCGTTATTGACGAGGATGTCGATGCGGCCGAAATCGGCAACAACCTGTGCTACAACCTCTTGTGTGGCATTAAAATCGGCCGCGTTGGAAGCGTAGGCTTTCACGCGCACACCGAAGGCTTCCAACTGGGAGACGGTCTCTTCCGCCACTTCATTAATGACCAGGTCGGTGAAGGCGACATCGGCCCCTTCACTGGCATATTTGAGCGCGATGGCTTTTCCGATTCCCCGCGCTGCGCCCGTAATGAGCGCCACTTTTCCATCTAAAATTCCCATTATTTCTTCTTTTGTATTTTAGCAACGATACTGATAAGCAGGGAGCCCAGGATGCCGGAGCACAGGGAGCCCAGCAGGACGGCGATTTTACCCGCATCGCGCAGATGCTGCGTCACCTCCGGGGCAATGTCCGGTCCGGCGAAGGAAAGCGTGTCCACAAAGATACTCATCGTAAAGCCGATACCGCCGAGGCAGGCCACAGCGAAAAGCATCGGCCAGGTTGCCTTGGCCGGCATGGCACCCACCTTGAAGCGGATGGCCAGCCAGGAGGCCAGGGTGATGCCGATGGGCTTCCCCAGCAGCAGGCCCAGGAAGATACCCAGTCCCACGCTGCCCAGCACCGGATCGATGGCCTTGAACACATTGAAGTAGGACACATCCGTAATCTCCACGCCGGCATTGGCCAGGGCGAAGATGGGCATAATGGCAAAATTCACGATGGGGTTCAGTTTATGCTCCAGCCGATAGGACGGCGGAATGGTCTTCTTGGTCAGGCTGGAAAGCCGGCGCAGGTGGTGACGCTCCGGGCCGTTGGGAAACGACTCGTTGGTGTGCACCGACTCGGCCTCCGTGAGGCCCTCCCAGAGGATACGGGCACGACGGTGGAACTTGGCTTTGTTGTACCGCGCTTCCATGGGGATGAACATAGCCATCACCACACCCGTCATGGTGGCGTGGATGCCGCTGTAATAGAACAGGAACCATACGATGATGGCCGGCACCACATAAAAGCCGATGCGTTTTTCTCCGAGTTTCTTCATCAAAGCCACGAAAAGGATGACCACAAGGGCGATGGCCAGCAGCGGCATGTTGATGCTGCCGCCATAGAACAGCGCCACCACCAGGATGGCGATGAGGTCATCGGCAATGGCGAGGGCCGTGAGAAAAACCTTCAATGAAACGGGCACCTTGTCTCCCAGGATGGAAAGGATTCCCACCGCGAAGGCGATATCCGTCGCCGTAGGAATCCCCCATCCGGAAGCGGCCTCCGTCCCATGATTGACAATGGTGAAAATAAGCGCAGGGACCGCCACACCGCCGAATGCGGCGATGACCGGAAGAATGGCTTTCTTAAAAGAAGACAGTTCACCGCACACGATTTCCCGCTTGATCTCCAGGCCCACGGTGAAGAAGAAAATCACCATCAGGATGTCGTTGATGAACTTTTCCATGGTCATCCCGCGGGGGAAGAACCAGTCCACCACACCGTCCGGAGAAGCGATGTGCATGGTGAATTCGGTATGCAGGAAACTGTGATAGGCGCCTTTCGTGAAAGGCAGGTTGGCCAGGAGCATGGCCACCGCCACACAGAGGAGGAGCACCACGCCGTTGGCCCAGGGCTGCTTCTTGAACTTGTTCTGCGATATTTTGAAGGAGTGGACTTCCTTGGTCCACCATTGTACAGGAATCAGTGCCATGATTTATCCGAAAATATATTTTTTCTGCTCAGGGGTGAGCGTGTCAATCTTAACGCCCCAGTGGGACAGTTTGCGGAGGGCGACCTCCCGGTCAATCTCCCGGGGGACATTGTTCAGAAGGGCCGACGGCTTGCTTTGTACCAGATACCGGGCGCTGAGGGCCTGGATGGCAAAGGACATGTCCATAATCTCCGCCGGGTGACCGTCTCCGGCGGCGAGGTTCACCAATCGGCCCTCGGCGATGATGTTCACCGTTCGGCCGTTCTCCAGCGTATAGGCCTCGATATTGTTACGGGCGGGCCGATGTGAAACCGCCATCGCCTTCAGTTTGGCCACGGCCACCTCCACGTCGAAATGTCCGGCGTTGCAGCAGATGGCCCCGTCCTTCATCTTCAGGAAGGCCTCCGGGCCGATGACGTCTTCGCAGCCCGTGACCGTGATGAAGAAATCTCCCAGCGGGGCGGCCTCCAGCATGGGCATCACCTTGAAGCCGTCCATCACGGCCTCCAGCGCCTTCACCGGGTCCACCTCGGTCACAATCACCTCTGCGCCAAGGCCTTTGGCCCGCATAGCCACACCCTTTCCGCACCAGCCGTAACCGGCCACCACCACGTTCTTGCCGGCCACGATGAGGTTGGTGGTGCGGTTGATGCCGTCCCACACGCTCTGGCCCGTGCCGTAGCGGTTGTCGAAGAGGTGTTTGCAATCGGCATCGTTTACCAGCATCATGGGGAATTTAAGTTCCCCGGCGGCCGCCATGGCCTTGAGGCGAAGGATGCCGGTGGTGGTTTCTTCGCACCCGCCGATAACCCCCGGAACCAGTTCGGGAAATTCCCTGTGCAGGGTGGTCACGAGGTCTCCCCCGTCATCGATGATGATGTTGGGACCCGCCTGAAGCACTTTTCTGATATCGTCAAAGTACTCCTCATCACTGCATCCGTGGATGGCGAAGACATTCAGCCCCTGGTGCACCAGCGCGGCGGCCACGTCGTCCTGCGTGCTCAGCGGGTTGGAGCCGGTGATATACATATCGGCCCCGCCGGCGGCCATTACCTCGCAAAGGTGGGCCGTCTTGGCCTCCAGATGCACGCTCAGGGCCACTTTGAGGCCTTTGAATGGCTGCGTTTTCTCAAAATCCTTCTGGATGCCGTCCAGAAGCGGCATGTGGGCGCGTACCCAACTGAGTTTGAGTTCACCGCTCTCCCACAAGTTTATATTACGAATATGACAAGCCATAACGCATTGAATTATATCTTGCAAAGGTACAAAATTCACGCGGTATTGCCGACAATTATTCGGAAATCTTTCAAGGCGCGCAAGGCCTGTGTCGAACGCCGCTCCGATGGGCGGGCACCAGTTCTCCGATGACACCCACGATTCACAGGATAATGGCCAGACTGGCGACAAATGTTTCCTAAACGAGACGCTTTTTAATTTTGCAGAATTCTCGGAAAGGTGTATATTTGCCATTGTGAAAAATCGCGGATAGGTGTATAAAATACCTTCTGAAAACTTTAGGATTCGTGATTATGAGAAGAAAGATATACGACAGGCTTCTCCAGTGGAAGCAAGAGAAAAACGGCACTACAGCCCTTATGATTGAAGGTGCACGCCGTGTAGGCAAGAGTTACATTGCAAAGGAATTTGCCCGCAATGAATATGACTCATTCATCCTTATCGATTTCAGCCGGGCGCCGCAACGTGTCAAGGACTGGTTTGAGGAGTATCTGGAGGATGTGGGCACACTCCTGCAGAACATTCAACTCCACTACAAAAAGCAGCTCACGCCTCGCAAATCGCTGATTATCTTCGACGAAGTCCAGAAATGCCCCAAAGCCCGCGAGGCCATCAAAGCGCTGGTGGAGGACGGCCGCTTCGACTATCTGGAGACAGGCTCACTGATTTCCATAAAGAAAAACGTAGAGAACATTGTCATTCCTTCCGAAGAGGATGGCATTGATATGTATCCAATGGACTTTGAAGAATTTCTCTGGGCCATGGGGAATGAGGTCCTGATGCCCTATATCCGGCAGCAATTTGAAAAGTGCAAGCCGATGGGCGATTTTCACCGGGAAGCGTTGCACTATTTCCGGCAGTATCTCATCGTGGGTGGTATGCCGCAAGCTGTGGCCGAATATGCCGCCTCCCGTGATTTCACCAAAGTCGATACCGTCAAGCGCCAGATCCTTCGCCTCTACAAGAACGACATCAAGAAATACGCAGGAGGACTTACCGCACGCGTCAGCGCCATCTACGACGCCATTCCCGGGCAACTCCAGAAGAAAGAGAAGCAGTTCACGCTTTCCGCCCTCAAGGATGAAGCCCGCATGCGCGAATATGACAGTGCCTTCTTCTGGTTGGACGATGCCAAACTGGTAAACATCAGTTACAATACAACAGCTCCCAACATCGGCCTCCAGATCAACGAAGACCGCACCATTCTCAAATGCTACTTCTGTGACACCGGCCTGCTCATTTCCCTGGCATTCAGCGCCCGGGGCATCGTCACCCATGAGATTTACCAGAAGCTTATGTTTGACAAGTTGGAAATCGACGAAGGTATGCTGGTGGAAAACATTGTGGCTCAAATGCTCAAGACAGCAGGCAGCAAACTATTCTTCTACAACAACTACGACAAGGAAGAAGCGGAGAACCGGATGCAGATAGACTTCCTTATCCAAAAGGAGATTGTCACTTCCCGACACAACATTTCACCCATCGAGGTGAAGAGCAGCACCAACTACACGCTCACCTCTATCAAAAAGTGTATCAAGAAGTTCGGCCAGTACCTCTCCACACCCTATGTCCTGCATACCAACGATGTAGAGCAAAAAAATGGATTGACCTATCTGCCTTTGTATATGACGCCGCTGCTCTGACCTAAATTATTCATAGAAAAAGTAAAGGGTTCTCTGTAACCTATTGGTAATCAGAGAAATAAGTGTAATATTTGTAAGAGCAAACAATAAATAAACACAGCCCCTTTACCATGAGCAAAGTTATTGCATCCAGCGCAAAAAAAAGAGTCCGCCAGACCGGGCGCAGGCCCTTCCTCTATCTCGTTCAAGAAAGGACCACGGTTAGCGGGCCATGGCGGCTTCTACCTCGTCGGGAGAGGCGGGGAGGCGTCTCTTGCCCAGCCGACGGGCGCCGTCAGGGGTGATGAGCACATCGTCCTCAATGCGGATGCCGCCGAAGTCGTAGTAACTTTCCAGTTTGGCGTAGTTCACGAAGTCATAGCCCAGGCCTTCCTTCTTGAACTTTTCGATGAGGGCGGGAATGAAGTAGATACCGGGTTCGTCCGTAATTACATGACCGGGAAACAGGCGGCGGGCCATGCGCAAGGAGCCCAGGCCCAGTTGTTTGGCACGGGTCTGGTCGGGATCGTACCCCACCAGATTCTCTCCCAGGTCTTCCATGTCGTGCACATCCAGGCCCATGTTGTGGCCCAGGCCATGCGGTTGGAACAGGCCGGCGATGCCCTTGGCCACCATTTCATCGAGGTCTCCCTTCACAAGGCCGATTGCCTGAAGCCCTTCCAGCATCTTGCGGGCGGTAGCCAGATGGACCTCCCGGTAGGTGATGCCGGGCTTGGCCAGTTGGAACGCCAGTTCGTTGCAGTCGTAAACAATCTGGTAAACTTCCCGCTGCTTCCGGGTGTATTCTCCGGAAGTGGGATAGGTGCGGGTGAAATCCGAAGCATAATGCTCGTTGCTTTCCACGCCGGCGTCGATGACCATGAGCCGGCCCGGCTCGATGACGGCGGCATGGCCGTGGTTGTGCAGGGTTTCGCCGTGCTGGGTGAGGATGGTGGGGAAAGATGCGCCCCAGCCTTTTGCAAGGGCCATTCCCTCCATTTTACCTACGATTTCCTGCTCTACGATGCCGGGGACGATGGCATCCCGCGCCACGGAATGCATTTCATAACCCAGGTCGCAGGCATGGTCAATGGCCTCGATTTCGATGTCTTCCTTAATAAGACGCATGGAGATGACGGCTTTGGTGAGTTCTTCCGACACCTTCTTCTCGATGCGCTGGCAGCCCAGCAGTTCCATCAGCCTGAGTGTATTGAAATAGCGGGACGGGGCCAGGAAGTGGATGTCCCTGCCGCTCTTTTTGGCCAGCGAGACAGCCTGGCTCAACGCCATATAAGGGGCCGTGTGTGCGATGCCCACGGCGTCGGCCTTGGAGCGGACCGAAGGCTGGGGGCCCATCCAGATGATGTCGTCAATTTCCACGTCATCGGCAAAAAGGGTCTCGGCTCCGGATTCGATGTCCAGAATGGCGGCCATCAGGGGTTCGTCCAGGCCCATGAAATAGAGCCAGGAACTGTCCTGACGCCATTTGTAGTAATTGTCCTTGTATTGGGCGGGGGCCTCTGCATTCCCCACGAACAGAATGATTCCCTTGGCTCCGGCTTCCTGCATTTTCTTCAGGAGCATGGCCCTTCGGCGGATATAGACTTCTTTTGCGAACATACAGGTATAAGTTTTGTTGTTTCAAAGATAACCAATATTTTTGTGATATGGAAACATTCGTCGCCGTTCTGGCCATCGTTTTAGGAATCGTAGGCATCATCGGAAGCGTGGCACCCGCCCTGCCGGGGCCGCCGATCAGCTGGGTGGGGCTGCTGGTTCTGTATATCTGGGGCTCCGGTGCCAACGGGGCCGGCGAACCCCTTTCCACCACGCTCCTGCTGGTATGGCTGGGCATCGTGATTGTGGTGAGCATCCTGGACTATTTTGTCCCGGCGTATTTCACCAAGGTCACCGGCGGCAGCAAGGCCGGCGGCTGGGGAGCCGTCATCGGCCTGTTCGTGGGACTCATCTATCCGCCCATCGGCATGATTCTGGGCTCTATCCTGGGGGCCTTCGGGGCCGAACTGGTCATCGCCGGGAAAGACCCCGCCACTTCGATGAAATCGGCCTTCGGCGCCTTTCTGGGCTTTATGTTCGGCACGGGCATCAAACTCATCTGCTCTGCGGTGATGCTGTTCTACATCATCGTGTATGCTTTTTAGGGGATCCGTCTTCTTAAAAAATTTGCAAATCCCAGGGAAAAATCCCAAATTTGTATCCCGTATTGATGCTAAATCATATGGGAAATCTCAGATTCGACGTCGTGCAGGAGGCCTTCAAGAAGAAGGCCGTAGCTACGGAAACCCCTGCCGGTAAACCCTCCGATTATTTTGGTTCTCTCGTCTTCGGACGCAGCAACATGCGCAAGTATCTGGACGGCCAGACGTATGAAAGGCTGGTCCACTGCATTGACGACGGAATACCCTTGGACAGCGCCATCGCAGACAAAGTGGCCGAAGGCATGAAAGTCTGGGCGCTGGAAAACGGCGCCACCCATGTGACGCACTGGTTCCAGCCGCTCACCGAAGGCACGGCCGAAAAGCACGATTCCTTCCTGACTCCGGACGGGAAAGGCAACGTCATCGAACAGTTCGACGGCAAGTCCCTGGTGCAGCAGGAGCCCGACGCTTCCTCTTTCCCGAACGGCGGGATCCGCGCCACCTTCGAAGCCCGCGGTTACACCGCCTGGGACCCCACTTCCCCCGTATTCATCCAGGACGACACCCTGTGCATTCCCTCTGTCTTCGTTTCGTACACCGGAGAGGCCCTGGATTACAAGACCCCGCTGAAGAAGGCCCTGAAAGCCGTCAACGACGCCGCTGTTCCCGTGTGCCGGCTCTTTGACGCCAAAGTCAAGCGCGTCTATTCCTATCTGGGATGGGAACAGGAATACTTCCTGGTCGATGAAGACCTCTTCGCCGCCCGGCCCGACCTCATGCTCACCGGCCGCACCCTGATGGGGCACTCTTCCTCCAAGAACCAGCAACTCAGCGACCACTACTTCGGTGCCATCCCGTCCCGCGTCACCGCCTTCATGAAAGACGTGGAGACCGCTGGCTACAAACTGGGCATTCCGCTCAAAACCCGCCATAACGAGGTAGCCCCCAACCAGTTTGAGATGGCTCCTGTCTATGAAGAAGCCAACCTGGCCAACGACCACAACCAAATGATCATGAACGCCATGACGCGCATCGCCCGCAAGCATGGATTCGTGGTCCTCTTTCACGAAAAACCCTTCGAGGGCATCAACGGAAGCGGCAAGCACAACAACTGGTCCCTGGGTACCGACACCGGCGTAGGCCTTCTCAACCCCGGCAAGGATGCCAAGAGCAACCTCCGCTTCGTCACCTTCTTCGTGAACATCCTGGCCGCCGTTCAAAAGCACAACGGCCTGCTCAAAGCCAGCGTAGCCAGCGCCAACAACGCCCACCGTCTGGGCGCCCAGGAAGCCCCGCCCGCCATTGTATCGGCCTTCCTGGGCCAGACTATGACCGATGTTCTTCGCAAGCTCCTCGAAGTGCCCTCCGGCACCCCCATTGTCATCACCGGCAAGAAAGGCCGCCGGGTAGCCGTGGAAATCCCGGAGATCTTCGTGGACAACACCGACCGCAACCGCACCTCCCCGTTCGCCTTCACCGGCAACCGCTTCGAGTTCCGTGCAGTCGGCTCCAGTGCCAACTGCGCCGGTGCCCTTACCGTCCTGAGCGCCGCCGTAGCCCAGCAACTCATCGCGTTCAAGGCCGATGTAGACAAAGCCCTCGCCACCGGAAAAACCCTGGAAGTGGCCGTCATGGACACGTTGAAACCCCTCATCGCCTCTGTACTGGATACCCTCTGCTTCGAGGGCAACGGCTACAGCGACGCCTGGAAGAAAGAGGCCAAAAAGCGTGGCCTGGACGTAGAGAACAGCGTTCCAAAAATGTTCTGCCAGTTCACCGCCCCCGCTTCCGTGGACATGTTCACCCAGCTGGGAATCTACAACGAAAAGGAATTACAGGCCCGCAACGACGTAAAGTGGGACACCTACTCCACCAAGGTGCTCATCGAGGCCCGCATGGCTGTGAGAATGGCCATCAACCACGTGATGCCCGCCGGCATGGAATACCAACGCCGTCTCCTGGAAGACCTCAACCTCATGCGCCAGAACTTCCCCCAGGACTACGAAACCCTCGCCGTCACCCAGATCACCCTCATCCGGGAATGCGCCGCCCTGCTCTCCGAGATTAAGGAGCAGGCCGACAAACTGAGCGACGCCCAGAAGGCCGCCGAATCCAAGGAAGATTCCTATGCCAAGGCCATCGCGGCAGAAAAAGCCGCCGAGATCCTCCACACCCTGCGCCAGAGCATTGACAAACTGGAAGAAATCACCGACAACGCCCTGTGGCCGCTGCCCAAGTATCGCGAGATTCTCTTCATCAACTAGGAAAATGAAATCGGCAAAATTTATCTTCGTAACGGGAGGTGTAGTCTCGTCGCTTGGGAAGGGTATTATCTCTTCCAGCATTGGCCGCCTGCTGCAAACCTGCGGCTATAAGGTCACCATCCAGAAATTTGACCCTTACATTAATATAGACCCCGGCACCCTGAACCCGTACGAGCACGGTGAGTGCTACGTCACCGAGGACGGCGTGGAAACTGACCTGGACCTGGGACACTATGAGCGCTTCACCGGTATCCGTACCACCGTACACAACTCTGTTACAACGGGTAAGGTATACCAGGCTGTTATTGATAAAGAACGTCGTGGAGACTACCTGGGTAAAACCATCCAGGTAGTTCCCCACATCACCAACGAGATCAAGGACCGCATCAAGGCCAATTCCCTCGGAGGCGAATTTGACTTTATCATTACCGAAATCGGGGGCACCATCGGTGACATCGAAAGCGCCCCTTTCCTGGAGGCTATCCGCCAGCTGCGGTGGGAACTGGGCAATGATTCCCTGTGCATCCACCTCACCTACGTACCCTACCTGAGGGCCGCCGGAGAAGTGAAAACCAAGCCCACGCAGCACTCGGTAAAGGAGCTGCAGAGCCTGGGTATCCAGCCCGACATCCTCATCCTCAGAACCGAGAAACACCTCAAAAAGGAGATTCTCCAGAAGGTAGCCGCTTTCTGTAACGTAGCCCCCGGCTGCGTAGTGCAGAGCGAAGACCTTCCCAGCATCTACGAAGTTCCGCTCAACATGCACAAGCAGGGCCTGGACAAATCCATCCTCGCCAAATTTGGCATGGACCACCTGGAAGGCCACGAGCAGTCCCTGGCCCTGTGGGAAGACTTCGTGAAGAAGGAAAAGGAGCTCAAAGAATCCGTCAAAGTGGGTCTGGTGGGAAAATACGACCTCCAGGATGCCTACAAGAGCATTCGTGAAAGCCTTCACATTGCCGGTATCCACACCGGAAAGAAGGTGGAAATCACCTACGTCAACAGCGAAAACCTCACCGAGGAGAACGTCGGGGAAACCCTTTCGCCCTTTGACGGCGTCATCATCTGCCCGGGCTTCGGCTCCCGTGGAACCGAGGGCAAGATGACCGCCATCACCTATACCCGCACCCACAACATCCCCACCTTCGGCATTTGCCTGGGCATGCAGATGATGGTCATCGAGTATGCCCGCAACGTGCTGGGCTACAAAGACGCCAACAGCGCAGAGATCAACCCCGACACCGCCCACAACGTCATTGACCTCATGGAAAGCCAGAAGGCCCTGAGCCAGCTGGGCGGCACCATGCGCCTGGGCGCCTATCCCTGCTCGCTGGAGCCCGGCAGCAAGGTCATCGGAATCTACGGAACGGAAAGCATCCGCGAGCGTCACCGCCACCGCTACGAGTTCAACAACGACTACCTGGACCGCTTCGAGAAAGCCGGCATGCTCTGCACCGGCCGCAACCCCAAGAGCAACCTGGTGGAGATTGTGGAAGTACCTTCGCTGAAATGGTTCATCGGCACGCAGTTCCACCCGGAGTATTCCTCCACGGTGCTGAACCCGCACCCGCTGTTCATGGACTTTGTCGCCAACTTGTAATATGACCTCCCAGATTCACGAAGAGTGCGGCGTCATGGGCATTTTCGGCGTCCCGGGAGCCGCCGGCATCGTAAGGACCGGCCTCACCTTCCTGCAGCACCGCGGACAGGAAGGATGCGGAATCGCCTATGCCGACAAAAGCGGAGAAATAACCCTGGAGAAGGGCCTGGGGCTGGTATCGGCCGTCTTTCCGGAAGGGAAGGCCAATGCCTGGAAAGGCCTCAACGCCATCGGCCACGTGCGCTACGGAACCTTCGGCGGCCACGGCGTGGAGAACGTGCAGCCGTTTGTCTTCCGCCGGCAGAGCGGCGCTTATGCCACGGCCCACAACGGTAACATCGTCAACGCCCGCGAGCTCACGGCAGCCCTGTCGGCCCGCGGCGTGCTCTTCTCCTCCTCCACCGACAGCGAGCTCTTCGGGGCGCTCATCGGCGAGTCCCTGAAGATGGGGGCCGATGTCAACGCGCAGCTGCTCTCCCGCGTGCTGAGCCAGGTGGACGGCGCGTTCTCCTTCCTGGTGCTCACGCGCGACGCCCTCTACGCCTGCCGCGACAAGTACGGCCTGCGGCCGCTTTCGGTGGGCCGATTGGCCGACGGTTATGCTGCTGCCAGTGAAACCTGCGCCCTGTATGCACTGGGGGCCACGGAACTACGCGACGTAAAGCCTGGCGAGATTGTAAAACTCTCGAAAAAAGGCATGGAGAGTTTCTCCTGCTCCCCCGGCATGCGCCACGCCACCTGCGCCATGGAATATATCTACTTTGCCCGCCCCGACAGCGACATAGACGGCATCAACGTACACGCTTTCCGAAAGGAAACCGGGAAGCTCTTGTACCGGGAAAGCCCCGTGGAGGCCGATATGGTGATTGGCGTGCCGGACTCGGGCCTGAGTGCCGCCATCGGCTTTTCCGAGGAAAGCGGCATTCCCATGGAAATGGGCCTGGTGAAAAACGCCTACGTAGCCCGTACCTTCATCCAGCCTACGCAGGATATGCGCCTGAACGGAGTAAGGATGAAGCTCTCACCGGTTACATCCCTCATCAAAGGCAAACGCCTGGTGGTGATTGACGATTCCATCGTGCGTGGCACCACCTCCGGAAAACTCATCCAGATGCTCCGCGAAGCCGGTGCAGCAGAGATTCACATGCGCATCACCAGCCCGCCCCTCAAGAACCCCTGCTACTACGGCGTAGACATCTCGTCACGCAAGGAGCTCATTTCGGCCAGCAAAAACGTGGACGAGGTGTGCCGTTTCATCGGCGCCGATACCCTGGCCTTCATCTCCGAAGAGGGCCTGAAAAAAGCAGGCAAAAACACCGGAATGTGCCTTGCCTGCTTCAACTGTGAATATCCTACGGATATTTATTCCCACTCGATGGTTGCCGGGGGTTTGGACGAGATGTCGTAAACGACGCGGTTAACGCCGCGAACCTTTCGGATAATCTCGTTGGAAACGTTCCGGAGGAAGTCATAGGGGAACGGGAACCAGTCGGCCGTCATGGCGTCGGTGGAAACCACGGCTCTGAGGGCTACGGGGTTCTCGTAGGTACGTTCATCTCCCATTACGCCCACGCTCTTGATGGGCAGCAGCACCACACCTGCCTGCCAGATGGCATCGTACAGGTTGGTAGCCATGACGCGGGGATCGGCGGCGGAAGGGAATCCCATGCCGGTGCAGTCATAGCTGCGGAGACCGCGGATGAAGATGTCATCGGCCTCCCTCAGGACGGCCAGCTTCTCCTCCGTGACATCTCCGATGATGCGGATGGCGAGGGACGGGCCCGGGAACGGGTGACGGCCCACGAGCTCTTCCTTGATGCCCAGGGCGCGGCCCACGCGACGGACCTCGTCCTTGAACAGCATGCGAAGCGGCTCCACAATCTTGAGGTTCATCTCCTTGGGAAGACCGCCCACGTTGTGGTGGCTCTTGATCTTGGAAGCAATGCCCTCGATGCCGGCGCTCTCGATCACATCCGGATAGATGGTACCCTGGGCCAGCCAGCGGGCATTGTCAATGGTTTTGGCGTATTTGTCGAAGGTCTCAACGAACAGACGGCCGATAATCTTGCGCTTGGCCTCGGGCTCGGTGACGCCCCTCAGCTCTTCCAGGAACTCCTTGGAAGCATCGGCCCCGATCACATTCAGACCCATGTCCTGGTAAGAAGCCAGCACATCCTCAAACTCATTCTTGCGAAGCAGGCCGTTGTTCACGAAGATGCAGGTGAGCTGCTTGCCGATGGCCTTATTGAGGAGCACGCCGGCCACGGTGGAGTCTACGCCGCCGCTCAGGCCCAGAATGACCTGCTCGTCTCCGATTTGCTTCCGGAGCGCCTCAACGGTGGTCTCGATGAAGGAATCCGGCGTCCAGTCCCCTTCGCAGCCGCAGATGCCCAGGGCAAAGTTCGCGAGCATCTGGGAGCCCTCGGCGGTGTGGTACACCTCCGGGTGGAACTGAACGGCATAAGTAGCTTCTCCCTTGAACTGGAAGGCAGCGTTCTCTACATCGGCCGTGGAGGCAATGACCTCCGCTCCTTCCGGGAGGGCCGATATGGTGTCTCCGTGCGACATCCACACCTGAGACTCTTTGCTTACGCCTTTCAGAAGAGGGGAATCGGCCACTACCTTTAACATGGCGCGGCCGTATTCACGCGTATTGGAGGCCTCCACCTTGCCGCCGAACTTGGCGGAAAGGTACTGGGCACCGTAGCAGATACCGAGCAGGGGGAGCTTCCCCTTGTAGGGGGTAAGGTCTACCTGCGGGGCGTTGGCATCCCGCACGGAGCACGGGCTGCCGGAGAGGATGACTCCCTTCACGTTTTCATCGGGAAGCGGAGCCTTGTTGAACGGATAAATCTCGCAGTAAACGTTCAGCTCCCGGAGCCGGCGGCCGATGAGCTGCGTTACCTGAGAGCCGAAGTCGAGGATGAGGATCTTATTCACTGCGCGAATAGTTAGGGGTTTCCTTGGTAATGGTGATGTCGTGCGGGTGGCTTTCCGTCATGCCGCTGGCCGTCACGCGGGTGAACTTGGCCGTCTTGAGGGCGGCGAGGTCGCGCGCACCGCAGTAGCCCATACCGGAGCGCAGGCCGCCCAGCAGCTGATACACGGTCTCGGCCAGGGTGCCCTTGTAAGGAACCCGGCCCACGATGCCTTCCGGGACCAGTTTGTTCAGTTCCACTTTGTCGTCCTGGAAATAGCGGTCCTTGGAACCGGCCGCCATGGCGTCGATGGAGCCCATGCCGCGGTAGGCCTTGAACTTACGGCCGTTATAGATGATGGCTTCTCCCGGGGATTCCTCGGTACCGGCAAACATGGAGCCGCACATGACGCAGTCTCCGCCGGCCGCCAGGGCCTTCACCACATCACCGGAATAGCGCAGGCCACCGTCGGCAATGAGGGTCACATCCGTGCCCTTGAGGGCCTGGGAAGCATTGTAGATGGCGCTGAGCTGGGGCACACCCACGCCCGCCACGATGCGGGTGGTGCAGATGGAGCCCGGGCCGATGCCCACCTTCACGCCGTCGGCCCCCGCCTTTACGAGGTCACGGGCGCCTTCCTCGGTGGCCACATTGCCCACCACGACATCCAGGGAAGGATAAGCGGCCTTCACCTTCTTCAGGAGGTCGATCACGCCTTTGCTATGGCCGTGGGCGGAATCCAGCACCACGGCGTCCACTCCTTCGGCCTTGAGGGCGGCGATGCGGTCCAGGGCGTCGGGCGTAATGCCGATGCCGGCCGCCACGCGCAGGCGGCCCTGGGCGTCCTTACAGGCATCCGGATAGCGACGCTCCTGCATGATATCCTTGTAGGTAATAAGGCCCACGATGTTGCCCTGACCGTCCACCACGGGCAGTTTCTCCACCTTATGGTCCTGCAGCACCGTTCTCACATAATCACGGTCGGTACGGGTGGCGGGGATGGTCACGAGGCCCTCGGAGGTCATCACGTCCTTCACCGGCACCGACATGTCCTGATGGAAGCGGACGTCCCGGTTGGTCACGATGCCTACCAGGCGGCGGGTGCCGTCGGTAACGGGGATGCCCCCGATGTGGTTCTCTTTCATCAGGCGCAGGGCATCCCCCACCGTCTGGTCCTGGCTGATGGTCACCGGATCGGTAATCATGCCGTTTTCGGAACGCTTGACCTTGCGCACCTCGGCAGCCTGGGCGGCGATGCTCATGTTCTTGTGGATGACACCGATTCCGCCTTCGCGGGCCAGCGCGATGGCCATCGGGGCCTCGGTCACCGTATCCATTGCGGCCGATACGATGGGTATGTTCAGGGGAATGTTCCGGGAGAAACGGGTGTGGAGGTCAACCATGCGGGGCAGGACCTCGGAATATGCCGGAATCAGGAGGACATCATCAAAAGTGAGGCCTTCCATGGCAATGCGATCATCTACAAAGGACATAGGACTGAGATATTTAGAGTTAACTTTCCGTAACGTGGATGAGGGACTTCACCGGAGCAATGTCTTCCAGACGCTTGCGGCCGGGAAGGTCGTCAATCTCTACCAGGAATACGAAATCCTTCACTTTCACCGGATACTCCTTCCCGTCGATGGTCACCCTCTGGGCGTTCAGGCCCTGCGCCAGACCGCGGGCCGTACCGCCGGTAGCGAGAATGTCGTCAAAGAACGTGAGTTCCACGACATCGCCGGTGGGCTTACTGGCAGCAATGTCGGAGCGGCGGAAGTACACATGGTCGGGACCGTATTCCTTCATGATTTCTACCTGGATCAGGTCACCCTCGGCAAAGGGTAACTTACCCTTCTTGCGCAGCGGAATCACATTCTCCACGGGAATGTCCTTGTCGTAGAGCATCGGCGTGGAAAACAGGAATCCACGGGCCTCCGGGGCGGCGATATTGGGCGTGCAGCACAGGGCGGCAAGGTCCTTCGTAAGCTGCCGGAACAGCTTTTTGTCCTGGATAAGCGGAATGATATCTACGAAATTGACACCCTTGATGGGGAAATCGGGATAGAAGTTGAGGTACTTTTTGTAATCCATAGTTATTCTACTGAGTTCATGTCTATCAGGTTGTTCAGGAGGGCATACACCGTGAGGCCGGCCACCGTCTTGATGCCGGTCTTGCGGGTGATGTTCTTGCGATGGGTGATGACCGTATAGATGGAAATGCTGTACAGGTCGGCAATTTCCTTGTTGAGCATGCCCTTGGCTACACAGATGAGGATTTCCTTCTCCCGCTGGGAGAGTTCCTCTCCCTCGGTCCTGGGGCTTTCGCTGCGCTCTTCCAGGGCAGCGCGCACTTTCCGGATAACGGCCGTTGGCGTGTCCATAAGGCCGATGCTGCCGTCGAACTGTTTCAGAAGATCTTCGTCCAGGGGCTGGATGGCAAAGGCGATGACGGCAGCGTCCGTGTATTCCGCCATGCGGGTCTTGATGCTCCCCCGGGAGGCAAAATCAAAAACGGTGGGATCCACGATGACCACGTCCGGTGCCAGGGTGCGGAGTTGAACCTCCACGGAGCCGGACAAATCCTGCAGGATCCCGCAGACTTCGAATTCGCCGAGGTCGCCGAATACCTGCTCCAGGCCTTTTGCAGCAATGACGGAAGAGACGACTATGAGGATGCGCCTACTCATGGCTTTCCATCCTCCCGACCATCGGAACCAGGATTCCGTCCTCGATGAATGTGTGCTTGCCCAGGTCTTCTTCCAGGGTATAGATATAGAATAGAACCCGGTACACGTCCTGTTGCCCGCACTGATGCGGGATGTATTTCATGATGAGGTTTTTGAGATCGGCCAGTTTTTCCTCTACGTTGGAGTGGTTCTCTTCGTATTCGCCGATGGTAAACTGCTTGTCCTTCTGCGCTCCCAGCACAGCCTCCACATAGGGAAACACCGTGCCCTCTTCATAGGCGAAGTGCTTGGAAAGCTCTTCTTTGTAATCGGCAAAGAATTTCCAGATCACCTTCTTCTGCCGTTCCTCGCAAGGCTCGATGGTCTGTTCCAGGGCATGGGCCAGTTCCGGCACGACCACCTCCATGTAATAGGAATGGGACTGGTGCAGGTACTTCACGATATCTTGCAGATTGGCATTCTCAAGCGTTTCCCGGCTGGGCCGATAGCCCTCAAAGGCATAGACGCGACAAATGAGCAGAAACGTCTCAGGATCAATGTCTTTCTTGCCGCATTCTTCGGCCACGGTGGCCTCTCCGAAACCGAAAGTAAGGCCCATGCGGGAGGCTACGCCCAGCAGGGCGAAGTCGAGGTCCATCAAGTCCGCCATTTTCATGGCGGGACTCATCAGATGGGGGTTGGCACTGTTACTCATATTGGGTAACAAAGTTAATGATTTTTTGTCAGACTCTCAATAAAAAACTTCCGGGCTTCTCAGCCGGGAAGTTTCAACAACAATAAAAGGATCTAACTATTTGGCTTGTGTGTTTTTCTGATGCAAAGGTAGCATGTTTGCGCGGGACCGGCAATCCCAACTTATTGGTAGTGCCACCCTTTCCGCTAACCAGTTATTTGGCAAGAAATGCGTATCTTTGCAGTCCCCAAACGAACGATGTCATGGCAATTCACACTGAAAAAACAGAACACAGGGCTCCGGCGGCGCGAAAAATGAACGGCTGGCTGGCGCTGAGTCCGCTTTTCGTGTTCCTGGTCGTTTATCTGGCCGGCTCGCTGGTTGCGCACGATTTTTACAAAGTCCCCGTGGCGGCGGCCTTCATCATCGCATCGGCCTATGCCATGCTCATCACCAGGAATGTGGAAAAAACGGATGACAAGATTGCCATTTTCTCTGAAGGGGCGGGCAACAAGAATGTGCTACTGATGATCTGGATTTTTGTGCTGGCGGGGGCTTTTGCCGCCACGGCCAAGGACATCGGCGCCATCGATGCCACCGTGAACGCCACCCTTCGCGTCCTGCCCGGAAATCTCCTGTACGCCGGTCTTTTCCTGGCCGCCTGCTTCATCTCGATGGCTATCGGCACGTCTGTTGGCACCATCGTGGCGCTGGTTCCCATCGCTTCCGGCATTGCGGCCGAGGCGGGAGTGGGCATCCCTTTCATGACCGCCATCATCGTGGGCGGCGCCTTTTTCGGTGACAACCTTTCGTTCATTTCCGACACCACCGTGGCGGCCACCAAGAGCCTGGGCTGCTCCATGCAGGACAAGTTCCGGGTGAACCTGTGGATTGCCGCCCCGGCCGCCATCCTGGTCACGGCGCTGTATGTGGTGTTGGGGCTTTCGGTGGAGGCCTCCCCTTCGGCCCATCCGGTGCAATGGCTGGGCCTGGTGCCTTACCTGCTGGTCATCGGCCTGGCGCTGGCGGGGGTGAATGTGGTGACGGTACTGGCGACAGGCATCGGCGTGAATGGGATTATCGGCTGGTACACAGGTGCTTACGATTTCGTGGGCTGGATGGCGTCCATCGGAGGCGGCATCGGTTCCATGGGTGAACTCATCATTGTTTCGCTGCTGGCCGGCGGCCTGCTGGAAATCATCCGTTACAACGGTGGTCTGCAATTCATCATTGACGGCCTCACCCGGCGCATTGCCGGCCGAAGGGCCGCTTCCCTTTCCATCGCCGCCCTGGTGTCGCTGGTGAACCTCTGCACGGCCAACAACACCATCGCCATCATTACGGTGGGGCCGCTGGCACGGGACATCACCGAGCGCTTCGGCCTGGACCCCCGGAAGGTCGCCTCCATCCTGGATACGTTTTCCTGTCTGGTGCAGGGCATCATTCCCTACGGGGCGCAGATGCTGATGGCCAGCGGTCTCGCGGGTGTATCGGCCGTCGCCATCATCGGCCATCTGTACTATCCCTTTGCCTTGGGCATCGTGGCCTTCCTGTCCATTGTCCTGCGCTTCCCCCGGAAATATTCCTAACTGCGTAACTTTGCCGGCGATGAAGACAAATGTGCATATCGAAGTGCCGGGCGGGGCGGAGAAGATTCTCCTCCATGCCTGCTGCGCGCCGTGCTCCAGCGCCATCGTCGAGTGTCTGATGGAGCGCGGAATCACGCCTGTCATCTTTTACTCCAATTCCAATATCTATCCGCGGGAAGAGTACGACCATCGGCTTAACGAGTGCATCCGCTATGCCCGCAAGTGGGGCATCGAGATTGTGGACGACTTGTATGACCACGAGCAGTGGCGGCTCTGCACCAAAGGCCTGGAACAGGAGCCCGAACGCGGAAGCCGCTGCCTGAATTGCTTCAGACAGCGGCTGTTACGCGCGGCGCAGTATGCATCGGCCCACGGATTTACCGTGCTTTCCACCACCCTGGCCTCTTCCCGGTGGAAGAGCCTTGAACAGGTGGACGAGGCGGGCCGATGGGCCTGCAGCCAGGTAGAGGGCGTAACCTGGTGGGCGCAGAACTGGCGCAAAGGTGGCCTGCAGGAGCGCCGGAACCAGATTATCAAAGAGGAAGACTTCTACAACCAGCTCTTTTGCGGCTGCGAATTCTCCCGCAGGGATTAGAAGGCGAAGTTGATACCGGCCTTGATCTGAGAACGACCGGTGATAACGTTGCCGGACTTGTCAGAATTCAGGAGGGTATGGTCGTAGCCCACCAGGAACTGGATATCACCGATTTCTACTCCGACGCCACCACCAAGCAGGATGTTGAACGGCTTGCTGTCACCCTTGTCACCATAGTGGTTGTAAACCTCTCCGTCAGAGAAATGGAGGGGGCCGACGGTTGCGGCGGAATGGAACGTGGAACGGGCCATCACGCCATACTGGAAGGTGGGACCGGCAAACGCAAAGATATCGGCATTGTCACCGATGGGCATCTTGAAGGTGAGATTCACCGGCAGATTGAGGGCAACTTCCGTATAATTGTACGAAACGGAACCGCTGAGGAGCACTCCGCCGAAAGTACCGCCACTGGCGTTGTTCTTGCTCTGGAAGAGCATATCCACATAGAAACCGGGAGCCACACCGAAGTATTTGGCAAACTGGATGTTATAACTTGCACCCACATAGAAGCCGTTCAGATGGACGGGATCTCCGACGGCCTTGCCTTCAGTGTTTTTGGAACTTTCAATGTTGTGCAGATAGCCTGCGCCCACGACGAGTTGGGCATAAGCCTGCGTTCCCAGAAGCATCAGGGAAGCAGCGAGAATACTGGTGAAAAGTTTTTTCATAATTCTATTGTTTTAGAAAATGTATCCCACTCCGATTTTGAGAATATTCCGGCGCAAAGTAGCGTTGGTGCCGGTCGTAAGATTGAGCAGGCCGAAGTCGAAGCCGACGTTTACACGGATGGCCTGGGCCACCTCGATACCGGCGCCCAGACCCAGATAGAGGTTGAAGGGGGTGCGGGCAGCACCCAGCGCCGTTTCCTTATACATGTTGTAGGTGGTGGTGGAATTGTTGGAACGGTCCACAAGGTTGTTCACGAGGCCAAGCTGGAGGGTAGGACCGGCCAGAAACTTAACTTTGACATCTGACATGATATCCAGGCTGTAAACAGCATGAACGGGCACATTGATGGCAATTTCACGTCCGGTAACGGTGTTGGCATAACGGCTCCAAAGGAAGGAAACGTTGGCCCCGGGAGCAACGCCCAGGCCATCAACCCAGTTGTCCAGACCAATCGTATATCGGCCACCGACAAAGAAGCCGTCCCAGCCGCGGGAAGAACCCAGATAGGAAATGTTTCCCTGTTCAAAAGCGTGCATGTAACCGCCATCGGCGGCCAGTTGTGCGTGGGCCTGCATGCCGATGAGCAGGGAAGCCACAATAAGGAGAACTTTTTTCATTATTATTTTGTTTAATGTTCCATTGAGACTGCAAAAATACACATTATTTCCACAAACTACAATTTGAGAAAGACCTTCTTTTTGTACAAAGGGAGTGCAGTTATGTAAATTAGGCCAACGCAGAAAAGGGCGAAAAGAAGGGAAGTGAATTCCGTTTCCGGCACCTGCGACATGGCCCAGGTCTGGAACCCGGTAAGATGCCAGGTCCAGGCCATTACATCCGACATCAGGTAGCAGTAGATGGCATTGGTTCCGAAGACTTTGAAGAACCCCGTGTGCTTCCAGAGGCGGGTTTCGTCGATGAGCCAATACAGCAGGCTCAGCAGCAGCGTTCCCAGCCCGCAGACCACCAGGACGAAGGAGGGGGACCAGATTTTCTTGTTGAGCGGAAGCAGCCACATCAGGAGAAAGCCGCCCACCAGAAGGAGCGTCGCCACTGAATCCATCTTACGGAAATCCTTCTGGGCCAAAAGTTTACCCATCAAAAAGCCAATGAGCGTATGGGCTACGGCCGGGATGGTGGAAAGGAGCCCCTCCGGGTCTATTCCGTTGCCCCAGCGGTAAAGATGGGTTTCTCCGAGGATGGCATTGTCCACCCGGGCGAGGATGCTTTCCGGCCCTTCCGCGTAGCCGTTCCCCAAAAGAAGAAGAGCCGAATAGAACGCGAGGATGCCGGCGGCCACCCAGCCAAGCCACTTGTGCGGGACCTTGCACACCAGCACGGCCGTGATGCCGAAACACAGGCCGAAGCGCTGCAGCACGCCCATGATGCGGAGGTTGGCAGGGTCCCATCGGCCATTCACAAACATGCCGATTACATTGAGCAGCAGGCCGATACCTACCAAAAGCAGAAAACGCTTCCCCACCTTCCAGGAAAGGGTGAAATTCGATTTCCGAAGGGAAAAGAACATGGAAACACCCATCAGGAAAAGGAAACAGGGAAAGACAAAATCCGTAGGGGTAAAGCCGTTCCAGGCCGCATGGCGGAGCATGGGGTAGCGGACGCTCCAGGAGCCGGGGCAGTTCACCAGAACCATCATGGCCATGGTGATGCCGCGCAGGACATCAATTGCTTCGATTCGTTTGTTCATAGGTACAAAAATAGGCAAAAACCTAAAGAATACCAATAAATAGGGATTGACAACAATGCACAGACGTCGTACCTTTGCGCTTGCAGCGCAACACAAAAACAAACTATGATACTTTCAGATCTCGCTACGGGAGAAAAAGCCGTCATCGTACGCGTACATGGCCACGGCAGTTTCCGTAAACGCCTCATTGAGATGGGGTTCATCCAAGGGAAAGAAGTGAGGGTGGTGCTCAATGCTCCGCTCAAGGACCCCATTGAATATGAAATCATCGGCTATAAAGTCTCTCTCCGGAGAGAGGAGGCCCGGCAAATAGAGGTGGTTACCGAGCAGGAAGCCCGCGAGGCCCTGGTGAGCGACGAGCACCTGCAGGCCCTCCCTGGAGACCTGGAAGAGAAAGAAAGGCTGGACCGCGCCCTGGCCCATGTGGCCGAGGAGCGCCACCACAATATCCGTGTGGCGCTGGTGGGAAACCCCAACTGCGGCAAGACGTCCCTTTTCAACATCGCCTCCGGCAGCCACGAGCATGTGGGCAACTATTCCGGCGTCACGGTGGACGCCAAGGAAGGCAAGTTCAAGTTCAAAGGCTATGACATTACCCTGGTGGACCTTCCGGGCACCTACTCCCTCAGCGCTTACTCCCCCGAGGAACTCTATGTGAGAAAGAATCTCCTGGAAGCCATGCCGGACGTGGTCATCAACGTAGTGGACGCCTCCAACATCGAGCGCAACCTCTACCTTACCACCCAACTCATCGACATGAACCTCCGCACCGTGATGGCCCTGAACATGTATGATGAACTGCAGCACAAAGGAGACAAACTGGACACCAGACAACTGGGCTATCTGCTGGGCATGCCGGTATGCCCCACGGTCAGCCGGGACGGGCAGGGCATTCCGGAACTCTTCGACACGGTCATCAAGATTTACGAGCAGTCGGACCCGCATCTGGCCCGCCATATCCACATCAATCACGGAGCGGAACTGGAAAAGAGCATCAAGCGCATCCAGGAGGTGTTTTTCGGGAACGAAGACATCCGCTCCCGCTATTCCACCCGCTATCTGGCCATCAAGTATCTGGAGGCTGACAAGCAGGTGGAAAGCATACTGGCCAACGTGCCGGAAGCCGGAAGGCTGCACAGCGTCCGCGAGGAAGAGGAAACCCGCATCCTGAAACTGCTGGGGACATCGGCCGAAAGCGCCATCGTGGATGCCAAATACGCATTTATCCAGGGGGCCCTGGCCGAAACCTACGAAAAATACCAGGAGGAGCGCCCCAAACGCACCCTTACCGACCGCATCGACTCCCTCGTCACCAATCAGTGGGCGGCCTTCCCCATCTTCATCCTGCTGCTGTGGTTCGTGTTCTGGGCCACCTTCACCATCGGCCAGTATCCCATGGACTGGATTGACTGGCTAGTCGCCAGATTCGGCGACTGGGTAGGCGGCATGATGGCCGACGGCTGGTTCAAGGACCTCGTGGTGGACGGGGTGATTGCCGGCGTGGGCAGCGTGCTGGTGTTCCTGCCCAACATCATGATCCTGTACTTCTTCATTTCCATCATGGAGGACAGCGGATACATGGCCCGGGCGGCATTCATCGTGGACAAGCTGATGCACAAGATCGGCCTTCACGGAAAAAGTTTCATTCCCATGGTGATGGGCTTCGGCTGCAATGTGCCGGCCATCATGGCCACCCGCAGCATCGAAAGCCGCAAGAGCCGCCTTATCACCATCGCCATCATCCCGTTCATGTCCTGCGCGGGCCGATTGCCCATCTTCGTGCTTTTCGCCGGGGCCTTCTTCCCGCAGAGCCCCGCCACGGCGCTGCTGGGCATCTACCTGCTGGGAATCGTGCTGGCCATCCTGTCGGCCATTGTGCTGTCCAAATTCGTGAAGGACGATGACCTTCCGTTCGTGATGGAACTGCCGCCGTACCGCGTCCCGACCGGGAAGGCCATCTGGCGCCATACCTGGGAGAAAGGCAAACAGTATCTGGAGAAGATGGCCACCACCATCCTCCTGTTCTCCATCGCCATCTGGTTCCTCGGGTATTTCCCCAGGCATGAGGGTGCCTCCACGGCCTATCAGCAGGAACATTCCTACATCGGCACACTGGGCAAGTTCATCGAACCGGTGAACGAGCCGCTGGGCTTCAACTGGAAGATGGATGTGGGCCTATTGGCCGGAGTTGGAGCCAAAGAACTGGTTATCAGCACTATGGGTGTAATGTACGCCCAGGACGGAGAAGAATATGAGGGGTTGGGAGACTCCGACGACACCGCCCTGCAGACCGCCCTCAAGGCCACGGTCCCTACGGCGGCTGCCCTGGCGTTCATGGTGTTCGTGCTGCTATACTTCCCCTGCATCGCCACCTTCGTAGCCACCAAGAACGAAACCGGCAAGTGGCGCTGGGCCATCTTCCTGGCCATTTACACCATCCTGGTGGCCTGGATCTGCGCCTTCGCCGCCTACCGGATCGGCCTTCTCATCTGGCCCATCTAGCACTCCGCTATAGCAGCCATCTACACGCCCCCTCTCCGCGCACGCGTGTGCTTGCGTGTGTGGCAGATAAACCATTGATTATCAGCAAACAACCTTTTAGCCGCCACAAACGTGGGCACTGTGCTGCACGCTAGTGCAGCATCACCGTGAGGCCGGCCATGACGATGGAGACCATGCTCATGAGTTTGATGAGGATGTTCAGGGACGGGCCTGAAGTGTCCTTGAAGGGGTCACCTACGGTATCTCCAACGATGGTGGCCTTGTGGGCCGGAGAGTTCTTGCCGCCGTGGTGGCCTTCTTCCACAAACTTCTTGGCATTGTCCCAGGCGCCGCCGGAATTGGCCAGGAAGATGGCCAGCACGAAACCGGCGCCCAGACCGCCGGAGAGCAGGCCGATTACGCCGGCCGGGCCCAGCAGCAGACCCACTACCATGGGCACTATGATGGCCAGCAGGGACGGGAAAATCATCTCATGCTGAGCGGCTTTGGTGGAGATGCGGACGCAGGAGGTATAGTCCGGACGCTGCTTCCCTTCCAGGATGCCGGCAATCTCGCGGAACTGGCGGCGGACCTCCACCACCATCTTGGAGGCGGCACGGCCCACGGCGTTCATGGTGAGGCCGCAGAACAGGAAGGCCATCATGGAGCCTACGAAAATGCCCACCAGTACCTTGGGATTCATCAGGGAGATGTCGTAGAGGTTCACGATATCGGTAATGGAAGCGTGCACTGTTTCCACGGTGCGGTCTCCGATTTGGAGAACAGTACGGCCCACATGACCCAGGCCTATCTTGAGTTCTTCAATATACGAAGCCAGGAGGGCCAGGGCGGTAAGGGCGGCCGATCCGATGGCAAAACCCTTGCCGGTAGCGGCCGTGGTGTTGCCCAGGGCGTCCAGCACGTCGGTCTTCTCGCGGACGGAAGGATCCAGTTCACTCATCTGGGCGTTGCCGCCGGCATTGTCGGCGATGGGACCGTAAGCATCTGTAGCCAAGGTGATTCCCAGGGTGGAAAGCATGCCCACAGCGGCAATGGAGATGCCGTAGAGGCCCAGGCTCAGCGTATCCGGCGAGAATACGAAGTCCGTGGCGAAACCATAGGCCAGCAGGATGGCGATGCAGATGGTAATCACCGGGATGGCCGTAGAACGCATGCCCAGCCCCACACCATTGATGACCACGGTTGCAGAACCGGTGGTGGCCGATTCGGCCAGTTTCTGCGTAGGCCTGTAGGAATGCGAGGTATAGTATTCGGTGACTTTGCCGATAATCACACCGGAAAGCAGGCCGCTGAGAACGCTCAGGGCCAGTTTCCACCAATTGGGGAACCCCAGGAGGTAGAAAACGCCGAAAGCGAGGATGGCGATGAGAACGGCGGCCAGGTTGGTGCCCACGGAAAGGGATTTGAGAAGGTCCTGAAGACCGGCGCCTTCCTTGGTTCGGACAACATAAATACCTATGATAGAGAGCACTACGCCGATGGCAGCGATAACCATAGGAGCCAGGATGGCACGCAGCTGGACGGCGGTGCCGTCGGCAAAGAAGGCCGATGCACCGAGGGCCATGGTGGCCAGGATGGAACCGCAGTAGCTTTCGTACAAGTCGGCGCCCATTCCGGCTACATCGCCCACATTGTCACCCACATTGTCAGCGATGGTGGCAGGATTGCGCGGGTCATCCTCCGGGATATCCTGCTCTACCTTGCCGACGATATCGGCCCCGACATCGGCCGCTTTGGTGTAGATGCCGCCGCCTACACGGGCGAAAAGGGCCTGCGTAGAAGCGCCCATGCCGAAGGTGAGCATGGTGGTGGTGATGACAACGAGATTCTGGGCGTCATCGGGATTATAGAAAATTTTGAGCACACTCCACCAGATGGCGATGTCCAGAAGGCCCAGACCCACCACGGTGAGGCCCATGACGGCGCCGCTGCGGAAGGCAATCTTAAGACCGGAATTGAGGCTGCGCATGGTGGCGTTGGCCGTGCGGGCACTGGCATAGGTGGCCGTTTTCATGCCCACGAAACCGGCCAGGCCGCTGAAGAAACCACCGGTGAGAAAGGCGAACGGAACCCAAGGGTTCTGCACACCGAACCCATAGGCCAGGATGGCAAACAGGATGGCCAGAATCACGAAAACGACAATTACCACTTTGTACTGCTGTTTGAGATACGCCATGGCGCCTTCACGCACATACTGTGCAATTTCTTTCATCGTAGGGGTGCCTTCGCTTTCCTTCATCATCTGACGGAAGAAAATCCAGGCGAAAAGCAGCGCAATCACCGCCGCCGCAGGCACTAAATAGAATAGATAGGTCATTGTTATTGGTTTTTTATTCTTTTCCTATGTGGTCTTGCAAAGATAACAAATAATGCCTTACATTGTTCTCCGAATAGACGGGGTTCTATCCCCGTGACAAGTAACAGGCTGATAAACAGCTCCTTACAGATATTCCTCGTTCGTTTTTTGAACGAGGAATACCAGCAAGTGTTTCTGTATTAGATTGTTAGTTGCCACGGACTACCACAGTAACGGGCTGTGTAGCGGCATGGGAAGGGAGGATAATGGTGGCTTCGAGGGTGTCCTCGCAGTATTTCACTTCCAGCGGCCGGCCGTCCAGGGTGGCCGAAGGACAGCGCTTCATGCCGCCCAGCACCAGCGTCAGGACGCGGGTGTCGCACATTCCCTTGTAGGCTCCCTGGCGCGGGCCGATTTCTACCGTGAGACCGCTTCCCGTGGCGTTTTTCACGATGCGGGTGGTGGCAAACTGGGTGGGATAGGCCTGGCTTTCTCCGTCGTCCTCATAGTGGACATACTCGCTGCGGCCTTTGCCGGGGGCGATGAAGATTCGCCAGGCGTCGGAGGCCTCCTGCAGGTTCTGGATGCCTTCGCGGGCCATGGGGATGATGGCGCCCGCCTTTACGAACCACGCATTCTGGCCGATGGAATACGCCAGCTTGTACACACCGGGGTCCATCAGTTTCCGGTGGGCCATGTCGTACCACTGGGTTCCGGCGGGGAGCCACACGCTGCGGGAGGCAAGACCATCGGCCCCGACTGGCTCGCAGATGGTGGCGGCGAGGATGTTGTCCCCGAAGAAGTATTCCTGCTTCCAACTGTAGGCCTTTTCCTCTTCCGGATACTCATAGTAGAGCGGCCGGCAGAGGGAGACACCGGTCTCGTATGCCTCGCGGGCCATGTCGTAAATGTACGGCGTGAGGTTATAGCGCAGTTCCAAGGCATCCTTCATGTATTCATAATGGTCCGGGAACATCCAGATGCGGCGCTCGAACAAGGCCGATGAGGTACTGTGCGTCTTGAAAATAGGAGAGAAAACGCCGTATTGGAGCCAGCGGGTGAAGAGTTCGGGCTCGGTGGGTTTCTCTTCGCCGGGCATCCAGTGGCCGCCCAGGTCATGGCCCCAGTAGCCGTAAAGTACATTGGAGGCTGTCGCGGTGAACTCGGGCAGATAGCCCAGCACTTCCCATTTGATCTGCGTGTCGCCGGAGAAGCCCAGTTGGTAACGGTGGCTGCCCAGGCCGCCCCATCGGTGGTAAATCATCGGGCGTGGTGCGTCCTCGGCCGGAAGGCCCCTGGCCCTTCGCACCTTGTCGTTGAAGAAAGTGTGGTTGGCCCAGAAGGTGTTGCTCAGGCCCTCCACATAGCGGCTTTCCTTGTACTGCTGCCAGTCCAGCCACCAGAAATCCACGCCCTGCTCTTCCAGGGGATGGATGACGGAGTTGAAGTAGGCATCGGCCCAGGCCATCTGGTCCATGCGGTAGGGAACGGAGGCGTGATAGCCGGGCTTGGCGGGGCCGTTCCAGATGTCCTCGCCGCCCTTGTAAACATAACCTTCGGGACCGTCGTAGTCGTCCGTCCGGGACAGATAATCGGCCACAAAGGCCTTGTACACCTTCTCGCGGGGGATGATGCCTACGGCAGGATGCAGGTTGAGGGAGGTCTTCAGGTGCATGCTATGTACTTCTCCCAGAAAACCTTCCGGGTCTCCGATGAGGTCCTGGTTCCAAGTGTATCCGGTCCAGCCCAGGCCTTCGCCGTGGTCGTCCCGGGTGCGTTGGGCCGCATTGGGCCACGTCTCGTGCCAGTCCATGTCGATCACCATCACGTCGATGGGAAGTTTCCGCTCGCGGAACTCGCGGCCCAGGGCCAGGAATTCATCGTCGGTATAGGCCCAGTAGCGGCTCCACCAGTAGCCGAACACATACCTGGGCGGCATGGGGATGCGGCCGGCCACCTTGGCGTAATCGGCCAGGGCGGCCTTGTAATCGTGCCCGTAGGCGAAGAGGTAGAGGTCCTTCCCGTCCTTGACCGGACGTTCGGCCACCCATTCGCCCCAATCGGAGGAGTCTTTCACGAAGATGTGGCGCCGGCTCTCGTCCACGATGGCCCAGCCGTCGCGGGAGACAATGCCTGGCTCCATCGGGTCGGAGTAGTTGATCTTCTGAGGGCCTTCACAGCCGTCCAGCGTGCGGGCGGTTCCCATGAGGTTGCCGGAAGCATCGGCCCCTGGCCTCCAGGTGACGGTTTTTCCGTTCAGGCGGAAGGTGGCGCTGAGGTTGTCGGCCGTGAATTCCCCGCCTTTATACCGGAGGGTGAGGGCTTTTGTCCGGATGACAACCCCGTCCCCCTGCGGCTTGGCGCTGAAAGAGGGCACCGGCAGGTTCCGGTTCACGATGGCCAGGGTAGCGTGATCTTCAAAAAAGCCTTCCGGGCTCCATTCCATGCGGATGAGACGGTCGGTAAGAACGGTAAAGCGGGCGTTTCCCGCTACCACCTGCGCCTCGGGAGCGGCAACAGGATTCTGGGCCTCCGCCTGGAAGAAAACCAGCACGGAAGCCGCAATAAGGAGGATTCGTTTCATATCTGAGAGGATCTGTCGCGCTACACCTCGATGGCGGTGGCGAATTCGCCGAGGAAGCGCATGTCGTTCTCGAAGTAGTGGCGGAGGTCGTTTACCTGCCATTTGAGCATGGCGATACGTTCTACGCCCATGCCGAAGGCGAAGCCGCTGTACTTTTCAGGGTCGATGCCGCTGGCCTTGAGGACGTTGGGGTCCACCATGCCGCAGCCCATGATTTCCAGCCAGCCGGTACCTTTGCAGATGTTGCAGCCCTTGCCGTGGCAGATATTGCAGCTGACATCCACTTCGGCAGAAGGCTCCGTGAAGGGAAAATAGGACGGGCGCATGCGGATTTCGGTATCCGGGCCGAACATCTCGCGGGCGAAGAGCAGGATGGCCTGCTTGAGATCTGCGAAGGTGACGTCCTTGTCGATGTACAGACCCTCCACCTGATGGAAAATGCAGTGGGCGCGGGCCGATATGGCCTCATTGCGGAAAACGCGCCCCGGGCACACCACGCGGATGGGCAGAGGCTGGCTTTCCATGGTGCGCACCTGCACGGAAGAGGTGTGGGTGCGGAGAAGAAGCGGATTCAGGTGCCCGGTGCTCACGAAGAAGGTGTCCTGCATTTCACGGGCGGGGTGGTTGGGCGGAAAGTTCAGAGCCTCGAAGACATGGTAATCGTCCTCGATTTCGGGGCCTTCAGCCACATCGTAGCCGAACTTGCGGAAGATGTCCACAATCTGCTGGCGCACAATGGAAACCGGATGGCGGGAACCCAGCGGAAGGGCGTCTCCGGGCATGGAGAGGTCTTCTTTGTCCGCATCGGCCTGGGCACTCTCCTCTACGGAGAACTTGAGTTCCTCGATACGGGCGTTGGCGGCTTTCTTGAGTTCGTTCAACTTCTGGCCGTACTCGCGCTTGAGTTCGGGAGCCACGGAGCGGAACTGCTCCATGAGGGCCGTGATTTCACCTTTTTTACCCAGGAAACGGATGCGGGCCTCTTCGGCCTCTTTGGCGGTGGTGGCCTTGAGTTCGCTCAGTTCCTTGAAAATTTGTTCAATCGCTTCTTTCATATCTTATTTCTTTTTGTTCCTTTTGTCACGGCCTTCCTGGGCACGCCGGGCGCCGCTTTTCCAGTATTTGGTCCACTGCTCTTCCGTAAAAAAACGCCTGTAGGAATCGTCAATGGCCTGCATCCATTTATCCTGCACACTGACGTACAAGTCCCGGTTCTCCACTTTGGCCTTCTGCATGGATTCCATCTCCTCGGTCATGGCACGATAGTCGTGCGTGAGCGTGGAGTCCACGTAAAACTCCTGCCAGTATTCCAAATCCAGCAGGCTGCTCAGGCGCTGGACCTCTTTATCGACGAACTCCAGAAGCTGCTTTTCCTTCTCTTCCGGTGTCTGGGGCTGCTGATTTTGCGCTCCTGCAACAAAAACCGACAGGCAAAGGGCGGCAAGCAAGTTCAATAAACGATAAATTTTCATATCTTTGTAAACTGTTGTCAGACGACAAAATTACGCAATAAATCGAAAAAGCCCAAAATACGATGAGAAAATCGCTCCTTTATTTGCTCGCCACCGCCGCCTTCCTGTTCCTTTCCGGTGCAGAAGGAAACAGTTGTACCAATGTCATCGTCACCCGCGGCGCCAGCCGGGACGGGTCGGTGATGGTATCCTACGCCGCCGACTCGCACTATCTCTTCGGAGAACTGTACTACAAGCCCGCGGCCGACTGGAAGCCCGGCACCATGCTCCCCATCTACGACTGGGACACCAACCGCTATCTGGGAGAAATCGAGCAGGTTCCCCACACCTACCAGACGGTGGGCAACATGAATGAGTTTCAGGTAATCATCACCGAAACCACCTGGGGCGGCCGTCCGGAACTGGAGGACAAGAAGGGCGGAATCGACTATGGTTCGCTGATTTATATCGCCTTGCAGCGCTCCCGGACCGCCCGGGAAGCCATTGAGGTCATCGTGAGCCTGGCCAACGAATACGGCTACGCCTCGGAAGGCGAGACCTTCTCCATCGCCGACAAGAATGAAGCCTGGATCATGGAACTCATCGGCAAGGGCACCAGTATCAAAAACGGCATCAACGTGAACAAGGGTATTGTCTGGGTGGCCATGCGCGTGCCGGACGGCGCCATCTGCGCCCATGCCAACCAGGCCCGTATCGGCAAGTTCCCCATGAACGACCCCGACAACTGCCTCTATGCCCCGGACGTGATTTCCTTTGCGCGCAAAAAAGGCTATTTCGACGGTCTGGACAGCGATTTCAGCTTCAAGAAAGCCTACAATCCCATCGACTTCGGGACTGTACGCGGCTGTGACGCCCGTGCCTGGAGCGCCTTCAACATCCTCACCGAGGGCTGGTTCTCCTTTTACGACGAGCAGGGCAACGCCGTCACCCGCGACGCCTTCGCCTACCTGGAATACGTGATGGGCAACAACCTGGAGGGAGATTTCCCCCTGTTCGTATTCCCCCGCAAGAAGGCCGGCGTGAAGGAAGTGGCCGATGTGATGAGGGACCACTTCGAGGGAACGCCCATGGATATGACCCAGGATATCGGCGCCGGCGGAAACGCCCTCCCGTACCGCTGGAGGCCCATGGAATTCCAGGATGCCGAAGGAAACACCTATGTGAACGAGCGCGCCATCGCCACCCAGCAGACCGGCTTCTGGATGGTGGGACAGGCCCGCAACTACGTCCCCGACGTGGTGGGCGGCATCCTGTGGTTCGGCACCGACGATGCCGCCACCTCCTACCTCACCCCCATCTACACCGCCACCACCGCCGTTCCGGACTGCTTCCGTGAAGGCAACGGAGACCTCCTTCACTACTCTCCCACCGCATCCTTCTGGATCAACAACCGCATCTCCAACGCCTGCTACAAGATGTACAATGTCATGGCTCCCTACGTAAGGGCCAAGGCCGATTTGTTTGAAATCGAGCAGATGGAGCAGCGCACCCACTCGGTGGACAGCATGGCCGTGGTAATGTACAACCAGGTGGCCGTGAAACTGCAGAAGAAACTCTCCTCCCGCGGGGATGTGATGGTGCAGCGCAAGCCTTTTGCCAAGGTTGTGGAATATGTGACCAACTACACCGTGAACACGGCCCAGAAGCAGTTTTCCGCCTGGCAGAACCTGGAAGTGGAACTGCTGGTGAAATTCATGGACGGTAACGTGAAACCCCAGGACGAAAACGGCCGGTTCAAGCATTCACAGCACTCTGAACGCATTCCCGAGAGCGTGGAATGGCCCGGCTACACCGAGCTCTGGAAAGAAACCGTGGCCCAGGAGCATGGGCAAACGATCAAAGTCCCCCAGAACTGAATATGAAAAAGAGCTTTGTCCTTATCTTCGCAGCGGCCCTCTCCGTCCTGCCCCTGGCCGCCCAGCGCAATACCCGGGAAGAAATATCGGCCGATATCGAGCGTACCGGCGGCGTGCACTTCCTCTATCCCATGGACCAGCCGGCACCCACGCCGGCGCCCAAAGGCTACAAGCCCTTCTATGTGAGCCACGTGGGCCGTCACGGAGCCCGCTACGCCCTGGGAAACACGGTGTATGAAGACATCCTGGCCGTCTGGAACAAAGCGGCGGAAAAAGGCCTCCTCACGCCGGAGGGAGAGCAGTTCTACAAGGACTATCTGGACATCTACCCCTACCTCTGCCGCCGCGAGGGCATCCTCACGGAGAAAGGCCAGGCGCAGCACCATTACATCGCCTCCCAAATCTACAGGAATTACCCCGATGTTTTCAAAGGGAAAACGCACGCCGAAGCCGTTTCCACCATTTCGCACCGTGTGATTGTGAGCATGTTCTCCTTCCTGAGCGAACTGGACAACCTGGACAAGGACTTCACATTCAATGCCGATTACGGCTACCCCTACCAAGCCTACCTCCTTCCGGACATCATCGACTCTTCCGAGGAGCGGGATGGCGAGGCCGAGGTGAAATTCAATCGCTTCCGGGACAACGTCCTGGACCTGGACGCCATGCTGGGCCGATGGTTTAAGAATACCCGCGGCCTGGTGGACAACAAGTACAAGTTCTGTTTTGACCTGCACACCATGCTGTCCACCCTGGACAACCTGGACGTACCCGCACCGCAGCACCTGTACCGGCTCTACACCCCCGAGGAGCGCTATGCCCTCTGGCGCGTGAACAACTTCCGCGACTACCAGATTGTGGGCCCGTCGCCCGACACGCAGAACCTCCGCGTCAAGGCCATGAAGGCCCTGTATGAGGATTTTGTCTCAAAGGCCGACGAAGACATCACCGGCGGCCGCGTCCAGTTGCGCCTCCGCTTCGCCCACGACTCCACCCTGATGCCGCTGCTGTCCCTGCTGGGCGTAAACGGCATGAACGAGGTGGTGGAAAACCCCTTCGAGGTGGAGAACTACTGGCGCAGTTACGACGTTCCCATGGCCTGCAACCTGCAACTGATATTCTTCAAAAGCAAAAAGAATCCGGAAATCCTTTTCCAGATTCTTTTGAATGGCAGAGAAGCCACGCTTCCCCTTGAGATGGCCGCTCCCGGCTCTTTCTACCGCTGGGCAGACTTCAAAACGCTGGTTCCGTAATCTGCCAAAATGGCAGGACTACAGAAAAGGAACAGAGATTGCCATAGTTCCGGCAAAAGGAGAAAAGAACTATGGCAGAAAACAATAACAACAGCAATTTTCTGGAGCGCTTCGCCATCAACCTCAACGAGCGCGCGGCCCAGGGCAAACTGGACCCCGTGATCGGCCGTGATGACGAAATCCGCCGTGTTCTGCAGATTCTTTCCCGCAGAACCAAGAACAATCCTATCCTGGTGGGCGAGCCCGGCGTGGGCAAGACCGCCATCTCTGAAGGCATCGCCCAGAACATTGTGAACGGGCAGGTGCCGGAAAATCTAAAATCGAAA
>ONTQ01000005.1 GCA_900320795.1 uncultured Bacteroidales bacterium
TGAGGGTGGTCTTACCGTGGTCAACGTGGCCGATAGTACCGATGTTGACATGCGGTTTGGTTCTCTGGAATGTTTCTTTTGCCATAATAATATTATTGTTTAAACAATTGTTGCGTCGTCTTAGGGCCTAAACCCAAAAAAAGAGCCGGTGATGGGAATTGAACTCATGACCTCATCCTTACCAAGGATGCGCTCTACCCCTGAGCTACACCGGCTTTTATATTTAATCCGAGCGGAAAACGAGGTTCGAACTCGCGACCCTCAGCTTGGAAGGCTGATGCTCTACCAACTGAGCTACTTCCGCTTGTTTTGAAAAAGTGTGGGAGGTGGTGGACTCGAACCACCGAACCCTGAGGGAGCGGATTTACAGTCCGCCGCAATTGCCACTATGCGAACCTCCCAAACAAGCTTTTCAATATTTCAAAGCTCCTTTGAGCCGATAGAGGGATTCGAACCCACGACCCCGAGATTACAAATCACGTGCTCTGGCCAACTGAGCTATATCTACTTTTTTTGAATTCTCAAAACTTTTTCAAAGATTTTTCATCATCCCGAGCAAAAGTTCGTAAAGCGACTCTTCATCCAAACCGCAATCGGCCAATTGGTTTTTCTGCGTGTCCTGCGCAATGTAACGGTCCGGGATGCCGACACCTTTAATAATAGGGGCGTTCTCCCTCCCGGCAAAGTATTCGCAAACGGCCCCGAACAGTCCGCCCTTGAGCGAGCCGTCCTCCACGGTAATGATGGCCTTGCACTTGCCGGCTTCTTCCAGGATCCCCGTATCCAGCGGCTTGACAAAGCGCATGTCATAGACGGAGGGGCCTGTCCAGTAATCGGCCTTATGGCGCTTGGCAGCGGCAAGGGCACGGTTCACGACCGGTCCCACGCCCAGGATGGCGACCTCCTTCCCGTCCATCAGTTTCTCGCCCTTTCCCAGGGGAAGAGACTTGTAGATGGCTTTGCGCCACGGGACGCCCTCCCCCATTCCGCGCGGATAGCGGATAATGAGCGGTCCTCCGCTGAGGTTGGCGCCGGTGAACAGGAGGTTCTTCAGTTCCAGTTCGTTGCGGGGGGCGGCGATGGTGACGCCGGGGATGCTGCGGTAAGCAGCCAAGTCAAAGCAGCCATGATGGGTGGCTCCGTCCTCCCCCACCAGGCCGGCACGGTCGAAGCACAGGACCACCGGCAGGTTCTGAAGGGCGATATCGTGAATAATATTGTCGTACGCCCTTTGGGAGAAAGATGAATAGACGTTGCAGAAAGGCTTAAGACCGGCGGCGGCCAGACCGGCCGAGAAAGTGACGGCATGGCCTTCCTCGATGCCTACGTCGAAGAAACGATCCGGAAAAGCGGCGCCCATCCGGGACATCCCGCAGCCGGAAGCCATGGCGGGCGTAACGCCCACGATACGATGGTCCTGCCGGGCGAGGTCCTCGAGAACCTCACCAAAAACATCCTGGTAACGGTCGGCCGGATAGACCGTCTTGATGCGCTCGCCGGTGGCCGGATCGAAACGGCCGGGGGCATGCCAGGTGGTAGGATCGGCCTCGGCAGGGGCGTAGCCGCACCCCTTCCGGGTATGGATATGCAGAAGGCGCGGGCCATGGATGTTCTTCAGTCGCTCCAGGGTGGCCGTAAGCTGCTCCAGGTCGTTCCCGTCCACCGGGCCGAAGTAACGGAAGCCCAGCGATTCGAAGAGGGCGCCTCCACTCCCGCGAACCAGGTTGGACTTGGTGTCGATGACACGCTTCTGTACCCATTCACGGGTCTTCCCCTCTCCCAGCGAATTCCACACCTTGTTCTTGACCCGGTTATAGAAAGGATGCGTGGTAAACTGAAGCAGATAGTTGTGCAGTCCGCCGATATTCTGGTCGATAGAGATATTGTTGTCATTCAGGATGACCAGGAGGTCGGCCTTGGAGGAGCCGGCATTGTTGAGCCCTTCCCAGGCCAGTCCGCCGGTCATGGCTCCATCCCCGATGACCGCAACAACCTTTTCTCCGCTTCCGGTGATGCGGGCCGCTTCAGCGAAACCCAGCGCGGCCGATATGGATGTGGAAGAGTGACCTGCACCAAAGGCATCATAGGGGCTTTCGGCCCTTCTGGGGAAACCGCTGATTCCCTCCCGGGTACGGTTCTTCCGGAAAATCTCACGCCGGCCGGTGATGATCTTGTGGGCATAGGCCTGGTGTCCCACATCGAAGACAATCTTGTCTTTGGGAGTATCGAAGATGCTGTGCAACGCCACGATGACCTCCACAGCCCCCAGGCTGGAGCCAAGGTGGCCGGGGTTGACGGCACAGCACTCCACCATATACTGCCGGATCTCCGCACAGAGCTTTACACGCTCCTTCAGGGACATGCGGCGCACATCCTCGGGAGAATGAACCTTATTCAGGAGATCGAACATATTTGCAAAGATACGAAAATTATTGATTCGCCGCATCCAGTTTCAGCTCCGGATGACGGGCTGATGTACGGCGGAACATAAGGGCAACCGCCACGGCGGCTGCGCAGAGGGCCACAAACATCAGTTCCACGGTGACAGGGCCGCCGGCACTTTTCCCGAGGAGGACGCCGGCCACCCACTTGAAGCTCATCAGTCCCAGGTTCTGCACCCAATAGATGAGGGCGAAGGTGGTGCCCAGGACCTTGTCCGGCACAATCTTGGGAACGGAAGGCCAGAGGGCGGCGGGGACCAGCGAATAGCCGAAGCCCAGGAACACCATGGCGAGGTACCCCCAAAACGGCACGCCGGCGGGGGCGAAAGCCAGAAACAGATGGGCGATGAGGGCCAGGACGGCTCCCAGCACCATCCAGCGGGTGCCCTTGCCGGCCTTATCCACAAGCATGCCGAACAGCGGGGCGAAAATCACTGTTGAAAAGGGGAGCATGCTCACCATCCAGCCGGCGGTCGAAGCGGGGATGTCAAAGCGCGGGATGAGAATGGCACCGGCAAACTTCTTGAACGCGATGATGCTGCTATAGAATAGCACGCACAGCAGGCCCAGCAACCAAAAATTCTTGTTGCCCAGGACACCCACAACATCCCTGAAGCGGAAGGCGTCGTCATCAGAAGAGGCCCCGGAGGGATTTTCTTCCACGTCAATTCGCGATCCAGTACGGGCATCCAGGGCCACAAAGACGGCCCAGAGGATGAGGCCCAGGGCCATCAGACCCATTCCCACCAGGGCGGGACGGGCTGTTTCGGCCAGCGTATAGACATGGCCGGCCGTCTGTCGGACCAGCTTCGGAGCCAGCACCAGGGCGAAGGCGGTTCCCAGCCGGGCGATGGCCAGCTGCAGGCCCATGGCAAGCGCCATCGGCCCGTCGCGGAACCATTTGGCGATACTCCGTGTGACGGCCGTTCCGGCAATCTCGCTGCCCAGCCCGAAGAACATCACGCCTGCGTAAGCGGCCTTCAGAGACCAGGAAGCGCCGCTGAGAAGCGCCCAGAGCACCACACCGGCCCCGGCCGCCATCATGCCCACAAAGATGCTTCCGCTGATGCGCACGCCCCATTTGTCCAGCAGGATACCGCCCACAATCAGACCGCCGAACACGCACAGGACGCTGTAACCGCTGGCATAGAGACCGTATCCGGCCGAGTCCCAACCCAGCTGCGTGAGCGAGGGATCCTCGAACAGATACGAGATGCTGGAGAACATGTCGTCAAAGTAGTACGAAGCGAACATGGGTACTACCAAACAGGCCAGCGCAAACCAAGCGGCTGACCTGTAAAACTTCTTGGCGGAAGCGACCATCAATGCTGGATGTTAGGGAGTTCCAGGCCAAGGCCTTTCTTACGGTCCACAGCCTTGAGGACAAAGCCCAGGATCAGGGCCGCGATGCCCAGACAGGCCAGCATCACCAACGGCGCCGTGTAATTGAAGGCCGTGGGATCCGTGACGCCGGGATTGGTCTTGTCCAACACCTTGCCGATCAGGAGCGGGAACAGCCAGAGGCCGATGTTCTGGATCCAGAAAATCAGGGCGTAGGCGCTGCCGATGACCTTGGCATCCACCAGTTTGGGAACGGAAGGCCAGAGGGCGGCGGGGACCAGCGAGAAGGAGGCGCCCAGCACCAGGATGGTCACATAGGCCACGATGACACCGCCCGCGGCGTTACCCTTGAACAGCGGCAGCACAAAGGCGAAGGTGAGGTGACAGGCAATCAACAGGACGGCGCCCAGGATCAGCATGGTGGCACCTTTCCCCTTGTGGTCCAGATAGTTTCCGAGAATGGGAGTGATGAGCACGGCCAACAGCGGGAACACGGCGAAGATGGATTCCGCACTCTGGCGCATATAACCCATATAGCAGTAAAAAATCAGCATGATGACGGCGATGCCCAGGAAAATGTACTGCTTCACCTTGTCTTTCTGGAAATTACTGATGAATCCGGCGGCGGCAACCACCAGCATGATCACATACTGGATGATGGTAACGCTGGAAGAAGCCCAGAACGAACCGGCAGCCGGCTCGGTAAGGGTCAGGTTGCACTGCAACATGTTCACTGCATATTTCTGGAAGGGGAAGATGGCGCTGTAATACAGGACACACAGCAGGGCGACAATCCAGAAGCCCCAGTCCGAAAGGATGCGGCCGATGTCGCTGACCTTGAAAGGATCGTCCTTTTCTTCAGCCTCACCGGTCTGCTCGTCCAGTTTCTTGTCCATGAAGAAATAGACGATGCACATGATGAGGGCGATGCAGAGGAGCACGACGCCGAACGCTACGCTGCGGGAAACGTCCACGCTTCCGCCCAGGCGGGCGAAGAAAGGCGAAAAAATCATACAGGTGGCAACGCCCAGGCGGGCCAGAGCCATCTCGGAGCCCATGGCCAGGGCCATTTCACGACCTTTGAACCACTTGACAATACCGCGGCTGACCGTAATGCCGGCCATTTCGCAGCCGCAGCCGAAAATCATGAAGCCGCAGGCCGCCAGTTTGGCCGATGCCGGCATGCCCCGGTAGAAAGGAGAAACGCCCAGCTCGTCGAAGAGCGGGATGTAATTCAGGTTATGGGTGAACCAGTTCTCCAGGCCGCTTCCCATGAAGGACTCGCTGACGGCATACCATTTAATAATAGCACCCACCAGCATGACGCCGGCCGACAGGACCGCTGTAAAACGAACCCCCATCTTGTCCAGGATAATGCCGGCAAAGATGAGGAAGAACACGAATACGTTCAGGAACACTTCGGACCCCTGCATGGTGCCGAAGGCCGTGGAGTCCCATCCGCGGGTTTCCTGCATGAGGTCCTTGATGGGAGAGAGGATGTCCATGAAGATGTATGAGCAGAACATGGCAAGGGCCAGCAACAGGAGGGCTGTCCAGCGCATGGCTGCCGAATCACGGAGCGTTTTGATAGTAGAATTGGACATGATATTACTTTTTTGTATTCTATCGAAGTGGATATGGACTGCTAAAATAACAAAAAAAATCGTAAAGCCCGACTTTTTTTCCCGAAGGCGAGGAGTTTGCATATTTCTTGCAAAAAAATTTGGCAGTTCCGAAAAATCATTTTATATTTGCAGTGTAATAGCATACTAATACAGCGATAATATGGCGCTTATTGAACTTCAAGACATTAACAAGACATACAACAACGGGCAGCCGCTGCACGTACTCAAGGGCATCAACCTGAGTGTCGACAGCGGAGAATTCGTGTCCATCATGGGCGCTTCCGGTTCCGGGAAGAGCACCCTCCTCAACATTCTCGGGATCCTGGACAATTACGATACCGGTTCTTACCACCTGGACGGAAGGCTCATCAAGGACCTCACGGAAAAACAGGCGGCCGACTATCGCAACCGCATGATTGGCTTCATCTTCCAGAGTTTCAACCTCATCGGCTTCAAGACCGCCGTCGAGAACGTGGAACTTCCCCTCTATTATCAGGGGGTTCCCCGGAAAAGGCGCCGCGAACTGGCCATGGAATACCTGGAAAAGATGGGACTCACCCCCTGGGCCTCCCATTTCCCCAACGAAATGTCCGGCGGCCAGAAGCAGCGCGTGGCCATCGCCCGCGCCCTCATCACCCAGCCCCGGATCATCCTGGCCGATGAACCCACCGGCGCCCTGGATTCCAAGACCAGCGTAGAAGTGATGGGCCTCCTGAAAAAACTGAACCAGGAAGACGGCATCACCATCATCGTGGTCACCCACGAAGGCGGCGTAGCCAATGAGACCGATAAAATCATCCACATCAAGGACGGCGTTATCGGCAAGATCGAAGAAAACACCCGCCACGAGGCCTGGGGCGGCAGCGTCATCAAGTAATGAGAGAACTTTTCCATGAAATAGGCAGTTCCCTGCGGCAGAACAAGCTCCGTACGGCCCTCACAGGCTTTGCGGTGAGCTGGGGCATCTTCCTCCTCATTGCCTTGCTGGGCGCCGGAAACGGCCTGATGAATTCCTTCATGGGCAACATGGACCAGTTCGTAAGCCAGAGCATCATGGTGCAGGGCTGGCGCACGTCCAAACCCTACGCCGGCTACAAGGAGAACCGGAAGATCGATCTGGACGCCAAGGACATAGCGTTTACGGAAGGCCCGGACTGGCAGGGAACCATCGCCGGTGTCACTGCCAACACAAATTCCACCTCGGCCACGCTGTCGCTGGACGGGAAAACCGTAAACGGCTGGCTGCAGGGCGTTTCTCCGAAACACCAGGAATATGCAAAAATCCAAATGGCCGCCGGACGCTTCCTCTCCCCGGCCGATCTTCAGGAACAGCGCAAGGTGGTCGTCCTCAGCCTCTCCCAGGCCCGGGAGCTGCTGCCCAATTCCCCGGATGCCCTTGTGGGCCGATGGGTGACGGCGGGAGCCCTGGCCTACAGGGTCATCGGCCTGTACCATACCGATGAGGGCGATTTCCGCCGCACCGACTATATCCCCTACACCACCTACAAAGGAATTTACGACCCTTCGGACAAGATAGCCTCCATCAGCTTTACGGTGAACGGCCTGAACTCACTCAAGGAACACGAAGACTTTCAGGAAGCGTATGGCGGGGCCATAAAACGCATTCACAGCATCGCCCCCGATGACAAGACGGGCATCTGGATCCGGAACGGCTACACCCAAAACATGCAGATGAACAAAGCCGGGAACATCATCCGCATCGCCCTGTGGATCCTGGGCGTCCTCACCCTCATCAGCGGTATCGTGGGCGTCTCAAACATCATGCTCATCACCGTGAAGGAACGCACGCACGAGTTTGGCATCCGCAAGGCCATCGGTGCCCGGCCCGGCAATATCCTCTCCCTGATCATCGCCGAAAGCATCGCCATCACGGCCGCCTTCGGCTATGCAGGCATGTTCCTCGGGATGGTGGCTTGTGAAATCATGGAAAAGACAGTGGGACAGAGGGGTGTAGATATCGGCTTCGAGACCATCAAAATGCTGGTAAACCCGTCCGTGGGACTGGACGTGGCCCTGGAAGCCACCCTGCTGCTCATCGCAGCCGGCACCCTGGCCGGCATCATTCCTGCCTGGAAAGCCGCCAAAGTGAAACCCATAGAAGCCCTCAGAGCAGAATGAAATGGTTTGATACAGATACCTTCCGGGAAATCCTGGACAGCCTGGTGCGGAACCGCAGCCGGAGCCTTCTGACGGGCTTCGGCGTGTTCTGGGGCGTGTTTATGCTGATGCTCCTGGTGGGCGGCGGGCAAGGACTCAAAGGACTGCTGAACAAGAACTTCGAGGGTTTCGCCCAAAACACCGGCATTGCTTTCACCGACCAGACCTCCAAGCCGTACAAAGGCTTCAAGAAAGGACGCACCTGGAATATGAATTACGAGGACGTGGACCGGCTTAAGAACCTGATTCCGGAACTGGAGACCGTCTCCCCCACCGTGAGTTTCTGGGGCCGGAGCATCGCCCGGGAAGAGAACAGCTTCTCCGACGCCGTCGTGAAGGGTGTCCGGACTGACTATGCCCGGATTGAAACGCCCAAACTCCGCTACGGCCGCTACCTCAACGAAAGCGACAATGCCAACGAGCGGAAAGTCTGCGTACTGGGAAAGAAAGTCTATACTACCCTGTTCCCGGAAGGCGGAGATCCTTGTGGACAACGCATCCGGATCGACGGTTCCTACTACAGCGTGATCGGCGTGGACTGGAACGAGAACAGCATCTCTGTGAACGGCAGTGCCGACGAAGCCGTGAGCATTCCGCTCAACCTGGCCCGGAAAGCCTACAACCAGGGGAACATCGTACATCTGATTTGCTTCACCGCCCGGGAAGGGATTGCCGTCAGCGACATCACCCCGCGGGTACGGGAAGTGATAAACCGGGCCCATTATGTAGACCCTTCCGACGAGCAGGCGCTCTTTATCATGAATACGCAGCTCATCTTCGGCATCGTGGACAACCTGTTCCGGGGCATCAACTTCCTGGTGTGGCTCATCGGCCTGGGAACGCTCCTGGCCGGGGTAATCGGCGTGTCCAACATCATGATGGTGAGCGTGCGGGAACGCACCACCGAGATTGGCATCCGCCGGGCCATCGGCGCTACGCCCCGGCAGATCCTGGGACAGATTCTGTCGGAGAGCATCGTCCTTACGCTGGTAGCAGGTATGATGGGCATCGTGTTCAGCGTACTCGTCCTCGCCGGCGTGGAGATGGCCATGACTGAAGACGGCATCCTCAAGGCTGCTTTCCAGGTCCCTTTCTCCACGGCCGTCCTGGCGACGCTGCTGCTGGCCGTCCTGGGGGTGGCCGCCGGCGCCATGCCCGCATCCCGTGCCCTGCAGATCAAACCGGTGGACGCCATGAGAGACGAATAATAACAGTAATACAATATGAAAAAGTTTGGTAAAATTATGCTTATCTTACTGATTACGGCCTTTGTCCTGGGGACTTTCGGCTATCTTTTCAAACGCTCCCAGCCCAAGGAAATCCAGTATCAGGAATTGACGCCCACGATGGGTGACATCTCCCGTAGCACCGTGGTCACCGGCAAAATCCAGCCCCGGGACGAGGTGAATGTGAAACCGCAGATCAGCGGCATCGTGGCCGAACTGTACAAGGAAGCTGGACAGATGGTCCAGCAGAACGAGGTCATCGCCAAGCTGAAAGTGATTCCAGACATGGGCCAGCTTTCCAGCGCCCAGAGCCGGGTACGCCTGAGCGAACTCAACCTCAAGCAGGCCCAGATCAACTTTGACCGCGAAAAAGCCCTCTACGACCGGCAGCTGGTAAGTGCCGATGAGTTTGAAAAAATCCAGCAGGCCCTCCGCCAGGCGCAGGAAGAGCATGCCATCGCCCGGGAAAGCCTGGAAATCGTCCGGGACGGCGTCTCCTCCTCCAACAAGAGCGGAAGCACCACCCTGGTGCGTTCCACCATCTCCGGCCTCATCCTGGACGTTCCGGTGAAAGTGGGTAACTCGGTCATCAATTCCAACACCTTCAACGACGGTACCACCATCGCCACCGTCGCGAACATGAGCGACCTCATCTTCGACGGCAACATCGACGAAACGGAGGTGGGACGCCTGCACATCGGCCTGCCCGTCCGCATCAGCGTGGGGGCCCTGCAGGACCTGCACTTCGACGCCGCCCTGGAGTACATCGCCCCCAAGGCCACGGAATCGGGCGGAACCAACCTCTTCGAAATCAAGGCCTCCGTCACCGTTCCGGCCGATGTCACCATCCGCAGCGGCTACAGCGCCAACGCGGAGATCGTACTTCAGGAAGTGCACGATGTGCTCACCCTCCCGGAAAGCGCCATCCAGTATGACGGAGACAAGACCTATGTCTTCGTCAAGGAGGCCGACGAATATGTACGCCGGGATGTAGAGACCGGTCTCTCCGATGGCGTAAACATCGAAATCAAGAGCGGCCTGGAACTGGGTGAAACCGTCCGCGGACCCCAAATCATCACCAGCAAATAAGCCATGAAAGCCCTATTGATAAGCCTCGCCCTACTCTCGCAGGCACCTACCGACACCCTTCCGGACCTTTCCCGTCCCTGGACGCTGGAACAGTGCACCGCCTGGGCGCTGGAGCATAACCTCAACGTAGCCCAGCAGGAGATCTCCCGTGAGAAAAGCGCCGTGGACAAAAACACGGCCGACTGGTCCTGGGTACCCAATGTAAGCGCATCGGCCGGTGAAAGTTGGAATTTCGGCCGCAGCATCGGCGGAGAAAATGTTTACGAATGGGGAAACAGTGCCGCCACCAGCCTCAACCTGAGCAGCAGCATGCCGCTCTTTGACGGACTGGCCACCCCGAACCGCATCCAGCTTGCCCGGCTGAATTTGGAGAGTGCCACGGCCGACTTGGAGAAAGCCCGGGACGACATCCGCATTTCCGTCGCCAAAGCCTATGTCCAGATTCTGTACAATTACGAGATTCTGGACGTGGCCCGGGAGCAACTGAAAATTGATTCCCTGCACGTCGTACGGCTGCAGGGCCTGTTTGACAACGGGAAGGCATCGGCTGCGGAGGTATCCCAGCAAAAAGCCTCGCTGGCCCAAAGCCGCCTTACGGTGGTTCAAGGCCGGAACAATGTCCGCGCTTCCCTGCTGGATCTTGTCCAACTGTTGGAACTGCCGGTCTGGGAAGGCTTCCAGGTGGAAAGGCCTTTCCTGGAAATGGAAGACCTCTACCTCGGTTCCCCGGACGATATCTTCGACGATGCCGTGGGTATCCGTCCCGCCATCCGGGCCGAAGAACTTCGCCTGGAGGGCGCTGAGCGCAGCATCCGGATTGCCCATGCCCAGCACCTCCCTACCCTGTCCCTATCGGCCGGACTTGGATCCAATTACTACACCAGTTTCGCAACGCAGGGATTCTGGGAACAGCTGAGCAACAACTTCGGACAGCATGTGGGCCTCACGCTCAGCATCCCCATCTTCACCCGCTTTACGGCCCGGAACCAGCTGCGTACGGCCAAACTGAACAAAGTCAGCCAGGAAATCCAGCTTCAGCGGGTCAAGAATTCCCTTTATAAGGAGATTGTCCAGGCCTGGAACGGCGCGGTGGCCGCCCGGGCCAAATGGGAAAGTTCCCGCGAAGCCAAAATAGCCGCGGAAGATGCCTTTGAATTACAACAGGCCAAATACGAAAATGGGAAAGCCACGCTCACCGAATTCAACGAAGCCCGGAACCGCCTGGTGAAAGCCCAGTCCGACGCCGTCCAGGCAACCTGCGAATATCTATTCCAGGCCCATCTGCTGGAATTCTACCGGGGCGGGGAACTGAAACTCTAGAAAGAGCGTCCGATCAGCCTCTGTGCAAAACCTTGCAGCGCCTCTTTCCCCGCTTCGGGGAGGGAGGCGATGGCGTTGATCGCGGTATCGCTGAGCCGGCGGATTTCCGCCCGGGCGGCATCGGCCACATCCACACTTTCATACAGCGCCTTCACACGGGCGATCTTGGCCGATTTTTCCGCCTCCGTCCGGGCCGGAGCGGTCAACGCTTCGGCGATGCCGGAAGCCCCCAGTTCCCCGGCTTTGATGGTAAGCCAGGATTTCTTGGCGTTGAGGATATCTCCGCCGATGGGTTTTCCAAACACTTTCTCGTCGCCATAGGCATCCAGGTAATCGTCGGCCACCTGGAAAGCGAGGCCCAGGTTGTAGCCATATTGATACATCGCCTGCTGGGCGGCTTCATCAGCCCCGGCCACGAGGGCCCCCATCCGGGCGCTACAGGCCAAAAGGACGCTGGTCTTAAGGCCGATCATCTGCATATACTCCGCCATGCTCACGCGGCTGCGGCTCTCGAATTCCATGTCCAGCTGCTGTCCGTCACAGACCTCGGCGGCCGTGCGGGAAAACAGGTCCAGGGCCTGCGGAAGCACGGCAGCGGGAACCTTGGCAATGCGCTTGAAGGCATCGATGCACATCACGTCACCGCTCAGGATGGCGGTATCCTCGTCCCATTTTTTCCAAACCGTCTCATGTCCCCGGCGAAGGGAGCTGCGGTCCATGATGTCGTCGTGGATGAGGGTGAAGGAGTGATAGACTTCCAGCGCGGCGGCCGCCTCCAGGGCGCCGGGGATTATCTCATCGGCAAAAATCCCATAGGCGAGAAGACACAACTTGGGACGCAGGCGCTTGCCGCCGATGGCAATCATGTAGCGTAGCGGGTCGTACAGGCCGGCCGGCTGCGCCTGGAATCCAATTGTGCCAAAAAGGGCCTTCAGGGCCTGGTCGATGGTGCTTTCCGGAATCATGGTATCGAATTTTTCACAAAGTTAGCAAAAAAGAGCCAACTTTATAATTCGAATACCACGGAAGTGTTAGCCCCCATAATGAGGGTCTGGTCCTTGATTTGGGCCGATCCCAGAAGGGCGACGGGCTTGGACATGCTGTCCGTCACCTTCACTTCCTTCTGGCTGGTGGCGATGTTGTGAATGACCAGGAGTTTCTGGTTTCCGGAAGTCATGTACCACGAGGCGATGGAAGAGCCTGAAAGACCGGCATTTGTCATCTCGCCTCCGGCCAGGGCCGGATAGGTGTTGCGAAGGCGGGACCAGCTGCGATACACGTTCAGGACCGAACCTGCGTCTTCTTGCTGGATGCTCACCGCTTTGGCTTTGACCATATTGTAGTCCGTGAGGTCGCTCTTGTGGTTGTCCGACAAGGCGTACTTGGGCAAATCGGTCAGGCTGGCGTCCCAGCCGATGGGCTGGCGCACGGGGGCGTCGGTGCTTCCTTTCTTGCCGTAGAATCCCAATTCTTCACCCTGGTAGATGAAGGGCTTGCCCGGCGTGGAGAGAAGGATGGCGGCCGCCTGTTTCTCCTTGGCCTCGTTCTTCCCAACCCACTCGGCAAAACGGTCCTGGTCGTGGTTGGTGAGGAAGATGGAGGTTATGGCATCCGGACGCACGGCCTTGTGGTCTGTGAGATAACCGTTTACGGCATTCACATAACCGCTGGCGTTCTGGTTTCCCAGCATGCCGCTCACCATGCTGCCGTAATTGAACTCAAAGTTGGAGATAAGACCTTCATAATAGAGTTTCTCCACTTTGTCATGATCGTCCCAGGCTTCGCCCACAACAAAGATGTCATCACTGTGACCCGCAGCCTTGTAAGCGGTATTGACGGCATCGTACCACTGTTTCAAGAAACGCTGGTTGGGAGCAATCTGCGCATTGTAAATCCAGATGACGGCGTCAAGACGGAAGCCGTCCACCCCCATGTTCACCCACTTGGTAGCGGCGTCAACAGTAGCCTTGAAAGCGCCGGATGTCTCACAGGAGGTATAAGGTCCGTAATTCAAATCGGGCATATAGGAGCCGAAAGCGCCAAAGTAATAGGTAGTTTCGCCAAATACAATATCGGCGGCAGAATCGCTGTTATCCAACTTGAAAGGCTTGCCAAGGGTAATGACGGTATTCCCGGGAGTGCCGCCATATTTGGTGCCGGAGGGCCAGGAATCATCGTTGGAAGTCCGCACAAGGAAGCCCCAGTCGGTATCTACATCTATCGTGAGTTCAAAAATACCCGTGGATGTCTCGTACATGCCCAGGCTGCCCCGGGAGCCAACATGGATCCAGCGGGTGGCGTTGGTGGTGTTGGGAGACTGCACGGCCTCGGTGGTTTCCGTCACAGTGACGGTCTTTACGCTGCCGGTCCAGTCCACCTTGAAATGCAGGCGGCCCTTGTAGCCGATGTTACCATCTCCCAATGAATTCCAGCCTCCCATTCCGGCCGATTTGGACCCGCCGTAATTATCCACCCTGCCATCCAGGGCATCGGAGGTGGGATTAGCGGACAGCACATAATAGTCTTTGTAGGGACTGTTCTTGGGATCGGCCTTCACGCTCTGGAACCAGGCGTGGCCCGTGCCGGAATGGTTGAGCACGAAGTCCATGTAAATCTTGATGCCCTTGGCGTGGGCGGCGTCCAGGAGCGACTGGAAATCGGCCTCGGTGCCGAAGAGCGGATTCAAGGAGGTGTAGTCGTTCACATCGTAGCCGTGGTAACTGTTGGTCGGATGGGACGGGGACAGCCAGAGGGCCGTGACGCCCAGGTCGTCCAGATAGTCCAGGTGCTTCTCGATGCCCTTGAAGTCACCCACTCCGTCACCGTTGGAATCGGCGAAGGAATAGACCAGGAGCTGGTAAGTGGTCGATGAGCGCTTGGTGCCGTCAAAGGCGGCCGGAGAAGGGACCACCTCAACTTTTCCGGCACCGGCCTGGGTGACGGAAACGCTGCCGGTCTTGCTGCCGGCGCTGATGGTGATGCTGCCCGTCCGGGCACCTTCGGCCGTATTGGGCTCCACCGTCACCGAAACGGAGGCGTTGCCACTGCCGGATTCGGGCGACACATGCATCCACCCCGCCGACACCGAGGCCGACCAGGCCGATGACGAGGTAACCGTCACCAGTTTGGTGGAAGTGTCTTCATCGGTAAAGGAAAGGGTGGAAGGGGTCACGGAAAGGGACTCCACGGGCTCCGGATTAACAGGCTCCTTGCCGCCGCAGGCTGCCAAAACCATCGCAGCGAGTATCCACAGGTACTTTTTCATAAAGTTCGATATTATATATACTGGCAGACGGGCGTCCGGTCAGGGGCGCCCGCCCGAAAAAATTTACTCGATGGTACCGGTTCCGGCATTGAAGTCCAGGGTGACTTTCTGGCCGGCACTCACATTCACGCGTTCCTGATCGTCACCGTTGCCGCGATAGGCAATCTTACCGTCCAGGATGATGAACTCACGGGTCCACCAGGCGGAGGTGGCGATGGAAGAAGCAGCGTAGATGCGAAGTTCGCCGCTGGCCGCCACGGTGAGGGACAGTTTGCCGTCGGCCTCGGTAAAGAGGGCGGTCTCCATGGCCTCGTTCCAGCCGCCGAAGCAGCCGCCGATGCCATAGACCTTGGCACGCTCCACGCACACCTTCTTGTTCTCGGTGTCCACATAAATCATGTAAACACCGTTCTCTGCCACGTAGCAGTTGTTGTCAGACACGGTGTAGCCGCTGTCTTCTCCCAGTCCGGTGAAGTCTCCGTTCCAATCCTTCACGGAGCAGAACTTGAAGCCCTTCCCGGCCTCGATGTAACGGATGGCCCAGAACTGGCCGGGCATTCCGTTGACGGGGGTCATGTCCACGATATAATCGGCACCCCAGTCCCATCCGCCGACACCGTCGCCGATGATGTACATAGTCTCCGGCAGGCTGGGGGCTTCACCGCTCCATTCCCCTTCGAGGGTAATGGTTTCAGCGGCGGGATCGTACACGACAGTCACCGTGCAGGCACGGCCGGGCTTGATGTTGGAACCGCCCTGGGTAACCTCGATGGCGGTACCCAGGTCAGTGAAACTACCACCGCGGTCCACCGTCCAGGTCTCGTTCTGGCGAATCTTGATTTCATCGGAAGCGCCCAACTCAATCTCATTGGAAACGAGTTTTCCGTCCTTCTCAAAGAGGATACGGTCGGGAGCGCCCCAACTGTTGATGGTACCTACGACACCCCAGTAAGCGGGATCGGCACCGGCCTCAACCACCAGAATAACCTCATCTTCCTCGAAGAAATACACATCCACCGCACCGTCGATACCGGGCTTGATGTTGCTGCCGCCAGCATAGGCTTTCACGGCCGTTCCCAACTTGGTGTCAGCACCGAAGTTGAGATCCCAGTTATTGTTGTAGCGGATTTTGATTTCATCGGAAGCGGTAACTGCGACATTGCGGGCTACGAGGTAACTGTGGCCCTCTTCCTCCTTCATGGGAGTATCGGGCGTGCCACCCCAGCCGTTGATGGAGCCCACGACGCCCCAACCGGCGGTAGAGACGGTGATGGTACCTGCCTTGGTATCGAAGGTCACGATATAGTTGCCTTCTTCCACGGAGATATTGTCACCGCCCGGGACAGCCTCGAAGGCCTCGCCGAGGGCAGTCATGGTGCCGCCCACGTTGGTGTCCCAACCATGGTTATAACGAATCTTGAAGCCGCCGCTGATCTTGGTCACAGGGCTGGTCCAGACACCGTCGTTCTCAGTCATGTCCACATCTCCGGCCCAACTGTTGAAGTCTCCGATAAGGGACCACACATTGCCTTCGGAAACGGTGATGGTGAGTTTTTCGGTATCCAGTTCCACTTTGTAGAAGCCGGCGCCGATCTTGATGTTGTCACCGCCCGGAACGGCCTCGAAGGCCTCGCCGAGGGTTGCCATCACGCCACCGTAGTTCTCGTCCCAGGCGCCATCCTTGCGCCACTTGAACTCGGTGTCGCCTTCGGCCGTAATGTAGGCCGTCCAGACATTGCCGTTCTGCGTAGCCAGGACATCGTTGTCCCAGTCTCCGTTAAGGCCGATGATGTTCCATCCGGTCACGGCGACAGGTTCCGGTTCGGGTTCGTCGGAGCCGAGGATATAGGAAACCTTGGCGCCGGAAGCGTTGGCCACCTTGGCGGTACCGGCATCCGGGTTCACGAACAGGTCGAAGACACCGTCGGCACCTACCTTGATGTTGGCGCCGTCCTGGGTCACAGGGAAGTCGGTGTCGATGCCACCGTACTCACCGCCCATGTTCACGGCCCAGTCGGCATCCTTGCGGAACTTGAACTCATCGTCGGCCGTAATGTTGACGCTCAGGGCCACATGCGTGGTACCGTCCGTAATCATGGCGATGTCACCATTCCAACTGATGCCGTAGGCGGCAAGGGCGCCGATTACGGACCAGGTGCTGGCCTCGGTGAACTCGGGATACGGGTCGTAGGCGGCGGAAATCCAGGCATAGCCGGATTCGTTGAAGAAGATGTCATAGGCACCGGTAGCGCCCACGGCGATATTGGGACCGTCCTGGGTGAGGGAGAACTCGTTGTCCAGGCCTCCGAAGTCACCGCCGAAGTTCACGCCCCAATCCACGTCCTTGCGGAACTTGAATTCATCACCGGCCGTGAGGTTCACATGAGCGGCGACATGGTTGCCCTTGCCGTCGGTCCACATCACCAGATCCTTGTCCCAACTCATTTCGTAAGAAGCGATGGAGCCGATGACGGACCAGGTGCTGATTTCCGTGTACTCTTCATACGGGCTGCCCTGCGGAAGGACAACTTCAAATCCGGGCACGTTGATGTGGCCCACGGCCTCGACATAACCGTTGCGGAGGTTGTCACGGGCGCTCTCCTGCATGGAAGCGCGGAGGGCCAGTTCCAAAGAGACCACGGCACCCTCCTCATAGCCCAGCGCCAGCAGGGTACGGCTGAGGGTGGTGGTGGAAACGCTGATGATATTGTCGGCGATGGAAGAAGAGAGAATCTTGTTCACGCTCTTTCCATCGGCGTTAAGGAGAACCAGCGAGTGGCTCACCGGCATCTTCTGGTTGAAGGTCTGATTGAACGAACCGGCGGTGAAGTCCACAAAGACTCCGTCCTCGGTGATATCGTAAGCGTTCACAACAGGAGCGGTGGCCTTGCTCTCATCGAACTGCACCAGTTCCTGCTTGGCGCAGGAAACGGCGGCGAGGGCGGCCGCACCTGCAAGAATGATAGATACTATTTTCTTCATAAGGCAGTTCATCTATTATTTATAGCCCTCATTCTGCTGGAGGTTGGAGTTGGCCAGACGGTCGCTGTCCGGAATCGGGAACAGGGAACGATAGGCTTCCACATCCTTGCCCTCCAGGGTTTCGCCCTTCCACTGCCAGTTGTAACCGGAAGTGAACTTGCCGAAGCGGATGAGGTCGCTGCGACGCCAGCATTCCTGATACAGTTCGCGGGCACGCTCGTCCAGGATATCATCCAGAGTCGGGGCGAAAATAGGGTTCAGACCGGCACGCTCACGCACCTGGTTGAAGGCGGCGACGCCGTCGATGGAGGCACCGCGGGCCTGGCACTCGGCAGCCATCAGGAGCACGTCGGCATAACGCATCATCGGGAAGTCGGTATCCACGAAGCCCTGTTCCTGGCCATAGCCGCCGTCACTGGTGCGGTTGAGGAACTTCATGAAGGCATAGCCGTTGGTGAAGTCGCCGATATCGTCGATGCTCCCCTTCTGGGTAGCCGTGTAGAAGAGCTTGCGCTGGTCATCGTTGGCGAACTTGTTGAAGAACTCGGGCGTCATGCGGAGACCACCCCAGCCGGAGGAGATACCCACCTGGTCAGGATCCATCTCACCGCCCGTGGAGGCGAAGATGATGTAGTTGGTGCAACCGTAGCTCTGCGTGTACAGGCCGTCCTGCTGGACGGAGAAGATGATTTCTTCGGTGCAGCGGTCGTTGTCGGCCAGGAAGAGTTCCTGATAGGCGGAATAGACGCCCTGGGAGGTGGTATGGAGGCTGTAACCGTCGTCCATGATGTCCTTCAGGACATTGGCGCACTCGTTCCAGCGGGCTGTTCCGGTGTACACCTGCGCATTCAGGTACAACTTGGCGAGGAGGAACTTGGCGGCGCCCATGCTGGCATGGCCGGGTTCCACGCTGCCTTTGGCGGCGAGGTTATTGCCGCTGATGATGTCCTGGAGCTCATTTTCCAGCCAGGCATACAGGTCGGCACGGGAAATCTGCTCGGGCGTAACACCCACCACGCTTTCTTCCGTTGAGAAAGGAACGTTGCCGAAGCAGTCCAGAGCGTGGAAGTAAGCGATGGCTCGGAGGGTACGGGCCTCGTCGATATAGCGGTTTTTGAGGGAGGCGTCGAAGTCGGCGTCCTTGACCTCGCGGATGAACTCGTTGGCCGCCGACACCTGCATGAAGATGCGGGAATAGAACGCGTAAATGAACGTGTCGTCGGTAGTCCAGTTCATATAGTGGAAATTCTTGATGGTCTGGTCATTCCAGCCGCAGACACTCTCATCGGTGGTGAGTTCCTGGTGATGGTACAGACCGCGGATATACTGGGAGGCACCACCGTCCAGACCGGAAATGGAAGGATCTCCGTTGGGGCCGTAGTAGCCGGAAGTGGCAAAACCCAGATACACACCGGAAATATAGGAATCAAGGGCTTCCTTGGAGACAAGCACCTTGTCCACGGTGTTGGCGTTGGGGTCGATCGGCGTCACATTCAGATCACCCACGCAGGCAGTCAGGGCTGCAGCGGCAGCCACAATGCCTAAGATATTTTTGATGGTTTTCATACTATGCGTGCCGGATTAGAAGTTAAACTTAACACCTACGATAAAGGTTCTCGGACGAGGGTACACCGTACCGTCGACACCGCCGTACACTTCCGGATCAATGCCGCTGTACTTGGTGATGGTGCAGATGTTCTGGACCGTACCGAAGATATTCAGGGAAGCGGGTCTGTCAGGATCCACGTTGAAAATCTTCGGGAAGGTGTAACCGATGGTGAGGTTGTCCAGTTTCAGGAAGGAACCGTCCTGGAGATAGTAGTCGGACAGGTACTGGGCCTGGGTGAACATGGACTTGGGAGCGGAAGCGACGCGGTTGGAAACAAAGCTGTTGGTCCAAAGGTCGGCCAGCATTTCAGTATCGGAAGCCACGTTGTTATAGACCCAGTTGCCGATGGAGGCGTGTCCGGAGAGGGCGGCCGTCCAATTCTTCCAGTTGAAGGAAGTATTGAAACCGAAGGTGTAGTCGGCATCGGCATGATGGCTCATGATCTTGTCGTCGGCCGTGATGGTGCCGTCGCCGTTCTGGTCCACATAGACACCGTTGACAGGGGCGCCATTCTTGTCATAGACCTGCTGGTACAGATAGAAGGTACGCATGGGATAGCCCACCTGGATGAGCTGGACGTTGTTACCCGTACCGCCGGAGATACCGCCGGTCTCTACGCCGGCCGCGTTCTCATCGGAAGCGGTGAGCTTGGTAACTTTGTTCTTGTTATAGGCCATGTTCACGCCCATGGTCCAGTTGATGTCACGGGTCTCCACCAGAACGCCGTTGAGGTCGATTTCATAACCCATGTTGGTCATGGAGCCAATGTTGGTGTTCAGGTAGTTGGTAAGGTTGGAAAGGCCCGGAACGGGGATGTAGTTCAGAATGTCGCGGGTGTCGCGCTTGTACACATCCACGGATGCGGTGAGGCGGTCATTCCAGAAACCGAAGTCGATACCGGCGTTATAAGTAGTGGTGGTTTCCCACTTCAGGTTGGCGCTGTAGCCCAGGGCTACGACCGGAGCGGTATAGGCGCCGTTGTTCACGAAGTAGTAGGAGCCGGGCGTGTTGATGGAGAGGAACTGGGCGAAGGTGTCGTAGTAACCGCCCACTTCCTGCTGACCGGTTTCGCCCCAGGACAGACGGAGCTTGAGGGTGGAGACGGGATCCACATTCTTCAGGAAGTTCTCGTTCTTGATGTTCCAGCCCAGGGCCACGGAAGGGAAGATACCCCATTTGTTGTTCTGGAAGCGGGAAGTACCGTCGGCACGGATGGTCGCCGTAATCAGGTAACGGTCTGCGAAGCTGTAGTTGGCACGGCCGAAGAAGGAGATCAGGTAAAGTTCGCCCTTGCCTTCGGTGTTGGACATTTCCAGACGGTCGGAGAGACGGTACTTGTAGTTGTGGCTGTTGTTCCAGAAGTGCTGCCAGGAGTAACCGGCCATGAAATCTACGAAATGCTTCTCGGCAAAGGTATGGCTGTAGTCGGCATAGAATTCGAGCGTGGTGTTCCGGCGGGTGTAGTCATAATCCGTGTGGGAACCGCCACCGGACTCGGTGGTGCTGTGGATGGATTCCTCAGACCCGCGGGCAATTTCGGTGACACCGTTGGACTTGGCCCAGTCAATACCCAGGTTCAGGTTCAGGCGCAGGTCCTCGAAACCGTGGACCTTGTAGTCGAACTGGCTGTTGCCGATGAAACGAAGGGCGTTTGCGAAGTCTCGCTTGGAGTTCAGGAGGGCCACCGGGTTCATCGTAGCCATGGTATTGGGATTGCCGGAGAGGTCGTACCAGGTGGTGTAGCCGTTGATGCCGTTTCTGTCATAGACCGGCTTGGTGGGATCGTAGTGGTTGGCGGCACCGATGGCACCCTGGTTGGCATACGTATTCACGGCATACGTGCCCTTACCGTTCAGGTTCACGGTGAGGTGCTTGTCGAAGAAGGTGGGAGCCAGGTTGAGGGCCAGGGTCCAGCGGTCCATTTCGGAGCCCTTCAGGGTACCGTTCTGCCAGGTGGCGCCACCGGAAACGCGGTAAGGAAGGACCTCACCGATGCGGCCGCTCAGGCTCAGGTTGGCATCCACGGTGGGAGCCACCCGGTAGATCTGGCGCTGCCAGTCGGTGTTGGTGTTGCCCAGGGCTGCCTCCGCGGCGGAGTTGGGGCCGTAGAATTCCCGGATAAGGGAACGGATTCCGTCGGCGTCCAGCAGTTTGTTGTACTTGGCGATGGTGTTCACGGAAGTGGTGACGTCAGCCGAGAGGTGCGGACGCTTGTCGCCGGCCTTGGCTCCCTTCTTGGTGGTGATGACGATAACGCCGTTGGATGCGCGGGAACCGTAGATGGCGGTGGCGGAGGCATCCTTCAGCACGGTGAAACTCTCGATGTCTTCCGGATTGATGGAAGAGAGGGCGTCGGCCATACCGGAAATGCCGTCATTGGACACGGGCAGGCCGTCAATCACGTACAGAGGCGTGTTGGAAGCGTTGATGGAGGAGCCGCCACGGATGCGGACGGTAGCAGCCGAACCCGGCATACCGTCACCCGCCGTGACCACCACACCGGCGCTCTTGCCGCGCAGGAGGTCGGCCGGGGAGGTGATGACACCCTTGTTGATTTCATCAGCCTTCACGGTAGAGACGGAGCCGGTAAGGTCGCTCTTCTTGACAGTACCGTAACCGATGATCACCACGTCATCCAAGAATTCGGTATCCTCGGCGAGGGTGATGGTAGCGGGTACGGCAGAGGCCGTAAAGACTTGGGTCGCATAGCCGATGCAGCTGATTTCCACCACTGCATTGGCACTGGAAACGGTGAGGATGAAGTCGCCGTCGAGACCGGTGGAAACGCCGTTGGTCGTTCCCTGCTCGATCACCGAAGCCCCGATGACGGGGCCGATGGCGTCCACTACCACACCTTTAACCTGGTATCCGCCCTGGGCGAATACGGTAGCGCAGGTTGTAAGCAACACTGCGATTGCGGTTAAAATCCTTTTCATTAGTGTGTAGTTAATTGATAAATTATTTGGTTTTGATAAATCTCACGCAAAGGGCTCCCAGAACCAGGAACACACCGGCAACCAGCAGCATGGCCGGCTGGCTGCCTCCCACCAGAGAGAGCACCAGACCGCCCGTGGCGGCGGCCACGATCTGCGGGAGGCAGATGGTTCCATTGAAAAGACCCAGATAGCTTCCCATATACGGGCTTCCCTCCAGAGCGTTGGTCAGGAGCGTGAACGGAAGGGCCAGCATGGCGGCCCAGGCAAAGCCGATAAGGAAATAACTCACGAACAGCAGATACTGGTTGTGGATGAACATCACGGATGCAAAGCCCAGGGCTCCCACCAGAAGGCTCACCACATAGGCCAGCTTCAGGTTCTTGAATCGCGGCAGCACGGCAGCCCAGACCAGCGAGCCCACCGCCTGGACGGCGAACAGCACGCCCACCCAGTTGCCGGCGGTCTGATAAGCCTCGGAAGCGGTATCGGCCGTATGCCAGACATTGTGGGCGATGGCACCGTTGGTGTACGTCCACATATACAGGAAAGCAGCCCAGCAGAAGAATTGCACCAGGCCCACCGTCCAGAAGGTCCGGGGGGCTTTGAACAGGAGCTTGAACAGGCCTTCGCCCTTTTCCTCTTTCTTGTCCCGAAGGTCGATGCCATGGAACTCGGCATACTCCTTCGGGGGCATTTCTTTCACGCGGAGAAAAGTGTATAGCACGCAGAGGATGAGGATGGCGGCACCGCAGTAAAAACTGTAGATGACGCTGTCGGGCACCACGCCTTTTGGAGCAGTATTGGCTATGCCGATCCAGGTGAACAGGATGGGGAAAATGTAGCCCACCAGCGAACCGGCGTTGCACAGGAAACTCTGGATGCTGTAAGCCGTGGTTTTCTGCTCTTCGTTCACCATGTCGCCCACCATCATCTTAAAGGGCTGCATGGCGATATTGATGGACGTATCCAGGAAAATGAGGGAGAACAGGCCGAACCACATGGCCATGTTCAGGCCCAGGAAAAGACGGGTACTGAAATGCAGGCTTCCGGCATTGGGGAGAAAGATCATCACCAGCACGGCGATGATGGCGCCCACCAGCAGATAGGGCTTGCGGCGTCCCATCCTGCACCAGGTACGGTCACTGTACTTGCCGATAAGGGGTTGGACAATCATGCCCATCAGAGGAGGCAGAATCCAGAAAAAACTCAGCTGATGGGGGTCTGCGCCCAGGGTGGCGAAAATACGGCTGATATTGGCACTCTGCAGGGCATAGGCAATCTGCACGCCGAAAAAGCCGAAGCTCAAATCCACCAGCTGGCGGAAAGTCAAGTCACGTTTTTGAGACATTGTGTTACTAGTTTTAGCCAGAAAAGTGTACAAATTTAATCATTCGCACGCATACTTTATACACGCGCGTGCGCAAAAAGTGGTTGAATGGACATTTTTTTGCGACGAACGGAATTATTGTGTATTTTCGCAGAAAGTATGAACAAAGTTCCCACGACCTGGTACATCCATGGCTTCGCCCTGTTGCATGCCGCCGCTACGGTGGTATGTTCCCTGCTGGGAATCCGCGACACCCTGGTCCTTACGGCCTTAACCATGACCCTGGCGGTCATCGTCTGCCGGCGGGAGAACCTGACGGTAGAACTCACGACCATCTCCCTGGTCCTGGTAAACATCCTGGGCTTCGTGCTGGGAAACCTCGCGGCCCGGTGGTTTTTTGAATCGCTTCCCCCCACCATACAGCACGCCCTGTCCACGTTTTTGGTAACGGAATTGCTGGGCTGGGCGCTCTATGGTTTTGCACACAGCGTAACGCCTTCTGGAGCAGCCATTTATGAGCGCAACCTTTCCTGGAGCCGCAATCTGGGCTGGCTCATCGCTTCCATCGCCGTGGTCTTTGGCATCCGTGTCTATATGGACCTCAGTTATGCCGGAGACCTCTTCGATGAATCGGCCGTCATCTGGATTCTGGTCATCGTCACCTTCATTTCCCTGACGTACATGGTGCTTTTCGCCGTGCGGATGCAACGGGAAGCCACCCGGCAGCGCACCCGCCGGCACCAGGCCGAATTCAGTTACATGAACTTGAAAAACCAGGTGAACCCGCATTTTCTCTTCAACAGCCTCAACGTGCTGGATGCCATCGTGACCGAAGGCACACGGGAGGAAGCCAGCGAATACATCCACAAGATGGCCGCCATCTACCGCTACCTGATGCAGGTGGAAGGGAAGCGGGTCGTACCCCTTTCCGAGGAACTCTCCTTTGCCCGCAATTACCGGGACCTGGTCCTCATCCGCTTCCCGGAAGGGCTCGTCATCCGGGAAGACATCCCGCAGCCATCGGGCTACATTGTCCCCTGCACCCTCCAACTTTTGCTGGAGAACGTCACCAAGCACAATGCCATATCGGCCGATAATCCCTTGCAGGTGAGCCTCACTTCCGACGGAGGAAAAATCACCGTCCGGAACAAGCGCATTCCCAAAGTCAACTATTCCGGGGCTTCCACCGGAATTGGCCTGCAATATATCCGGAACCAATACCGGGACATTGCCGGTGCGGAAATAGAAGTGGAAGAAACGCCTGATTCCTTCACTGTTACCGTTCCCATTTTGAAAAACTTCGAATAAATTCCTATCTTTGCAGCCTATGAGAGCCCTCATTATTGAAGACGAAGCACGTGCCCGCGAACACATGGTCAAACTGCTCTCCGCCAACTTCCCCGACGTGGAGGTAGTGGGAGCGGTAGGCTCCGTAAAGGACAGTGTTGCCTGGCTGGGCTCCCATCCGGCTCCTGACGTCATTTTCATGGACGTGGAACTCTCGGACGGCAGCAGTTTCGAGATTTTCGCCCGGATGGAAATCCCCTGCCCGGTGGTAATGACCACAGCCTATGACCAATATGCCATCCATGCCTTCGAGGTACATGCCGTGGATTATCTCCTCAAGCCCATCGGCCTTCCGGAACTCAGCCGCGCCATTTCCCGTGTGGCGGCCGGAGAGGCATCCCGTCCCAGCAGCGAAACGGTCCGCGCCATCGCCCGAAAAGAGAAATTCCTCATCCGCCTCAATGACCGCATCGTCCCCGTCCGCACGGCCGATATCGCCTACTTCTACTCGGAGGACAAAAACACCTATCTGGTCACCCTCTCAGGGTCGTCCTATGTCCTGGATGAATCCCTGGATGCCCTGGCAGGGAATCTGGGACCGGCCGATTTCTTCCGCATCTCCCGCAGCTGCATCATTTCCGAGCAGGTGATTGACAGCGTCTCCAAACTCATGGGAGGGCGTCTTCGCATCACCCTTCGCCGCGACATTCCCGCCCTCACGGACTTTACGGTCTCCCGGGCTCGTGTAGATTCGTTCCTGGACTGGCTCCAGCAATAAGCCGCCTCGCCCCCCTCATGCACCTTGGCCCCTCGTGCACCAAACACCCCCTTTTTGTGCACGACACCGCGCTTTTCGCCCTCTCGTGCACCAAACAGCCCCTTTTCGTGCACGACACGGTTATTTTTGCTAACTTTGTGCCCATGACACTGAAAGCAGCTCTTAAATCCATGCGCCTTCGCACCCTTCCGCTCTCTACGGCGGGCGTGCTGCTGGGCATCCTCCTGGCCGTGGCCGACTGGAAAGTTGACCCCGGGACGGCAATCCTTATCGTGCTTACTACCACTTGTTTGCAGATTCTCTCCAATCTTTCCAACGAACTCGGCGATGTGCTGCGGGGAACAGACACCGCGCAGCGGGAAGGCCCTCAGTACGGCCTCAACGGCGGAGAGATGACCATTCCGGAAATGAAGCGGCTCATCGGCCTGTTCGTAGGACTTTGCATTGTGCTAGGCACGGCCATGACCTGGAAAGCCTTCGGCACTCTTTGGGAACTGACGCCCATCCTGGTCCTGATGCTCGGTGCAGGAGCCATTGCGGCGGCCATGAAATATACTCTGGGCCATAACCCCTACGGTTACAGGGCCAAAGGCGACATCTATGTATTCCTGTTCTTCGGCCTGGTGGCCGTGCTCGGCGCCTATTTCGTCTGCACCATGGGTGCGGGTCTGCACTGGAAACTGCTGCTTCCGGCATCGGCCGTGGGCTTTTTCTCGGTGGGTGTGCTTAATGTGAACAATGTCCGCGACATGAAAACGGATGCGGCTACCCGTACCACCGTGGCCCTCAAACTGGGACTTCACAAGGCCCGCATTTACCAGACGGCGCTAATCGGCCTGGGCTGGGCATGTATGGCGGTTTACTGCCTGCTCTGCTGGCCTTCCGTCTGGCATTGGCTGTGGATAATCACACTTCCGCTCTATATCAAACACTTACACATAGTATGGACGCGTGAAGACCGTGCCCTGGATCCGGCTCTTCCGCTACTGGTAATGTCCACATTCCTCCTGTGTCTTTTAATGGGCACAGGCTTCTGCGTCTATTTGATCTGAGCCTTCGCTACTAGCGGGAACAACTCGTTCACCTCTTTCAGAGGAAGTTTCGTCAGGCGGGCAATCTGTCCGTTGGAAGCATAGTATTTGTTCTTGAGCAAGACGGCCAGTTGCTGTTTCCCATGCCAATCCAATTTGAAAGGGTCTTCTGTTTTCAACTCTTTCCGGCATAGTTTGTATAAAACAGGCAAGAGGTCCTCATCGGTCAACTGGGGCGCCCCGTCATAGGACAAGGAAAGCTCGACCTGGGCATCAACGTTTTTTAATACGCTATACACAAATTGACGCGCATTGTCGTAGAAAGACATCACCAACTTGAAATCCACGAAACTCCATGGCTGCGCCATCCCGTCTTTAACAAAGATTCCAGAACTCAGGGCCGATATGCTTCTGGAGCATGTGAACTCCCGTAAAGCCCTGCCGCTTAGGTCTGAAGCCGGAATTCCGTCCAGATTGAGCAGAGGGTTGAAGTAAAGAAAACCCGATGACCAGGGATCGGCAAAAACGTTCACATCGGGCGTCACTACAAATGTGTTCCGAATCACATATGCAATTTCATTCCGCATTTGCTTCAAATTGTCTATCGATTTGGTTCTTGCTTCCGTCTGATTCAGCAACGTTCCTCGCCCATGCCGGGAAAAATAATTGTTGAGAAGCAGTCTGTATCGGTCAAAGAATAATAAAACTTGTTCCTTTTCTCCTGATAGAATAAAGTGGAAGTGGTTCGTCATGATGGAATAAGCCAGCAGTTTGCAACCGGACTCGGTAACGGCTATCGCGAGGTAGTTCACGGCAAGGCGCCGTTCTTTTTCGGAATGAAAGAACAAATCATTCTCCAGAGGTTTGGTATAAAGGTGAAAGCAAGGACCTGTATTCAGGAAAGCTTGCTCGGCAGGGGTGCTTGAATAGTACATTGTATATCAGTTTTCCGCAAAAGTAAAAGATAATCCCTGCACATATCGGTCAAAACGTATTTATGTGACGAAATAAAATCATATAGGGACAAATTGCCGGAATCGTAAAAAACATTTTCTCTGTTCTTTACGATTCCCGTGCACAAAAAGGGGCGGTTTGGTGCACTAGAGGCCGAAAAACGCGGTGCCGTGCACGAAAAGGGGCGGTTTGGTGCACGAGAGGGCGAGAAACGCAGCGTCGTGCACGAAAAGGGGTGGTTTGGTGCACGGGGGACCGAAAAGCGCAGCGCCGTGCACGAAAAGGGGCGGTTTGGTGCACGGGGGACCGAAAAGCGCAGCGCCGTGCACGAAAAGGGGCGGTTTGGTGCACGAGAGGGCGAAAAGCGCAGCGTCGTGCACAAAAAGGGGCGGTTTGGTGCACGAGAGGGCGAGAAACGCAGTGTCGTGCACAAAAAGGGGGTGTTTGGTGCACGAGGGACCGAGGTGCACGAGGGGGGGCACAGGGTAGGAGCCGGAGGAGCGGAGGAATCAGTCCAGTTTCAGGACGGCCATGAAGGCACTCTGCGGAACCTGGACGGTGCCGATCTGGCGCATACGCTTCTTGCCTTCCTTCTGTTTTTCCAGCAATTTTCGTTTACGGGTGACATCGCCGCCATAGCACTTCGCTGTCACGTCCTTACGTACCTGGCGGACGGTTTCGCGGGCAATGATTTTGGCGCCGATGGCCGCCTGCACGGCGATGTCAAACTGCTGGCGGGGAATGAGGTCCTTGAGTTTGAGGCAAATCTTTCGGCCGAAGTCATAGGCGTGGTCCTCATGGATGAGCGTGGACAAGGCATCGGCCGGGTCCCCGTTGAGGAGGATATCCAGTTTCACCAGCCTCGCCGGACGGAAATCCGTCACATGATAATCGAACGAGGCGTACCCTTTGGAGATGGATTTGAGCTTGTCGTAGAAGTCGAAGACCACCTCGCTCAGAGGAAGGTCGTAATTGAGTTCCACCCGGTCGGTGGTAATGTAATGCTGGCCGATGAGTGTTCCCCGCTTGTCCATGCACAGTTTCATGATGGGACCGTAGAAATCGGCCTTGGAGATAATCTGGGCACGGATATAGGGCTCTTCGATATGATCGATTACCGATGCCGGCGGAAGCCCGGAAGGATTATGGACATCCACGACCTCTCCCTTGGTGGTATATACCTTATAAGAGACGTTGGGCACCGTAGTGATAACATCCATGTTGAACTCGCGGAACAGGCGCTCCTGCACGATTTCCAAGTGCAGCAGGCCCAGGAAACCGCATCGGAAACCGAAGCCCAGGGCGAGCGAACTCTCCGGCTCATAGGTGAAAGATGCGTCATTGAGCTGGAATTTCTCCAGCGTGGCGCGCAGTTCCTCAAACTTGGAGGCATCGACCGGATACAAGCCCGCAAAGACCATCGGCTTCACTTCCTCGAAACCGGCAATAGCCTCTTCGCAGGGACGTTCCACATGGGTGATGGTGTCTCCCACCTTCACCTCCACGGCCGCCTTGATGCCCGTGATGATATAGCCCACATCCCCGGCACGGACCTCCCCGGTCGGGTTGAGTTTGAGTTTCAGGTTGCCGATTTCTTCGGCCTCATATTCGTTGCCGGTAGAGAAGAACTTCACCTTGTCTCCCTTGCGGATGGTCCCGTTCACCACCTTGAAATAGGCGATAATCCCCCGGAAGGAGTTGAAGACCGAGTCAAAAATCAGGGCCTGGAGGGGCGCCTCGGGGTTTCCCTTGGGACAGGGAACTTTGTCCACGATGGCATCCAGCACCGCCTGCACGCCTTCTCCCGTCCGGGCCGATACCCGCAGCACATCCCCGGGGTCACAGCCCAGCAGGTCGCACACCTGGTCCTGGACCACTTCCGGCTGAGCGGAGTCCATGTCGATCTTGTTGAGTACCGGAATAATCTCCAGCCCGTGGTCAATAGCCTGATAGAGGTTGGAGATGGTCTGGGCCTGGATTCCCTGTGAAGCATCCACAACCAGAAGGGCCCCTTCGCAGGAGGCGATGGAGCGGGAAACCTCATAAGAGAAGTCCACGTGGCCGGGCGTGTCAATCAGATTGAGCCGATAAACCTCCCCGTCCCGGGCATAATCCATCTGGATGGCGTGGCTCTTGATGGTGATGCCTTTCTCCCTTTCCAGATCCATGTCATCCAGGACCTGGTTCTCCATCTCCCGGTCACTCAGCGTACGGGTGAGTTCCAGAAGACGGTCTGCCAGAGTGGACTTGCCGTGGTCGATATGTGCGATAATGCAAAAGTTGCGGATATTCTTCATAGTCTGCAAAGATAACGCAATTTGTGGAATTTGCCTATTTTTGTGGCACGGCTTGTGCAATATCAGAGCGGCAAGCCCCTCATTTTCATGGAAAACCCGGAACAGAAATTCAACCAAATCGTCCACGAGTACAGCGAAAGGCTGTACTGGCATGTCCGCCGCATGGTGGGCAGCCACGAGGATGCCGACGACCTGCTCCAGGAAATCTTCCTCAAAATCTGGACGAATCTTCCCGCTTTCCGGGGAGAATCGCAACTGTACACATGGATCTGGCGCATCGCCACCAACGAAACCCTCAACCACCTGAGAAGGGAAAAAGTGCGTGCCGCTCTCCGCTTTCAAAGCGTGGATGAACTGGTGGAGCGCCGTATCGAAGGCGACCCCTATTTTAATGGCACGGCCGCACAGCGGGAACTCGCCAAGGCCGTGGCCCGCCTCCCGGAAAAACAGCGTCAGGTGTTCATCATGCGCTGGTGGGACGAACTCAGTTACGAGGACATATCGGCCATCACGGGCACATCGGTCGGGGCCCTCAAAGCCTCCTATCATATCGCCCAGGAAAAAATCAAATTAAACCTTTCCGACGCAGAGGTGTCAAAGTAAGCAGTTATGACAAGGAAAAACGACATATCCACCCCCGAAGGTTACTTCCAGAATCTGGAAGAGCGGCTCAAGACCATTCCCACCCGGGAAGTCAAGCCCACGGTGATACAACGCGTATCTCCCTGGATCGCCTATGCCGCCAGCCTGGCTGTTCTGGCCGCCGTCGGGAACTTTATCTTCGGCCGCGCTGCAGCTGTGGAAGAAGATGCGGAGTGGGATTACGTCTCTTATCTGTCCCAGTCACTGGATCCGGACGGGCAGATTGAGCTCATGGAGGCCTCCACCCTTTCCGAAGAGGATATCCGCAGTTTCCTTATCGCCGACAATATCAGCATTGAACATTTAGAGACATTGAACTATGAAGAAGATTATTAGTGTATTCTGTGCATTGGCACTGATTGGCAGCGTGACTGCCATCGCCCAGACAAAGGGGCATAAAGAAGACTGGCGTGAGAAGGTACGCTCCGAACAAGTGGCCCTGATTACCGCCGAACTCGACCTCACCGAAGCAGAGGCCCAGGCCTTCTGGCCGGTTTACAACGAAGTGCAGGCCCAGCGCCGCGAGGCTTTCAAAGCATCGGCCCAGGCCCTCAAGGACCTTAAGAACGGCGTGGAAGGCAAAGATGCCGGCGCGCTTCTGGACCAGTACGAGGCCGCCAGGAAAAACTGCGACGCCGTTGAAATCCAGGCCCTGTCCCGCTACAAGAAGGTCCTGCCTGCAGAAAAAGTGGCCAAACTTCTGGTGGCCGAAGAGAAATTCCGCCATCAGCAGATTGGAAAACTCGGGAAAGGCGAAGGCCGACCCCATCCCGGCGACCCCGGCCGCAGAACCGGCGGAAAACCTGTCCCTGTGACAGAGATGGATTAAAGCCACGCACCGTCCTGCAGGATGCAGGTTCGGTCACAGAGTTCAGCCAGACCGGCGTCATGGGTAACGATGACAATGGTCTGGCCCAATTGTTTCCGGAGGTCGAAAAAAAGCCGGTGAATCTCCTCTTTGGTGCGGGAATCAAGGTTGCCGGTCGGCTCGTCCGCAAAGAGGATGGCAGGCTTGTTGATGAGCGAACGGGCGATGGCCACGCGCTGCTGTTCCCCGCCGGAGAGTTCCGAAGGTTTATGGGTGGTCCGATCCTGAAGTCCCACAGTCTGAAGCAACTCCAGCGCCTGTAACCGGGCGCTTTTGCTGTCTTTCCCGCCGATAAGGGCAGGAATCATGACATTCTCCAGCGCCGTAAACTCCGGCAACAGATGGTGCGCCTGGAACACAAAACCGATGCGCCGGTTCCGGAAAGCCGAGAGGGCTTTCCCGCCCAGGTGCAGGACATCTGTCCCTTCGACGGTAAGGTTGCCGCTGTCCGGAGTAAGCAGGGTGCCCAGGATTTGCAGGAGCGTGGACTTTCCTGCCCCGGAGGCGCCCATGATGGCCACTACTTCCCCTTCGGCCACGGAAAAATCCACGCCTTTCAGCACCTCCAGCGTGCCGAAACTCTTTCTGATATTCTTAGCTTCCAGTATCATCTGTTTGCAAAGATACAAATTTTGCTTATATTTACATGATGAATCGGGGTGTGGCGCAGTTGGCTAGCGCATCTGCTTTGGGAGCAGAGGGTCGCAAGTTCGAGTCTTGTCACCCCGACCACAACACTAAGACTCATTATGGAAAAAACCTGGCGATGGTTTGGCAAGAAGGATAAGATCACCCTTGCCATGCTCAAACAAATTGGCGTAGAAGGCATTGTAACAGCCCTTCACGATGTCCCCCTGGGACAGGTATGGACCCGCGAGAAAATCCGTGAACTGCGGGAATACATTGAGAGCTACGGAATGCGCTGGAGCGTAGTGGAGAGTCTCCCCGTAGTGGAAACCATCAAGTATGGCGGTCCGGACCGCGATGAGCAGATCGCAGTGTACAAGGAATCCCTCAAGAACCTGGGGATGGAGGGCATCCACACCATTTGCTACAACTTCATGCCGGTGCTGGACTGGGCCCGCACGGACCTGGCGCACGAAAATCCCAACGGCGCCACCAACCTGTATTTCAATTACGCGGAATTCGCATACTTCGACATTTACATCCTGAAGCGCCCCGGTGCCCGTGAGGAGTGGGCCGCCTTCCAATTCCCCGCCGGCGTCGGCGAAGGCCGCAATGTCCTGTCGGAGGCCGATGAACTGGCCAAGACCATGACCCCGGAAAAGGACCACAAGCTGGTGGAGAACATCGTCATCAAAACCCAGGGCTTCGTTTCCGGCAACTTCTCCGAGAACGACGCCGCCCCGGTGCAGAAATTCCGTGAATTCCTGGCCTTGTACAAAGGCATCGGCAAAACGCAATTGCGGGCCAACATGAAGTATTTCCTGGAAGCCATCATGCCCACCTGCGAGCAGTACGGCATGAACATGTGCGTCCACCCGGACGACCCTCCCATCGAAGTGCTGGGCCTTCCGCGCATCGTCCGCACGGAAGAAGACATCCGCTGGTTCCTGAACGCCGTGCCCAACAAGCACAACGGCCTCACCTTTTGCGCCGGATCCCTGAGCGCCGGAGCATACAACAACGTGGTGGAAATGGCCCGCGAATTTGCGCCGCGCACCCATTTTGTACACCTGCGTTCCTGCCACATCTTCCCGAACGGCGACTTCACGGAGGCCTCCCACCTGGGCGGCCGGGCCGACCTGGTGGAACTCTGCCGCATCTTTGAAAAGGAGAATCCCGCCCTTCCCATGCGCGTGGACCATGGCATGACCTTCACGGACCGGCCCGGCGGCATCATGGACGAAAGCACCCACGGGCACAATGCCGGCTATACGCTTTTGGGCCGCATGTTTGCCATGGGACAGGTGCAGGGCATCCTCGCCACGGTGGACCGCGAACTGGGCATTCCTTACAAACAACCCGGATTCTTTGATTAAGCCATGAAACTGACAGACATTCTGAGCGACACCTTCCATCCCGCCGAGTGGGAAGCCAAAGGTTACCGGATTCCCCGGTTTGACATCAAGGCGGTACGGGAGAAAACGGCCAAACAGCCCACCTGGGTGCATTTTGGCGGCGGCAACATCTTTCGCGCCTTCCCGGCAGCCATCCTCAACGACGCCCTGAACACCGGCCAGTATGACCGGGGTGTCATCGTAGCGGAAACTTTTGATTTCGAGGTGGTTGACAAAGCCTACAAACCCTACGGAAACCTCGCACTGCTGGTCTCTCTCCAAAGTGACGGCAATATCGAGAAAAAGGTGATTGCCAGCGTCACGGAGGCCCTGAAGGCCGACCCGCAATTCCCGGACTGGCAGCGGCTGGTGGACATCTTCCGCGCCCCTTCGCTGCAGATGGTTTCCTTCACCATCACGGAAAAAGGATATGGTTTCAATGAGGCGGACCTGGCCCGCGGACTGGGTGCCGTCTTTGCCCTGGGCAAGGTGACTGCCCTGCTGCTGGAACGTTACAACGCCGGAGCGCTGCCCCTCACCCTTCAGTCCATGGACAACTGCTCGCACAACGGCGACAAGGTGAAAAAGGGTGTCTTTGCCTATGCAGAGCGTTGGGTGGCCGATGGAATCGCTCCCCAGGGCTTCCTGGACTATTTGAAGGATGAGCGCAAAATCACCTTCCCCTGGTCCATGATAGACAAGATTACCCCGCGTCCGCACCAGAAGGTAAAGGAAATGCTGGAGGCCGACGGCTTCGAGGACAACAACTACATCGAGACGGAAAAGCACACCTTCACCGCCCCCTTCGTGAATTCGGAAGAGGTTCAGTACCTGGTAATTGAAGACCATTATACCAACGGTCGTCCGCCGCTGGACCTGGGCGGCGCGCTCTATACCACGCGGGAAACCGTGGACAAGGTGGAAACCATGAAGGTGACCACCTGCCTGAACCCGCTGCACACGGCCATGTCCATCTATGGCTGCATGCTGGGATACACGCTCATATCGGCCGAGATGAAGGATGAGGACATCCGTCTCTTCATCCAGAAATTGGGCTATATGGAGGCCATGCCGGTGGTGGTGGATCCGGGCATCCTGAACCCGTACGAGTTCATCGGCGCCGTCATTAACAAGCGCCTGCCCAACCCGTTCATGCCGGACGCTCCGCAGCGCATCGCCATGGATACCAGCCAGAAACTGTCCATCCGCTTCGGCGAAACGCTCAAGAAATACATCGCCCGCGGTCTGGACAAAGGCAACCTGGTGCTCATTCCGCTGGTCCTGGCCGGATATGCCCGCTACCTGAAAGGCCTGGACGATAACGCGCAGCCGTTCTCCCCCTCCCCGGATCCGCTCCTGGAAGAGTTGCAGGCCCTTGTGGCTCCGCTGGAATTGGGAAAGCCGGAGCAGGACTGGAGTTGCCTGAAAAAACTCTACAGCCGGGCCGATATTTTTGGTGTGAACCTCTATGAGGCCGGTCTGGGAGAGCAGGTGGAAGGCATGGTGAAAGAACTTTATGCCGGACCCGGAGCTGTCCGAAAGACGCTCCACAAGTACGTCATTTCCCGCTAAATCATTCCCTGTCATGTATCTGTTAGGTTACGACATCGGCTCCTCTTCCGTCAAAGGCTCCGTGGTGGACGCCCAGACGGGCAAGACGGTGGCTTTTGCCTCCTATCCCTCCCACGAGGCCATCATTATCTCCAAAAAGGCCGGCTGGGCCGAGCAGGATCCCTCCATGTGGTGGGGAAATCTCAAACTGGTCACGGAACAACTCCTCCAGAGCGTCAGTGCGGCCGATATCGGCGCCATCGGCATCTCTTACCAGATGCACGGGCTGGTGTGCATTGACAAAGACCGCAATGTGCTCCGCCCTTCCATCATCTGGTGTGATTCACGGGCCGTCCCCTACGGGCAGAAGGCCCTGGAAGCCCTGGGAGAGGAGTGGTGCCTGGAGCACCTGCTGAACTCTCCCGGCAACTTCACCGCCGCCAAACTGGCCTGGGTGAAAGAGAACGAGCCTCAACTTTACAGGCGCATCTGGAAAATCATGCTTCCCGGAGACTATATCGCCATGCGCCTGACGGACACCGTCTGCACCACGGTGAGCGGCCTTTCGGAAGGCATCTTCTGGGATTTCAAGGCCGATAAGCCCTCGGCCGAACTGCTTGACCACTTCGGTTTCGACGAGACGGTGCTCCCGTCCTGCAAGCCCACCTTCGGCGTACAGGGCACCCTGTCCCGTACGGCCGCGGAACAACTGGGACTCAAGGAGGGCACGCCGGTCACCTACCGTGCCGGAGACCAGCCCAACAATGCCCTCAGTCTCAATGTGTTCAATCCCGGAGAGATTGCCTCCACCGCCGGCACTTCCGGCGTAGTCTATGGCGTCATCGGGGAGGTAAACCACGACCCTCTGTCCCGCGTAAACACCTTCGCCCACGTCAATCACACGGCGACCAATCCCCGCCTGGGCGTCCTTCTGTGCATCAACGGAACGGGCATCCTGAACTCCTGGCTCCGCCGGAACGTGGCCCTGGCCAACACCAGTTATCCCGAGATGAACGACATGGCGGAAACCGTTCCCATCGGCTCCGACGGCATCAGCATCCTGCCCTTCGGCAACGGAGCGGAGCGGCTGCTGCGCAACACGGACCAGGGATGCAGCATCCACGGGCTCAACTTCAACCTCCACGGCCGTCCGCAGATTATGAGGGCCGCGCAGGAAGGCATCGTATTCTCCTTCCAGTACGGGATAGAGATTATGGAACAGATGGGGCTCAAGGTGAACAAGATTCACGCCGGCAGGGCCAACATGTTCCTTTCCAAGGTTTTCCGCGACACGCTCTCCGGCGTTTCCGGAGCCACCATCGAACTCTACGACACGGAAGGCAGCGCCGGCGCCGCCAAGGGGGCCGGAATGGGCGTGGGCTTCTACAGGAGCCCTGCAGAGGCCTTCTCCACCCTGGAGCGCCTGGCGGTCATCACACCGGAGCACGAGGAAGAGTACCGTGCCGCCTATGAAAAATGGAAATCATATATCAATCAATAAATTATGGCTAAAGAATATTTTCCTCAAATCGGCAAGATTCCCTTTGAAGGAGCCGATAGCAAGAATCCCCTCGCCTTCCATTATTATGACGCCGGCCGCGTAGTATGCGGAAAGCCCATGAAGGAATGGCTCAAGTTCGCCATGGCCTGGTGGCACACGCTGGGGCAGGCATCGGCCGATCCCTTCGGCGGACAGACCCGCTCCTACGAATGGGACAAGGGAGAATGCCCTTATTGCCGCGCCAGGGCCAAGGCCGACGCCGGCTTTGAGATCATGCAGAAACTGGGCATCGAGTACTTCTGCTTCCACGACATCGACCTGGTGGAAGACTGCGACGACATCGCCGAGTACGAAGCCCGCATGAAGGACATTACGGACTACCTCCTGGAAAAGATGAAGGAGACCGGCATCAAGAATCTCTGGGGCACGGCCAATGTCTTCGGCCACAAGCGTTACATGAACGGCGCCGCCACCAATCCGCAGTTCGACATCGTAGCCCGCGCCGCCGTCCAGATCAAGAACGCCCTGGATGCCACCATCAAACTGGGCGGCTCCAATTACGTGTTCTGGGGCGGACGTGAAGGCTACTACAGCCTCCTGAACACCCAGATGCAGCGGGAGAAGGACCACCTCGCAAAAATGCTTACCGCCGCTCGTGACTATGCCCGCGCCAAAGGTTTCAAAGGCACTTTTCTCATCGAGCCCAAACCGATGGAGCCCACCAAGCACCAGTACGATGTTGATACGGAGACGGTTATCGGCTTCCTGCGCGCCAACGGCCTGGAGAAGGATTTCAAGGTGAACATCGAGGTGAACCACGCCACCCTGGCCGGCCACACCTTCGAGCATGAACTCACCGTGGCCCGCGAGAACGGCTTCCTGGGCAGCATCGACGCCAACCGCGGAGACGCCCAGAACGGCTGGGATACGGACCAGTTCCCGGTAGATGCCTACGAACTCACCCAGGCCATGATGCAGATTCTCCTGAACGGTGGCTTCGGAAACGGCGGCACCAACTTTGACGCCAAACTGCGCCGCTCTTCCACTGATCCCGAGGACATCTTCATTGCCCACATCAGCGCCATGGACGCCATGGCCCACGCCCTCCTGAACGCAGCCGCCGTGCTGGAAGAAAGCCCGCTTCCCCAGATGGTGAAAGAGCGTTATGCCAGTTTCGACAGCGGACTGGGCAAGCAGTTCGAAGAAGGCAAAGCCACCCTCGAAGACCTATACAATTATGCCAAGGAGAATGCCGCTCCCGTAGCCGCTTCCGGCAAGCAGGAACTCTACGAGACCCTGCTCAACCTCTATGCCGTAAAATAGGTAAAAAACTAGAACAGACCGTCCGGGATGCTCAGCGTGAGTGTCCCGGTTTTTTCGTCCATGCCCAGGACAAGGTCTTCATGGAAAGGGACCAGCACCTCCTGCCCGTCCGGCTTGCGGATCCACAGGCAGGTGTTGCCGGGAATGTCTTCGTAGTCAGCGACAGTGCCTACCACGCGGCCTTCCTGGTCACGGACTGTCCATCCGGTGAGGTCTTCGTCTTCTTCCTCCTCGAAATAATCGGCAAAAACGGCCTTTCCGGCCAGCTCATCGGCATCCTTCAGGGAGCGGACGCCGGTCAGACGTGCCAGGGCACGGCGGGTGCCCCTGGGCGTAAACGATTCAAAATAAAAGGGAACCGGCAGCCCATCAAATTCGATGAACACCGGTTCCTGAAGGTCGATATCCTCCGGGGCTATGTCCAGGAGGCTCAGCAGAACCTCCCCTTCGGTCCCGTTGGATTTCAGAACCTGGGCGATGCGCAGCATTATTCTGCGGGCGTCTCCACGGGTTCGGCGGCCGCGGCCTCGGCGGCAGCCTCTTCAGCAGCCTTGCGGGCAGCTTCTTCGGCTTCTGCCTTCTTGGCGGCGATGGCCTTGGCACGGGCCTCATTCACCTCTGCCTCGGCAGCCTTGGCGGCCTTTGCCTTGGCGATAGCCTCGTTCTTGAGACCGGTCTTCTTGGCGGCGATCTTCTCGTCGCGCTCGGCCTTCCAAGCTGCGAACTTGGCGTCGGCCTGGGCCTCGGTGAGGGCACCCTTGGCTACGCCCTCGGCAAGGTGCTTGCGAAGGAGAACACCCTCATAGGAGAGGATGCGGCGGGCAGTAAGGGTGGGCTGGGCACCTACCTTGAGCCATGCAAGAGCCTTCTCGCCATCGAGAACGATGGTGGCAGGGTTGGTGTTGGGGTTGTAGGAGCCGAGCTGCTCGATGAATTTACCGTCGCGCGGTGCGCGGGAATCGGCCACAACAATGTGGAAGAATGCGAAATTCTTCTTACCGTGGCGCTGGAGTCTGATTTTAACAGCCATTGTGAATCTGTTGTTTAAAAATTAATTAAAAGCGTTGTGCCCCAACTCGTGGGAGCCTGCAAAGATAGCAATTAATTTTGACCTGGGAAATATTTATTAGGATAATAAGCAAAAAAGTCGCAAAAAGTTTTGGGAATTCAAAAATGCTCATTATCTTTGCAGTCCCAAAAGATGCGGGTGTGGTGAAATGGTAGACACGCCACTTTGAGGGGGTGGTGGGCATTAGCCCGTGGAAGTTCGACTCTTCTCACCCGCACAAAAAAGACGACTCTTCAGAGCCGTCTTTTTCTGTATTATCGTGAACCGCCGCCGTGGCCGCCGCCAAATCCGCCGCCACCGCCGCCGAAGGAGATGGAGCCGCCACCACCGCTGGAACGGCGCCGGGCTGCTGCACGGGCCGCTTCACGCGCCCTTTGATGATCCAGGGCGGAACTCATCATAGAGGTAGAAGAACGGTTTAGATTGTCAAGCACATAGTAGGTGGTCATGACATCCGTCATGTTGGACTGCCTGGCGTATTCTTCCATCATCTTCGGGAAGAGTTTCTCAAAGTTCTTGGCCACCTTGTCGGCAATGCCCAGGGCCGCCGCCATGATCATATACTGCTTCCATACCCCCACTTCCGGAGCCGAGCGTTCGCCAACCAAGGTGAAATCACTCAGGAAGTTCTTGAACTCCACTGCATGGCAGCGCTCTTCCTTGGAAGCGGCCTGCCAAATCTCGCGGCCGCTATAGACTCCCTCGGAAGGCCAGCCGGCCACTTTGGAGTCATGTTTGTAAGACCAGCGCTTGAATTCATTGGCCTCCAGCAGCAAATTCTCTCCTGCGGCCTCCATGGCGCTTTGGTAAATCTCCTCTTCCAGGGAATCATTGAAGGTATTCGCATCTTCCTTCTTTTGGGAAGTGATGAAGCGCAGGTTCACGCGCTGCTCCTTTTCCGGATCCCTTTCCACACGGATACGTCCTTCCTGAATCCATTTCAGGAAATACGCGCTCACCACATGGGGGAATTCAGAGTTTTTGTCCTTCGCCAGAAAATCTCCCTCCTGCAGGAGACTGTAAAGGGCTTTAGGATTGCCCCCGAAAGGAACGTTCCGGTACCAGCCGTCAATTTTGTTCTGGCCGAAAATCTTTTTGTCGTAACGTTTGCCGCTAATCCGCCGATAGAGTTTCCGCAGCAGAAGGAAAATAACATACAGAACTATCAGGATGGGGATGCCGATAAAGATAAGGATACCAATCCACTTGATAACTTTATCCATGAATTCATCCACCTCGTCTGAATAATCGCTGCCTTCCATGGCTTCCTGCTTCAACTCCTCGAAGGTACCATCCCCTTCCACCTGCGGATGGAAAAGACCCTTGTCAAACTGCACCAGGGCCGAGAAGAAACTGCTGTAGGACAACTGTTCCGTGGATTCGAAGACGATTTCCCCGCTTGACGTCATCCAGGAATTGCCCTGGAGGCCGAAGCCCCAGAAGCGTACGTTGCAGGAATCCGGACTTTCCCAGAACCAGGGATCGGCCTCGGTTTCATTGCGAATGGTAATGGAGACATGCTGCGGTTTGGTGTACCATTCGTCGTTGAGGAAATGCCAGTGGAAACCGTCGCATTCCGGATAGGACTGTACCAGATTACGGATGATATAGGCGATGGTAAAGACATGGTCGCCATATTCTCCCTGTCCCCAGCAAAGTTCGATGTCGCCTCCTCCCTTTTCCACAATGCCGCTCCGTCCGGTTTTGGCTTCACGGGAACGGTCGGAATTCCACTTCCGGCCGTCGCTTTCAAACTTCTTCCCGTTTTCGAACACCATGAAATCGTCAATGTACGACTTCCCGGGATTGTCAATGGGTATATACCACTCCGTGCCTTCCACCACGGTCATATCCCATTTCTGAATCACCTGGGCATTCCCGTTCCGGAACAGATTTACCGTGGTCTGGATGTCACGGATTTCCTGTGCAAAGGAAAACACCGCCGTGGCCAGGACGGCCGCCGCGGTCAGAAAAAGTCTTTTCATAACATTATTTTTTGAAAAGATCCTTGGGAAGCTCGGCCTTTTCGGGACGGTCGGCCAGGTATTCGCGCACCGGGAAACCCAGCATGGAAGCCACCACGGAGCCGGGGAAAGAGCGCACGTCACGATTGTACTTGGTCACCGTGTCGTTGAAGGTCATACGACTCACGCGCACAACCTCTTCATACTCGAAATACTTGTCCATGGCTTTCTGATAAGCCTCCGCACCCTTGAGTTGGGGATAGGCCTCGGCCACGGCCATCAGGCGTGCGGCAAAACCGCCGAGGGCCGATTCCGTTGCGTTGATCTCCTCCACGGTGGGATTGGCGGAAGCGGAGGGACGGCGCATTCCGATAATCTTTTCATAATTTTCCCCTTCGATGGCATTCTCCTCGCGGGCAATCTGAACGCCCTGTTCCAGTGCATCGTAACGGCTGGTCTGCTGCACGCTGATCTGTTTGATGGCATTGTTGCAGAACTCATCCTGCTTGACAAGCTTGTTCTGGACGGAAATCACCCACAGTACCAGGACTGCGATGACGGCGATGATAATAATCAGTGTCATAGTGTTAATTAGTATTTACTTTTACAAATATCTAAAAAAAACGTAAATTTGTCAATAGAAAAAACTTTTTGCATATGAAAACGAACACTGCCTTCAAAGAAGAAGCCCTCAACGCTCTCAAGGGAAACTGGGGAAAAGCAATTTTGCTTATACTCATTTATTTCCTCCTTGCCGGAGCTTTCGTGGGACCCACCCTGTACACCAGCTTCCTCATGCAAGACTATTTGCTGGACATGGGCGGCAGACAGAACCTGACACAGATGATCTCCGCCATGCAGGATCCCGATTTCGTTTCCCTGCAGACCAAGGCCAATGCCAGCACCAGCGGTCTCACGCTCCTGGAAGTCCTGGTGATCTTCCCTTTGGCCCTGGGCATGCTCAACGCCTTTCGCAAACTTCTCGTAGAAGGAGACAACGACCTTGTCCCCAATGCCTTCCATCTTGGATTCAAGCCCTATCTTCACAATGTTTGGGGCATGCTGCTGATGTATATCCTGGTTTTTTTGTGGTCTCTCCTGTTCCTCATTCCGGGCATCATCAAGACCTATTCCTATGCCATGACCCCGTACATCCTGCACGAGAATCCAGACCTCACCGCCAGCGAAGCCATCCACCGCAGCCGCATGATGATGAAAGGCCACAAGTTCGACCTCTTCTGGCTCCAGCTCAGCTTCATCGGCTGGTTTTTCCTCAGCCTCTTTACCTGCGGCATCGGCTTCCTGTGGCTGCAACCTTATTACTACACCGCTCAGGCCGCTTTCTACGAGGAAGTAAAAAGCAGCTACGCGCTTGAAGGCGGTCTGGATTAAAACAATTTATCCCCGCAGGGACAGGCAAAGAAGAGTAAGATCGTCGCTGGGTTCGGCACTCCCCACATGGGAAGCCACGGCAATCCGGAGACGCTGAATCAGCGTCTGGGCATCGGAGTATGGCTCCTCGGCCAGGATGGCGAGGACGCGCTCGTTGCCCAGTTCTTCGTGTTGGAGATTTTCTGCCTCGTTGAGTCCGTCGGTGTACAGCAGGATAGGCGTCCGGCCGATATTCTCCAGCACCTGGCCTTCAAAATTCCAACCGCCACAGATTCCGATGGGAGTATTGGGCAGGCACGTCATGAAGGCAGGTTTTTCCTTCAGGAGGACGGGCGGATTGTGGCCACAGTTGCAGAACTCCAGCCGGCCGGTCTTCAGGTCCAGCTGGCCGATGAAGAGCGTCACGAACATGAGCTGCTCATTCTTCTCGGCGATGCCGTCGTTGATCTGGCGGGCCACCTCGGCCGGAGGAAGGCCCTGACGGGAAAGCATACGGAACAGGCTGAGCGTGATGGCCATGAACAGGCTCGCCGGGACCCCCTTACCGCTTACGTCTCCGATACAGAAGTGCAGCTTGTCATCCTGAATGAAATATTCATACAGGTCTCCGCCCACTTCCTTGGCCGGCGACATGAAGGCATACAGGTCGATTTCCTTTCTTTCCGGGAAGGCCGGGAACTGATTGGGAACCAGCGTCATCTGGATATTCCGGGCAATCTGGAGTTCTCCTTCGATACGCTCCTTCTTGGCTGTGGCAGAGGTCAGTTCATCGATATAGTTCACAAGGGATTCCTGCATGTAATTGAACGACTGCGTCAGGACGCCGACCTCGTCCGAACGATGAGTCTCGGCCAGTCTTTCGGTAAAATCACCGCCGGCGATGGTACGGGCCTGTACGGCGAGGGTGCGGAGCGGTTCCAACTGCTGCCTGATGACGCGTGAGAAAACCAGGAACATCAGCAGCAGGCCCAGGATAACGATGGCGACCACCACATTCTGCAAGCGATGGAAGTCACCGAAGATATCACTCTCGGGGCAGACTATCCCGACGCTCCATCCCGTAGTCATAAGAGGCTTGTAGAACACATAATCGGTCTTTCCGCCCATTTTGATCTCACGCATGCCGTCTTCCCATCCCAGCATGGCCTGTCCCAGGTCCCAAATGTCTTTGTCGGGCTCGACCAACTGACGGGTGAAGATGGTCTGGTAGAACAGTTTCCGGGCGTCAGGGTGGACCAGATACGTACCTCCGCGACCCACCAGGATGGAATAGGAATTGGGGTAGGGCTTCACGGCCGATATGGTCTCCGACAACCATTCCAGGGAGATGTCCAGCGAGAGGCTTCCCACGAAGGAGCCGTCGTTGCCGATGAGCGGCTTGCAGTAGGAGACGCTCATCTTGGAGTTCATGGTCGCATCATCGAATTCTTCCTGGTCGGTATAAGGCTCTGTCCAGCAAGGCTGGTTCATGAGCTTGGGAAGAAGGTACCAGTCCAGATAAAAATACTGATACTGGTCATTGCCTTCCTGCCGGGTGTAAACGTTGTGCCCGTTATTGTTGGAATAACAGGAATAATACTTGCCTTTGGACGGATAGTAGTAGGGCTCGAAAGAAATGGAGCAGCCGTTCAGGAAAGGATTGCTGACAACGATGGAGCGGGAATACTCCATCATGGCATCTGGATTGTCCAAACTCTTGTAGATGAGCACTTCCAGATTATCGGCCAGTAGTTCCACATCTTCCAGGATGTTGTTTACGCGGAGGACGGTATTCTCCAGTTCACGGGTGGCGCCGTTGATGGCTTCCCGCCGGACGGCCTTTTGCAGGACGAAGTACAGATAGCCCAATGTCGCGACGAAGATGGCAACGGCAAAAAGCACAATCCAGAGGCTCAGCCGGCTGCTGAGAGAACGCTTGAGCGAACGCAAATGTCTGGAGGGCGGCTGGTTCATCGGCTCAAATCATTGATGGTGACGGGATTTTGGATGATGCCGCATCCGAGCATCAGGCCGGAGGCTTGCTGCACCATGTCGGGACGGAGCATGAAAGCACGTTCTCCGCTGTCCGGGTCCAACTGCAGTTTCAGGATTTCCTGCAGCATGAGTTCCTGGATAATCCGGTTGGTGGCAATGTGGTTCCTGTTGACATAGTCCATGACGATATCCAGGGCTTCTTCCGGATGCAGGGCCGCATATTCCCAGCCTCGACGGCTGGCACGGGCGAACTTATCGGCCTGATCCTTATGCTCCCTGTAATACTCCCGGGTTACATACAGACCGTCTTCCTGGATATTGTAGCCATGGTCTGCAAAACGATAGACACATTCCTCCGTAACGGAGAAGCCCGCCTGGAGAATCTGGTAATACTCGTTGTAAGACATGGCTACGGAAGCATCCACGGCACCGGCGACAAAGAGGGAGACGCTGCTGGCTGCAGGAATCCACTGATAATCCAGGTCAAGTTCTTTTACCACGGCCTCGGCCAGTTGGGAGAATCCGGCCTGCCAGACAGCCACTTTGGCGCCTTTCTGCTCCATGGGATTCTTCTCCCGGCGGGAGACAATCACAAGCGCGTTGTTCATGGACGTCTGCAGGAGATTCACGAGGGGAATGCCTTCGGCTACGATCTGTATGGCCTGGGTGAGCTGAAGGGTGGTGGCATGACTGCGGTTGGAGTTGATACGGTCTATGGAAGACTGCGTCGCATTCGGATGCACGATGACCACATCGACCCCTTCCTCGTCATAAAAACCCTTTTCCTTGGCCACATAATAACCAGCGAACTGCGCCTGTGCAGTCCACTGGGGTGTGAACACCAGCGGATCCGCCTTCTTCTGCTTCTGGGCAGACAGCGAAACGGAAACGAGCAGCGCAAAGGCACAAAGGAACAAATGACGTGTCATCAATACCGGATTACCAATTTGCAAATTTACAAAAAAAAAGATTCATCCGTCGCAACGCCCTCGGGCGCAAATTGAAACATTTGAAAATTATAGAAAATAATTGTGTGGCTCTTTTATGCAGCTATATTTGCGGAAAATGCTGCGCTTATGAAACGCCTGACCAAGAAAGAGACAATCATTATGGAGCACGTTTGGGAGAAAGGGCCGCCTGATAAAAACCGCCTCTGAACGTATTCAGAAGCGGTTTTCAGTGGAGGTAGTCGGATTCGAATTAGAAGTACAAAACCATCTACAGACCCTTGTTATAATGATTTCTATTGCGTATTTTTGCAAGTGGAGTTTTTTGACTCCGCCTGTTTTTGGGATATTTTTGGGATACGATTTTAGTTCGGGAGGAACCGGAATATGAAAATTAAGCGCAATGCGTCGTTCAAGCTTTTTACCTATGGTAAAAACAAAGACAAGTACCAGATTCGTCTGCGAGTAACGTTTAACAGCCAGCGGCTGGATTTGGGCACCAACTGCCAGTTGAACAATCTGGAGGCGTGGGATGTCGGGAATGAATTGGTAAAGGCGGGTTATAAAGGCCCCAAGGGTGAAACGGCCACTACAATCAATGACGAACTGCGCAAATGCAAGGACACCATCGACATGGTATTCCAATACTATGAGGTGAATGACAAGATTCCCACTCCTTCCGAGGTCCAGAAGGCCTTCAAGGAACGAATGTCTGGAATCCTTCCCAAGCGTCCGGAACCTGAAAAGAAGAAACGGGAACAGAAGCCCAAAGAAGCGGATATGTTCGTTGTCTTTGACGAGTTCACCCGCAAATGCGGAGAAAAGAACGCCTGGACCATCGCCACCTTTGAGAAGATGTCGGCGCTCAAGGCCGATTTGCAGAACTTCGGCCCCAAGATCAAGCTTTCCGAACTGAACGAGGACGCGCTCACAAAATTTGTCGGCTATCTCCGCGACGAGAAGAAGGTTTTTCCGGCGAAAAAAAAGAAAGATGCAGAGGAAGATGAGGAAGAAAAGGCCGTTCAGGTAGGCCTTAACAACACTACCATCAAGAAAAAGCTGGAGTATCTCACCTGGTTCTTGCGATGGGCGCGAGACGTGGGGTATCCTGTTAATCCGGCATTCAAAACCTTCAAGCCCACCCTCAAGCAGGCGCAGATGCCCATCATCTACCTGTCAAAAGAAGAGTTGCAGCGAGTCAAGAACCTGGATCTGTCAGGGTCCAAGCTGGAGCCCGTCCGGGACATCTTCCTTTTCTGCTGTTTCTCCAGCCTGCGGCACTCCGATGCCGACAACCTTCGCCGCAGCGACATCAAAGGGGACCACATAGACGTGACCACCATAAAAACAGTTGACAGTGTGTCCATCGAACTGAACGACATTACAAAGGCCATCCTTGAAAAGTACAAGGACATCCCATTCAAGGACAACAAAGCCCTTCCTTCTTTCACCAACCAGGCCATGAACCGCAGCCTTAAGGAACTTTGCCAGCTGGCCGAAATCAACGACCCTATCCGCATCACTACCTACAAGGGCAACGTGCGGACCGATACGGTCCATCCCAAATGGGAGCTCGTCGGCACCCACACAGGCCGCCGCACATTCATCGTTCAGGCACTTTCCATGGGCATTTCTCCCAACATTGTCATGAAATGGACCGGCCACTCCGACTACAAGGCCATGAAGCCCTACATCGACATCGTGGACTCCATCAAGGCCCAGTCCATGACCAAATTCAACAATTTGTTGTAATGGGAGCCAATTTTTCTTTATTTTTGTAAAAACTTGAAGGCTATGACCGAAAAAGAAATACTGGAACTGAGAGATTTGGCCGAAGTGGGCAAGGTCCAATTCAAAGAGCGGATTGTAGATAACTACGACATTGCCTGCGAGATGTGCGCCTTGAGTAATTACCGTGGCGGGCGCATTGTCATTGGAATTAACGACAAAACAGGAGTGATAAATGCCCTTTCCTACAAGGAAACCCAGGAAACCACTGCCGCTCTGGGCCAGATTGCCAGCGATATGCTTCATCCCTCCATTTTAATTGAGACGGAAACCTCCAAAGTGAAGGGTGGGAACATTGTGATTGCTATTATCAAAGAGGGAACAAATAAGCCCTATCACGACAACAAGGGCATCATTTGGATAAAGCAAGGATCGGACAAGCGGAAGATTTTTGATAACATGGAACTCAAGGCCATGATGGATGATTGTGGCACCTTCGAAGCCGATGAAGCTGTGGTTCCAGACGCCTCCATGGATGACATGGACATGGAAGCCATAAAGACCTTCCTGCTTAAAAAATTCCGCGATGCATTGCCAAAACAGACAGATGATGGAAGAAAGCCGGCCGATTTGAACGCCGATGAAATAGCATCGCTGCTTATTAAGGACAAAACCGCGGCCGATATTCTTAGAAACCTTAAACTTATTAAGCCGGACGGCCGATTTACCGTAGCTGCAGTCATTCTCTTTGCCAAGGCAGTCCAACGTTTCTTCCCCACCTATACGGCCAAGTGCATCAGTTTCTTCGGTAATTCCATCGGCGGAACCGAGTATCGCGACCGTTTCCCCGACACATCGATGGAGGGGAACATCCTTCACCAGTTCAACGCCATCATGCAGTTCTTTACACGGAATTTAAGGAATGTCCAGGTGGAAGAGAATTTCAACTCGCTGGGCGAGCTTGAAATTCCGTCTGTCGCACTTATGGAATTCACAGCCAATGCCTTGGTCCATCGTAGCCTGGTGTTGACTATGCCTGTACGTATGTTTATCTTTGATAATCGCGTGGAGATTCACAGCCCCGGCAACCTGCCGGCAGGGATGACGGTAGAGAGCGTCGTCTCTGGCATTTCCATGCCCAGAAACGACCTTCTGTTCAACAATGCCGCCTTCCTGCTTCCTTACACAGGAGCCGGGAGCGGACTCAAGCGCGCCATCGATACGGGTATCGATGTGCAGTTCAACGACAATGAGAAAACCAAGGAGTTCGTCGTAACAATCCTTCGAAAAGAGCACCATGTAAATGCACCAAGTTCCGGAGAAACGCACCATGAAAATGCACCATCAAATACCGAAGTGCACCATGAAAGCGCACCATCAGAAAAGAAGTGCACCATCAAAACGCACCAACTAACCAAGAAACAGTTAGACATCGTAAACTTTTGTTCGGTTCCGCGTACATCAAAAGAGATAATGGACAGGTTGGGCTTATATAACCAATCACGTAATCGCCAGCGCCATATTCAACCGCTGATTGACATGGGTTTTTTAGAAATGACAGTCCCGGAGAATCCAAAAGCAAAAGGGCAGAAATATAGAAAAACAATGCAGTCATAATAATCCCACTCAAAGAGCATTTCGGCCCCAATACAGACCGGGTAGAATTGACGTTACGTTTAGGGGCTGTTTCCACACCTGTTACCGAATACAGTTCGGAAACAAGTTCGGAAAGGTATGCGGAAAAAGTTAAGGAATTGATGAGAAGAGACTCAAAAATAATGATTCCATGAGCAAGAAAGAATCCAAGAGCATCATCAAGCTCTACATAGACATTTTCGGCCGCATTGACAGCGACTGGAAGTCCATGCTCTCCCCCATCGTCGTTGACATTGAGGAGATGACACCTGCAGAGGTCAAGCATGCCCGGCTATACAATACCATCTTCTGGTGCATCTTCGGTTCACTGGCCCTTTCAACCGTTATCTTTTCATTTCCAAATGCCTGGGGAATGATAACAGGCCCGATACTTACCCTGCTTCTTTTGATGCTTTTCAGCGCGCTCTCGCACAATGTTAAAATACGGAAAAGCAAGGCCGGCCGCAGGGAACTCCTGCCGGTCGCCTCTTTTGCCGAGTGCTTTACGGATGAAGCGTTCTACCATAAGGTGAACAACTTCATCACCGAGGCGCACGATACCAATAGGCCGATGAGTTCCGTAGAGTGCCACGCCCTTTTGGAGCACATTCTCAAGAATTCCGCCTTTCTCATCTCCGATGTCAGTATGAACCGCCTGTCAAATCTCATCATCAAGGATTACGGTCCCACCGGAGTACTGTCTTTTACAACCCCCAGGGCTGTAAGCAAAGCCAAAGTGACCAAGGATGACCGGGAACGCCTCAAATGGTACTTTTCCAAGTAGAGTTCCAACGGAGTTCCATTTAATTCACGCCTGATTTTTAAGAACCGAAACGGAACTTAACTCGCTGTAAATCAATTTGTTGAGTTTTGTTTTGGCACAATAAATGTATATATTTGCAGCCGGATGGAGCCACTGCCCCGCAGTCTCTGTCCGGCTGAAACTATATGTATAACCTTCAAACTTTTTTGATCATGGAAAGACATGACAACGAAAGTCTCCTCGGAAAGATGCTCGTCCAGATGACGGGAGAGGAGCTCGTCGCTATCGTCAGGATGGCGGCGACAGTGGAGAACGGTGGAAACGGCACTTCGACGGAAGCTGTGAAGTACGTCTACGGGATTCAGGACCTGGCGGCATATATCGGCTGTTGTGCCAGCACCATCTATGATCTCAAAAAGCGCGGCGTGCTGAATGCGGCCATTGTCTCCAAGGTGGGCAAGCGCATCGTATTCAACGCCCCGCTGGCAAGGAAACTTGCCGATGAATACAAACGTTGCCTGGCCGGAGAGGAGAATTGAGCCATGGCACGCATACGAACCATCAAGCCGGAGTTCTGGTCGGATGAGAAGGTGGGCGGCCTGCCGCTTGCGTGCCGCCTTCTTTTCATCGGCCTATGGAACTTTGCCGATGATTATGGCGTCATTGCTTCCAGCCCGCTGTTCATCAAGTCCAGAATCTTCCTTTACGACAGGGACATCTCCGAGGAAAATGTCCTGCAGTGGCTGCGTGAGCTGGAACAGCGCAGAATGATTGTCTCCTGTGAGCATGACGGGAATCATTACTACATTGTCCGTAACTTTTCCAAACACCAGGTCGTAAACAAGAAATCCCAGTCCCATACCATTCCGGAAGACATCCTTGAGCGGTATCTGGAAGGCTCCTCCACTCCTACGGTAGCCCTCCGGGAGGACTCCGCCCCGGAACAGGGGACAGGGAAAGGAACAGTTAACAAGGAAGAGGAAAGGAAGACAGGGTTCAGGGAAATGCTCGCACCCTTCACCAACCGATACTCTCCATCCGTTTTAAAAAAGTTCACGGAATATTGGACGGCACCGAGCCATACTCGCGGAAAGATGCGCTTCGAGGACTTCCAGGGTTGGGATGCCGAAGAGCGCCTGGAAGCCTGGATGAAAAAGGAAAGGACGGCCGAGAAGGGAATAAGCGCATCAGAGGCGCTGGGCGGCGACGGAGGGCAATGCCATGGATAAGGAAAGAATCGCCCGTATCATCTACAATGATGTGCGCCTTGTGGAAGACCCGTCGGCAAAAGGCGCTCTTGAAAAATGCGTCCGTCGCGCGTACACGTTCGGCTCTCTTCATCGGAACATGAAAAAGCAGCTGTTTGATGATGAAGTTGCCATGACCGTTGACGCCATTTTGTATGACATCCATGCCGACAGGCGTTATCAAAGCCTACGTTCGGCCGAAGTGGAAATTGCCTTCCTGGAAGGCTTCCGGGGGACCTTCGGAAACGACTCCACCTATCTTACGCCCATCACTTTCTTCCGCTGGATAGAGGCTTATGTGGTCCATGAGACAAGGCGCTCGGCAATGGATTGGGTATCCCGGGAAAAGGAAAGGCATGGGCAAAAGAAGCGGCTTTGAAATGGGGTAGCGAGGTTGTGTTTGCGTAAACGCAAACTGTCCTCGCAGCCTGCTCCCGATGGTCGCAGACTGAATGGCCGACGCCGCAGGCCCGAAGTTGCGGTGAAAAAGAAAAACACTTCTAAGAAATGGACCAAGTGAAAAAAGACAGGAAGGGTGGGCGTCCAAGAATTGAGAAGCGCACCCGCGTTCGCGAGGGAAGAGTCTCCTTCGCCGTGAATGAGTATGACAAGATGGTGATTGCATCGAAGCTTCGCCGGGCCAAAGCGGAGGCATCAGCCTTCTGCCGGAGGGCGATGCAACAAGTGGAAATCAGCGGGGAAAAGTACGAGGTCTTCCTCAAGGACATTGACAGAATCACCGAATCGGAGTTCTGCCGGATGGTGGTGCTGTCTGTAACCTTTACCGAGGCGTTGACGGAGGAGGAGCTCTATGTCATCCGCAACCTGCATAAGCTGGGACAGCGGCTGAACCAACTTTTCGTACAGGGCCGCCTGGCAAAAGAAGCCGATGCCCTCAGGGAGTACAACAGCTTCGTAGCCGACTTTGCCGATATCAAGGAGTTTTACCAGAAAAAAGTGAAGAAGTTATGATGGCAAAGATAACAACGGGGTCATCATTCGGTGGAGCGCTGGACTATGACCGTGACAAAAACCAGCAGAACCAGAAAATCGCGACCTTTCTGGACAGCTGTGGTGTGGATATGAACTACAAGCCCGACGGGATGCCGGACCCGGACATGAAGGCCGTTGTACGCAGCTTTGAGATCCAGGCAGCCCTAAACCTCAAGGTCTCAAAGCCGGTGGTACATATTGCCCTTACTTTTAAGCCTGAGGACAAACCGCGTCTTACCAATGCCTATATGGTCAAGCTGGCAAAGGAGTACATGCAGGAGATGGGTTTTACCAATACGCAGTACGTCATCCATCGGCACGAAGAGACCCGGAATCCCCACGTCCATATCACCATCAATCGGGTGGACAACGAGGGGAAACGCATCAGCGACAGCAACGAGTTGCGCCGGAACGCGGCCGTCTGCAAGGCCATTACCTTGAGAGAAGGCCTCACCTGGGGCGACAGCAAAGTGATCTCCCAAGCAAAAGTGAACGACAAAGCGGAACGGTTCCGCTACGATATAGCCAAAACCGTTTACCAATGCCTACAAAAGTCATCTACACTGACACAGTTCCAGCAGGAAACCGCCAGGCTTGGAATAGAAACCACGCTGAAACTGAGTGAATCCTCCGGAAAGGTCATCGGTATCACCTTTACGGCCAAAGACTCCGAAGGGAAGGAGCATGTTTTCAAAGGCTCCAAACTGGGGAAAGAACTCACGGCAGGTGCTGTGTTGAAATCTCTTGGTCAGGAGAAGCTGCTGGACAAGAGCGCCAAGCCGGAACTTAGCCTCCATGAACAGGAGAAAGCAGCTTTGAAACAGACGCTTTTTTCTTGTATTGCCAATATCAAGGACATCCGGGACCTCCCCAAAGAAACCGCCCGGTTCGGCATTGAAACCCATTTCAAGACCAATCCCAACACCGGAAAAATCCAGGGTGTAACATTCACCTACAAGAATGCCAATGGACAGGTGCAAAGCATAAAGGGTTCCGCCATTGACAGGCAGCTATCCGCCAGGAATATCGTCAAGATGATAGAAAATGGAGTGCCGATGGATAAAGCAGCTGGAGGCGGTGACTTCTCCAGCAAGTTCTTCCCTGCAGAAGATGTCAAGGAATCGGTACCGGAGAGAAGTTCTGCATCTGTCCAGGATGTGGCTTTGACCGCCGGTGAGATGCTTTTGGGCGGCATCTTTTCCGGCGGAGGCTCAAAGCGGGAGGAGGATGAAGAAATAGGAAAGAAGAAAGACCGCGGAATAAGTTATTAACAAATTAAAACTGAAATTATTATGAAATCCATAATCGATGAGGACGTAAAAGAAATCATCACAGAACACAACATTGATATCAAGAATCTGAAAGAGCGCATGACGGACCAGGAGCGGCGTAATGCTGCGCCAATCTATGCCGTAATAACCCCGGAGATGCAAGAATCAGTAGCAGGAGCCATTGCCGCACAGGTCAGGGAGCGTATTGAGGATTGCGAACTGCCGGAACCGGACATCTCCGGGCTGAAAGAAAGAATCGAAGAATTCGCGTCACTGGGCTTTGCAAAGGCCGTTGAGAAATACAAAATTCGTATTGAAACGGACTACATCCATCGTCTGGATCCAGAGCAAGAAAAGAAAATAAGCGAGGCTGCGGATACTTTGAGCTGGGCCATCAATAAACTGGACGAGACCAAGATTGCCCCTTGGCGAATCTGGCTCAGGGACATTGCGGCATGGCTATTTATTCCTGCCCTCATCGCCCTTGGTACACTAATAGGCGTCCATCATAACAGCGCCGAGCACTGGGGCAAACGCTACCATGCCGTCTGCAACCATCCCCTTCAAAAGAACGAGACCATTCTTTCTCACCGGGGCGATGCCTATGAACTGGTCCTGGCCTTCTTCGACAAAGGAGGAGATGAGAGAGAAAAGATGAAGGCGTACATCCGGGAGCAGGAGCAAAAACTCAAACGCTTGGAAATTGGAGAACATCAACAAAGCCTTTAGCGACAAGCCGATGGAGTTTTGGAAAAGAGAGCCGTGCACCGTGGAGATGGAGCACACTACCTATTATTCTATCACCCCTTCTTTGTCCCACTTTTCGAGGATGTCCGCCACGCTGGAGCGGCATCTTCTACTATAACATCGTTGTCGTTCATTGCGTGATGGTGTCATGGCACAATCTCGCTGCCTCTTCGTCGGGCAGGCACTCCAGGTGCCACATCGGTACGGTGGAAGCCAGCTTGTTCATCGTCTGGTGCAGGCCCTCGGCGATATTCTCAGCGATACAACGGCTCCAAGGATCGTCGTAGATGCGCTCAAACAGCTTCAGGTATGCCTCGATACCGCTCAGGCGGTGTATCTTGTTACAGGGGGCCTGACTCAGCCTAACCATGCCGCCAATGGGGTAACTAACATTCCGATAGCACGGCGTCTTGGGGCTCCAGGGCGAACCATAGACCACACCGCCTCTCACCACCGGATAGTCGTCGTTAACCAACTCCGTCCCCTCTACATGCTCCAGCCACAATCGGGCATGCGTGCTTTTTCCTGTGTGGCTAGGACCGAGGAACATATAGCCCTTACCTTCACAACTCACCACGACGGCATGGAGGAGCAGCGTGTCTTTTCCTGCCGTCGCCATGCTAAACATCATCATCAGTGAACGATAAAGTACTATATCAGACTCACAACTCGTTAAGATGAACCGACCCTCGCGGTGGTCTTTGGAACATATTAGGCAACCCACAGACTTCGTTCCCGCCATGAATTCAAGCACCATGTTTCCTGAAGCAGTATGGCCGAAGATGATATGCGGCCAGCTCTCCTCCTGCCGATACTCTTCCGTATATTCGGGCACTGCGCCGCTTTCTTCTGTCAACGAAAATAACAACTCACCGCCTTCACATGCAAACGGTTCGTAGTTTTCCATCTGCTCAAAGAGTGCGGCCTTGCCGCTGACGACAAACGTATGCCCCGCCACTTTGTAGTGTCTCGTCATCATACGATTGGCCTCCTTCCAGTTGAGCATGTTTCACAAATCACCTCCCGCGTCAACTCGGTCGCCTCCTTGTTGGGCAGGTTCTTCAAGTGATAAAAGGGTATCTCTGTGGCGAGTTGTCCCATCAGGGGCGTAAGTAGCGCCATGGCGGCATCGTCCCACATGGGCATCATCACCTGGTTAAGCAGCACGTTCATCGCCTCCTGCTTCGTGAGGCGGCGGATGCAGTTCTCCGGGGCCTGCTCCAAGGATACGAGCGCACGGATGGGCACCTGCTTCTGCTGACGGATGTTGTCCTTGCCGTCCCACGGCATACCGAAGCCTATCCACTGGCCGTCAATGCGGCGAAGGCCTGGGCGGTCGCCGATGATGAAGTCGGCACCCTGATGCTCCACCCAGAGTTTGGCCTGCGTGGATTTGCCCATACCAGATGGACCAAGAAATACCACGCCATAGCCGTCTTTCTCTACCAGCGCAGCGTGCAGGGGCATCCCTTCACGCATCGTCATGCCGGCCTCACAGGCGGCACGGATGGCAGAAGAAAATGGGAGCGCAGGCATCTTCCATCTTTTTTTGTACACAGAATAGTAAGGTTGTCGGGAGATGTATAGTGTCATTTCGCTATAGTCTCTGGCGCAGGTCAGCACAAACTTGCCGTTATGCTTGACAGTGTCCTCACTTGTCAGCGAGACAAAGGCCCATGAGTCCTGTGTGTCGTGGATATCAAATCGCTCTGTCGTGCAGACAACGGGCTGCTGAATAGCCGCTGCGTACTTTTGGTCAAGCAGTGCTTCGTCGCCCAGATGCAGGGTAAAGGTATGGGTGGCAGGCATCGCCTTGCTGAAGTCGACAAGGTAATGCATATCGTCGCTCTGACTGATGGCATCATCCACCAGCAAGCGATAGTTGGCAAAGTAATACTCGTGCATGGGCTAAAAGATTCGTGGGAACAGGCGGTGCAGTTTGTTCATCACTCGGAAGGGTAGCAACAGCACAGGGCGCAGGGGCAGCAGCGAGTGCCACAGACGGAACACCGTCTGCCATCGGGGCGATTCGCAGTCAATGGTCAGCCGTCCGCGCTTGATGAGCAGCACCTTGCCCAATAGTTGCGACTTGGGTTGCCAGGGATCGGGATGCAGGTTGCCGTCGCCAAAGGTCTGCACGCGGTCACCGTCTATCCGGTAGAGCCGATGCAGGCAATAGTCACCGCCAAGGTATTTGCCCGGAAACAGCACAATGTCGCCCACCTTCAGCGCCTCTTCCTTGACGGCCACAATCATCACCTGGTCGCGGAAAGGGCGGACAAAAGGCAGCATACTGCCACCCGTCACCTGAAACCAGACGGGAATCTGCCCCGCTCCGTCAGGCGACTGCTCCTGCAGCGCTACCCATTGCTCTACGGTCAGCGATATTTTCTCCATCACGTCTCGTTAGGGGAGGTCAGACCACCACGCCTGCCTCCCTCAGCGAGTCGATGGTCTTCTGCACATCGGCAAGAGCTTTTTCGGGTGTCACGTCATACGCCGCAACCAGGGCGGCTGCCGTCTCTTCGATGGTCTTGCCAGCCTGCAACTGCTCGAAGATGAGCGCAGCGGTGTCGTTAAGATTCAGCGCACCGCCAAAGTCCTTGACTTGGAGCCCCGTAGGTAGCACGACATTTACGCCGCACACCTTACGGAGCACAAAGTCTTTGTTCAATTGTGGTTCGCTCATTTAACCAACTATCATTAGTTACGAGTTTACAGCATCAGTAGGACACTGCATATCATTATAATGAATACACCCAGATGCTGCGATTCTAGTCTTGAAGTCGAACTCTACCTTCTGAACGGTAGGCTCCTCGTAAATCTTTTTTACTGTCTCCATTTTCTTTTAATTTATTATGTTATACAATATGACCTTTCGGTCGTTAACTGTTCTTTTCTGTCTTTTGAGCGGCTTTGTATCTGGCCTTCAGATAGTTGCAATAATCAGGATCGCACAGGTGCTTGGCCGCCACCTTCGGATGATGCATCGGGCAGTAATGGCACGAATCGTTCAATTCGCAACTATGGCACGCCTGTGGCACCTCGTAGTCCTTCACCGCTTCGTTCACCTCATTCCAGGCCTGACGGAACCCGTCGCGTAGCGGATAGGCACAGACCACATCCCTCGGGAAACTTAAGCAGGGCAGCATGACGCCATCCCAGTTGACGGCAAAGCCCGAGCGGCCTGCATCGCAAAACAATCCCTTATCCGACAACACAGGACGGTTCCTTCGCTTCATAAAGAACTCATGGTCGCCAGTCGAATATCCTGAAGAAAACATTTCCCTTCTTTTTCTCTCAATTCTCAGTTCTTCGTCAATTGGAATATCGAAGTCAGCTTTCTTCCTTCCTGTATTATCATAGGGGTCAATGAGCGTATCATTCACCATCACGCTCACGTCAAACGACTTGGCCAGCGCCATCACCCGCTCCGTCCAGGGCGACATATAACTGCTGGGGGTTATATTGATTTGGATATGCAGTCCAGCCTCGATGGCCAGCCGGATATTCCTCACCACCTGCTCGTAGGCATCCACGCCCGTCACCGCCACATACGACTCGCTGTCGCAGCCATAGAGGGAGATGTCAATTTGGAAGGGTCTGTACGCCTGAAACCGTTTGACGGCCTCCTCGTTCAGCAGGAGGCCGTTGGTCTTCACGCGGGTAGTGATGCCGTGGTTGAGCAGGTACATATAGATATCCCAGAAGGCGGGGTGCGTCATGGCCTCGCCGCCCGTGAGCAGCGCCTCCATCATGCCCGCGTCGATGGCCTGCCGGATAAGCGATATCCATTGCTCGCCCGAAAGCATCCGATGCTTAACCGACGGATCCTGCAGATGCACATAGCACATCTTGCAGTCGAGGTTGCACAGTGGTGTCAACTCGAAACTGCCGCTATACGGAACATCCGCCTCGCGGGTGCGCTCCTGTATCATCGCCAGGAATTCTCTATAGGGTAATTTGTCCATAAATCCACATTATTGGAGGCAAAGATTGGGTTGGGGTCGTGCAGGCATGCGAAAAGACGCGGCCCTCCTTGCGGAGTCCGCCACTCTGTTCCGTTAAACGATTGATTACAAGGCTATAATACCCCCCCTGAATACCGGAAGAGTATCTGCAAACATGAGATATGATGTGAAAGCCGTCACCATGAACGCTTTATTCAAAATACAAAATTACTGAATTTTTAAAAAAAATCAACTATAAATTTGTGTCCTGTTATCCATGCTGCAGGTATCAAAGCAAAAAAAGGAATGTGTATGCATACATATCTACTTGAAGATTTTGCCTCCGACAAAAAAGATTTTTGGGATACGATTTGGGATATAAAATAAGAAAACCGCCTCTGAATATGTTCAGAAGCGGATTTCTGTGGAGGTAGTCGGATTCGAACCGGCGACCCCATGCTTGCAAAGCATGTGCTCTACCAGCTGAGCTATACCCCCGGGAACAAAAAACGCCGGTCTGGTGGCCGGCGTTTTGGTAGGCCCTGGCAGAGTTGAACTGCCGACCTCTACATTATCAGTGTAGCGCTCTAACCAACTGAGCTAAGAGCCTGTATAATAATGAAAGACTA
>ONTQ01000042.1 GCA_900320795.1 uncultured Bacteroidales bacterium
GTGGCTGCCATCCTGGGATACGAGGTGAAAGCCAAGGCTCCCATGGTGGCCGTGGTCCGTTGCAACGGTACCTGTGAAGCCAGGCCCAAAGTGAATGAGTACGACGGTTATGCATCCTGCTATGTGAAGTCGCTCCTGTACACCGGTGACACCGGGTGTTCGTTCGGCTGCCTGGGATGCGGAGACTGCGTGAACGCCTGCCAGTTCGGCGCCCTTTCCATGGATCCGGTCACCGGTCTTCCGGTGGTGGACCAGGAGAAGTGCACCGCCTGCGGCGCCTGTGTGAAAGCCTGCCCCAAGCGCATCATCGAACTCCGTCCCAAAGGACCGCGCGGGATGCGCATGTTCGTCAGCTGCGTGAACAAGGACAAGGGCCCCGTGGCTAAGAAAGCCTGTGCCAATGCCTGTATCGGCTGCGGCATCTGCGCCAAGACTTGCACGCACGAGGCCATCACCGTGGAAGGCAACGTGGCTTACATTGACCCCGCCAAGTGCAAACTCTGCCGCGAGTGCGAGGCCATGTGTCCCACCGGAGCCATCCATGGCGTGAATTTCCCCAAGCCGCTGGACAAGGATGCCGTCAAGGAACGCATCAAGATTCGCCAGCAGAAGGCCAAGGAGGCCGCGGAGGCTGCCAAAGCCGCTGAAGCCGCCAAAGCCACGGCTGCAGAACCTGTAAAGAAGGAGGCCACAAATGAGTAAGCATACATTCAGCATCGGCGGTGTTCATCCGCACGACAACAAGATTTCCCGGGAATGCGCCCTTACCCCGCTTCCGATCGCCCCTACCGTCTATATCGGCGTGTCCCAGCACATCGGCGCCCCTTCCGTGCCCTGTGTGGCTGTGGGCGACAAAGTGAAAGTGGGCCAGGTAATTGCGGAACCCGGCGGTTTTGTCGGTGCTTTCATCCATTCCTCCGTCTCCGGAACGGTCAAGTCCATCGCTCCCAGGGCCGACCTGGCCGGCCGTTCCACCACCCACATCGAGATTGCGGTGGAAGGCGACGAATGGCTGGAAGGGATTGACACTTCGGATACCCTTGTGACCGCCATCCCGGACGATGCCAAGGCCATCATAGACAAGATCCGTCTGGGCGGCGTCGTCGGCCTGGGTGGCGCCACCTTCCCTACGCATGTGAAGCTTTCGCCGCCTCCGGGCTCCAAGTGCGAACGCGTGATTATCAACGGCTGCGAATGCGAGCCTTATCTCACCTCCGACTTCCGCACCCTCCTGGAAAAGGGTGAGCAGGTGGTGGTGGGCGCAGCCCTGCTGCAGAAGGCCATGGGCGGCGTTCCCTGCACCATCGCAATCGAGGAAAACAAACCCGAAGCCATCGCCCACATCCGCGAGGTCATTGCCAAGTTGGGCTATAAGGACATGGACGTGATGGTGATGAAGATGATGTATCCGCAGGGCGGTGAAAAGCAACTTATCGACGCTGTGATGCACCGTCAGGTGGGTTCCGGCGCCCTTCCCATCAGCGTGGGCGCCGTGGTCCAGAACGTAGCCACGGCCCTGGCCGTGTATGAGGCTGTCCAGAAGAATAAGCCCATCATCGATAATTCCGTCACCGTGACGGGCGAGTGCTTCCCCAAGCAGGCCAACCTGATTGTCCGGGTCGGTACGCCGCTGCAGTATATCATCGACTATTTGGGCGGTGTTCCGGCCGAGGCGGTGAAGATTATCAGCGGCGGTCCCATGATGGGACGGGCCGTTGCCAATCTGCAGGCGGCCACCGTCAAGGGTACCGGCGCCCTGCTGTTCCTTACTGAGAAACAGACCCGTCGCGCTCCCGAGACAGGTTGCATCCGCTGCGGCAAGTGTGCCGACGCCTGCCCCATGGGCCTGGAACCGTTCCTGCTGAACAAACTCTCCAAGGCGGCCGACTGGGAGGCCTGCGAGGCCAATGCCGCGCAGGACTGCATCGAGTGCGGCTGCTGCCTGTATTCCTGCCCTGCCCAGATTCCGCTGCTGGACAACATCCGGGTGGGCAAAGGATTTGTATTGAGTGCTATCCGCGCACGCGCAGCCGCCGCTAAGGCTGCTGCCGAAGCCGCTAAAAAGTAAGTGACTATGAGTAAGTTATTGGTATCACCTTCTCCGCACATCCATTCCAAGGACTCCACCAAGTCCCTGATGCTGGATGTCGTGATTGCCCTGATTCCGGCTGTCATCTGCTCCGTAGTTTTCTACGGCTGGCAGGAACTGCTGGTGCTGGGTGTTAGCGTGGCTTCCTGCGTGCTGCTGGAATGGGCCATCACCAAGTACATGCTGAAGGCTCCCTCCACCATCGGAGACCTTTCCGCTGTCATCACCGGTATCCTCCTGGCACTCAACGTGCCCTACACCACGCCCTGGTGGGTCATCTTCATCGGTGCGGTCGTAGCCATCGGCGTCGCCAAGATGACGTTCGGCGGTATCGGCCAGAATATCTGGAATCCCGCCCTGGTGGGCCGCGTGTTCCTGCTGGTTTCCTTCCCTACCTACATGACCACCTGGAGCGCTCCCAAAGGCCTTTTCGGGGCCGATGCCGTGAGCGGCGCCACCCCGCTGGGGGCCATCCAGGAAGGCCTGATGCAGGGAAGTACGGTCCAGGAACTCACATCGGCCTATGACTACAAGGACCTGCTGTTTGCCAATCTGGGCGGCAGTGCCGGTGAAGTCTGCGCCCTGGCCCTGCTGGCCGGTTTCGTGTATCTTTGCTGCCGCAAGGTCATCAAGCCCTGGATTACCCTCAGCATCCTGTGCACCGTGGCCGTCACGTCCCTCATTTTCTGGGGTATCAATCCGGCCCGCTTCACCGATCCTCTGTTCAACCTTCTCACCGGCGGTCTCATTCTGGGTGCCTGCTTTATGGCGACCGACTATGTGACTTCTCCGATGTCCGTGAAGGGAGGCATCGTCTTTGGTATCGGCATCGGCTTCCTCACCATGATGATCCGTTATTTCGGCTCCTATCCGGAGGGCGTTTCCTTCGCCATCCTCATCATGAACTCGGTGGTTCCGCTGCTGAACATGTGGTTCAAACAGAAAAAATTCGGGAGGAAATAAACCATGGCTGCAAAATCCAATTTAACCAATATGGTGCTGGTCCTGGGGCTTACCTGCCTCTTTTGCTCGGCGGTCCTGGGCGGGGCTTATGTGCTCACCAAGGATCCTATCGACGCCGCTGCGGCAGAGAAGACCAACCGGGCCATCGCACAGGTGCTTCCTTCCTTTGAAAATGCTTCCGAACGCTCTTTCGTAGAGGTTTACGGCAAGGATTTTCCTTATTATGTGGCTAAGAACGGTGAAGACTTGGTGGGTTATGCCATCGAATCTACCGTGGTAGGCTTCGGCGGTAACCTCACCGTCATGGTGGGAGTGACCCCCGACCGCAAAGTCTGCAACACTTCCGTGCTGTCCCACAGCGAAACGCCCGGACTGGGTGCCAAATGCACCACGGATCCCAAGTTCGTCTCCCAGTGGGCCGGCTTCGACCCTTCCGTGAAAAAACTCACGGTGACAAAGGACGGCGGTGACGTGGATGCCATCACGGCTTCCACCATCACTTCCCGCGCCTATGCCCTGGCTGTGGAGAATGCCCTGGCGGCTTTTGACACCCTGCAGGGTGCTGACGCCGTCACCGGAGCCACCAAACCTAATGACAAGGAGGAATCTGGCAATGAGTAACAAGTTCAAACTGATTACCGACGGACTGGTCAAGAACAACCCTACGTTCGTCCTTCTGCTGGGTATGTGCCCTACGCTGGCTACCACCACATCGGCCATCAACGGCCTGTCGATGGGCCTTGCCACGCTTTTCGTGCTGGTACTCAGCAATATGGCCATATCGGCCATTGCCCCCGTAGTGCCGGACAAAGTGCACATTCCGGTGTACATTGTGGTGATTGCCACCTTCGTGACGCTGCTCCAGTTCCTCATGCAGGCCTATACGCCGGCCATGTATGAGACCCTGGGCCTGTTCATCCCGCTTATCGTGGTGAACTGCATCGTGCTGGGCCGTGCCGAGGCTTTCGCCAACAAGCACGGCGTCGTGGAGAGTGCCTGTGACGGCTTGGGCGTCGGCCTGGGCTTCACCTGCTCGCTCACGGTGCTGGGTCTCGTCCGCGAGATTCTGGGCTCCGGAAGCGCCTTCGGCTTCAATTTTATCGGCGGCAATGACGGTATGCTGGCCTTTGTCATGGCTCCCGGTGCATTCCTGTGCCTGGGTTACCTGATGGTCCTGTTTAACAAATACCTTAAAAAGAACTAAGCGATGGAGTATTTTCTGATTATCATTTCGGCGATTTTCGTTAACAATATCGTCCTGGCTCAGTTCCTGGGTATCTGCCCCTTCCTGGGCGTTTCCAACAAACTGTCCACCGCTACGGGCATGTCCATGGCCGTGTGCTTCGTGATTACGCTGGCCACCCTGGTGACCTACCTTATCAACCAGTATCTGCTGGTGCCCTTCGGCATTACTTTCCTGCAGACCATCGCCTTTATCCTGGTGATTGCCGCTTTGGTGCAGATGGTAGAAATCGTCCTGAAGAAAGTGTCTCCGTCCCTGTATCAGGCCCTGGGCATCTTCCTTCCCCTGATTACCACCAACTGCGCCGTGCTGGGTGTCGCCATCAACGTGGTGACCAAGGAGTTTGCCTTCGTTCCCGGCGGCATGCTCAACCTGGGCCAGGCCCTGGTCTATGCTTTTGCTACTTCGCTGGGTTACGGCCTTGCCATGGTTATCTTTGCCGGTATCCGTGAACATCTGGCCCTGAACAATGTCCCCAAGGCCTTCAAGGGTGTTCCCATCGCCATCATCAGCGTGGGTATCCTGGCCCTCGCCTTCATGGGCTTCAGCGGTATGGTAAAATAGGTGGGCGGGTATATGTTGACAAGCAGTGAACTCATCCCCATTGTCGGCCAGTTTGCCATAAAAGAGCAGGTGCTGGCCGTGAAGCCGCTTGGGGACGGCTTGATTAACGATACCCTGCTGGTTCAGACGGCCGGTCCCCGGAATTATGTTCTTCAGCGGATTAATCATGCCATTTTCCAGAATGTGGATTTGTTGCAGCACAACATCGATTGTGCGACGGCCCATATTCGGAAAAAGCTTGCCGGAGATCCGGACATCGACAGAAAAGTACTCACTTTCATTCCTTGCAAAAGCACGGGTAAAACGTACTGGACTGATGGCGAGGCTTTCTGGCGCCTTTCGGTTTTCATTGAGGGGGCCTATACTTATAATACGGTGAATCCGGAGTATTCCTATTATGCCGGGAAGGCTTTCGGTAACTTCGAGGCGATGCTCTCGGACATTCCGGATACGCTGGGCGAGACCATTCCGGACTTTCACAACATGGAACTTCGCGCCCGGCAGCTCCACGAGGCGGTATCGGCCGATAAAGCCGGCAGGATGTCCCAGCCTGAAGTACAGGCGATACTGGCCGATTTGCTAAGGTATGAGGAGCAGATGTGCAAGGCCGAAAGACTGCATCGGGAGGGCCTGTTGCCCAAACGCATCTGTCACTGTGACACCAAAGTCAATAACATGTTGTTTGACGATAAGGGCAATGTGCTTTGTGTCATTGACTTGGACACCGTTATGCCTTCATTTGTGTTCTCTGACTTCGGCGACTTCATGCGTACGGCAGGAAACACCGTGGCCGAAGATGATCCGGATATTGGGAAGGTAGCCCTTCGGATGGATATTTTTGAAGCCTTCACCAAAGGTTACCTGGAAGGAGCCGGCAGTTTTCTTACCCCCATCGAGAAAGAAAACCTCCCTTATGCCGCCTGCCTCTTCCCTTATATGCAGGCCGTCCGCTTCTTTGCCGATTATATCAACGGTGACACCTACTATAAAATCAAGTATCCGGAACACAATCTGGTGCGCACCCGTAATCAGGTAGCGCTCTTCCATTCCGCCCTGGAGCAGGTGCCCGCCATGTCGAAGTATATAACTGACTGTTACTGCACAAAGCCGGCGAAATAGCCGGCAAAAACTACGTTGGTGAGGAGGTAGCCCACCAGGGTGGAAACGATGACGCAGATGAGCCCGGGCATCATGAAACTGTGGTTCAGCAGGTACTTGCCGATGACCGTGGTACCGCTGCGGTCGAAGTTCACCGTGGCGATGTCGGAAGGATAATTAGGGATGAAGAAGTATCCGTACACGCTGGGAAGCACGCCCAGGAGGACAGGACCGGCGATGCCGAGTTCATAGGCCAGCGGAAGCATGGCCACCACTACGGCGCCCTGCGAGTTGATGAGCACGGAAACCAGGAAGAACACAAAGGCGATGCTCCAGGGGTAATTGGTCACGAGGTCCGTGAGCATGACTTTCATCTGGTCCATATAGTTGCCGAAGTAGGTATCGGCCAGCCAGGCGATGCCATAGATGGCTACGACGGCCACCATGCCGGACTGCCAGACGGCGCCTGCAACGGCTTTCTTGGGCTGGGCCTTGCAGAATATGATGTTGGCCGCTGCTGCCGTGAGCATGATGATCTGGATGCAGATGTTCATCTTGGGCAGGTTGATGGCCTTGGCCAGGGTATCTCCGTTGGAGACGTGAATCATCTGGCAGAAAGCGAAGCCCACAATCACGAGGAGGGCGGCCAGGAATACATAGACGGAGGCCTTGGCTTCCTTGGTGATGACCTTGTCCAGGGTGGTGGCGGAGTTGCCGTACATGTATTTGTACATCTCCGGATCGGCCTTTCTTCTGAGGAAATCGGGGTCTTTGTCCAAATCTTTGCCGCGCTTGTAGGAGGCGGCTGCGGCACACAGGAGACCGCAAAGGCAGGCCGGGATGGTCACCATCAGCACCTGCGGGATGCTCACCATGTAGCCGTTGGCGTTGGAGATGGTCACGAAGGCTACGACGGCTGCCGCGATGGGGGAGCAGGTGATGCCCACCTGGGAGGCGATGGACGCCACGCCGCAGGGGCGCTCCGGGCGGATGTTTTTCTTGAGGGCGATGTCGCAGATGATGGGCATGATGGTATAGACCACATGGCCGGTGCCCACGAGCACGGTGAGGAAGAAGGTCACCAGCGGGCCCAGGAACGTGATGTGGTCCGGGTGCTTGCGGAGCATTTTCTCGGCAATCTGAATCATCCAGTCCATACCGCCGGATGCCTGCAGCGTACCGGCGCAGGTGACAGCGGCAATGATGATGTAAATGACATCCGTGGGAGGCGTTCCGGGCTTGAGCCCGAATCCGAAGACCAGGATGGCCAGGCCGATGCCGCTGATGGCACCCAGGGCGAGGGATCCGTAGCGGGAACCCACATACAGCGCTGCCAAAACGATGAGCAGCTCCACAATCATGGTAAAGGTCATAGTCCGTTAGATAATTAAGTGATTAATCGTTAGTTTGGGAACGTAGTGCACTCCCTCTTTACGGTAGTATTTCAGGTTTTCACCGTCAGAAGGAAGCAGAAAAACGGATTCGGCCGGTTTGCCGATGGCGATGATGGCAACGGGCTCCAGCGGAAGCGAGAGCGCCTCTTTGACGGCTTCCTTGCGGAAATTGAGGATGAAAATGCCGCCGAGGCCCATCTGAGTGGCTTTCAGGAGGATGCTCTGTGCGGCAAATCCCAGGTCGATATCCATCACTTTGTCTTCCGGGACGGTGCTGCACACCACCAGGAAGGCCGATGGCTCCGTGCCGGGTTTGGGCAGATGTTCATCGGGCAGTGCGGCTCCCAGCGTGATGTGCGGAAGAATCAGTTCCGGCTCCAGTACGGGACGGAAGCGGAGGACCTGGCGGTTCATTCCCGACGCCGTAAGGCTCACCACGCCCACCAGTTCCCTGAGTTCTTCTTCTGTCACCCGGCGGGAAGGGTCATAGCCCCTGTAGCTCCGGTTGCGGTGCAGTAAGGTATCCAGGGAGAGATGATTCCGTACGACTACCTTTTTCTGTGAGGATGCCAGTTCCTGCTGACGTCTTTCCAAATAGTTATCGGCCATGCTTATTCCTGGAAACTATAGCCCAGCCGGGCTTCGGCCACGTTGAGCACATAGTCGCCCACTTTTTCGTATTCGTTCACCAGGTCCATGTAAACGGTACCGTTGTCGTAATTGTAAACATGGTTGTCCAGGTCTGCGATATTCTTCTGTTTGAGCTCGTTGCGGAGGCTGTTGATGCTGGCCTCGAACTTGGTGGAAGGCACGATGCTGTAGTTCTCCTTCAGTTCCTTGAGCAAAGCGTTCATGCGGGACATGGCGCCATCGACCAAGTCGTACATCTGGATAATGCTCTTTTCCTGGAATTCGCCGAATTCCACCTTGTTGTCCCGTTTGCGCTGGATGATGCGGGCCAGGTTGAAGCAGCTGTCGCCGATGGATTCCAGTTCGCCGATCTGGCGCAGCATTCCACGGATCTTTTCCTTGGTTTCGTCGGAAAGGTGCGCCTCTCCCACCTGCCCCAGGTAGCGGCCGATTTCGTTCTCCATCTTGTCGCTGGTGTCTTCGTACTTCTTGATGCGGTCGAAGAGTTCGTGGAAGCCGTCGTCTTCCTTCGTCTGGGAAAGCTCTTTCACCATGCTCAGCATTCTCTGCATCTGCTCACCGAAAACAGCAATTTCCTTCTGCGCCTGCAGGACGGAAATTTCCGGCGTCTTCATGATACCGGCCTTGATGAACTCCAGACGGAACTCGTCTTCCGTCTCTTCCTTGCGCGGCTTGATAATCCAGCAGACCAGTTTCTCGATTTGCGGAATAAACCAGATGAGAACGGCCGTGTTGATGACGTTGAAGGCGGTATGGAAGGTAGCCAGCGCGAAAGAGAGCTGGGTGGGGGACTGGCTGTCCGCCATCGGATCCAGACCGACTATACCGCAGACCATCCGGACGAAGGGGAAGAAGAAGGCAAGGACCCACAGGACGCCGAACACGTTGAACAGCAGGTGTGCCATGGCTGTCCGGCGCGCCTGCGTATTGGCCGACATGGCCGCCAGGTTGGCCGTCACGGTGGTACCGATGTTCTCACCCATGACCAGCGCAATACCCTGGAAGATGGTGATGGCCCCCGTGGAACAGAGCACCATGGTGATGGCCATGAGAGCGGCCGATGACTGCACCAGGGCTGTCAGGACCGAGCCGATGAGCAGGAACAGCAGGATGGTGCCGTAATTGGTCTGGAACTGGGCGAAGAAGTCCACTACGGCCGGTTTACTGGCAAGATCCATTTCCACCCCCGTCTGTTTGAGCATGCCCAGGGCGAAAAGGAGGAACGACAGGCCGAAGAGGAAATCTCCCACATACCGGTGTTTCCCCAGCTGGATAAGGATGATGCCGATCAGAAATGCCGGCCAGACCAGATTTGTCACATTGAATGAGAACCCTGCGCTCATGATCCAGGCGCTCATAGTGGTGCCGATATTGGCGCCCATGATGATGGAAATAGCCTGCTGCAGTGTCAGGAGGGCGGCGTTCACGAAGGAAACCGTCATGACCGTGGTAGCGGCCGAAGACTGTACGGCAACAGTTACCAATGCCCCGGTGGCGACGCCCGAGAAGCGGTTGGTGGTCATGGCGCCCAGCAGGTGACGCAGTTGCGGGCCGGCCATCTTCTGCAAGGCCTCGCTCATGACTTTCATACCGTAGATCAGGAGGGCGATGCTGCCCAGGAGTGTGAGAATCTGTAGAACGATATCCATTTGAGGTAAGGTTTTTTTCGAGCAGGTACAAAGATACAATTATTTTTTGTAACTTTGTAGGCCTGGTGTCTTTTATGTTTGAAACTAGATTATACGGTATATGAAGAAATTTTTCTCAGTCTTTTTGTGCGCCATGATTTCTTTGGCGGCATTTGCTCAGTCCGCCGACATGTTGTCCATGGCCCGCGCCGAACTCCAGAAGCGCGGCCTTGAGGAAATGGAAGTGCGTGCACGCCTGCTGGAGAACGGCATCAATGTCGATACCATTTCTCCTGCCGAATATCCCAACTATCAGGGCAGGGTAATCGCCATCCTCAACCAGATGCAGGCGGAAAAGGCCGGAGGTGTCCCGGGCAGTGCAGCTGCCCATACCCCTGTGCAGGCCGTCAGCGACACGCCGATAAGTGGTGAGGTCATTACGGCGGGAGAGGCTCCGCAGACCACCGCCGGAGAAGCCGCTGCCGAAAAAGCACTGGTTGTAGCCCTTGAAGAAAACAAGACCGCGGTCACAACTCCGGAAGATGTTTACGGACATTCCCTCTTTACGGGGAAATCCATGGACGTATTCCGCACCACGGACGGTGCCCAGGCTCCGGAAACCTATATCCTCGGAGAAGGAGATGAGATTCATATCTCCATCTTCGGTTCTTCCCAGACGGAAATCCATCAGCGCATCGCCCCGGACGGCTCCATCCAGCCTGCCGGCTCCACCAAGATATTCCTTAAAGGCATGACGCTGGCCCAGGGCCGCAAAGCTATCAAGAGCAAACTCGCCCAGCACTATTCCTTCCGTCAGGACCAGATTGCCGTCACCATCACTACGGCCCGTACTGTGGCAGTGAGCATCTACGGTGAAGTGGGCGTGCAGGGCGGTTTCACCCTCAGCGCCCTCAATACGGCCTTCAACGCCCTGGCTGCTGCCGGCGGTCCCACGGCCATCGGCTCTGTCCGTAACATCCAGCGTTCCCGTGGCGGTAAGACAGAACGTCTGGACCTCTATCAGTATATGACCGGTCAGACGGGCAGCGTTCTCTTTGACCTCCAGAATAACGATGTCCTCTATGTTCCGGTAGCCCAGAAGATCGTTACCCTCAAAGGTGCCGTCAACCGCCCGATGCGGTACGAAATGGCCGAAGGCGAAACCCTGGCAGACCTGATCAAATATGCCGGCGGTCTCAGCACCAACGCCTATGGAGAATATGTTTCCATAGAGCGTTACGAAGACGGAGAGAAGAAACTCAAGGAATACAATCTGGCCAATATCCTCAGCGGTGCCCAGACCGCCAGCCTGTCGGCCGGTGACATCGTTCTTGTCAAAGGAAATCCCCGCGTACTGGAGGATTATGTCGCTGTCGGCGGCGAGGTTTATTTTGGCGGCCGCTTCAACCTGGACGGCAACCGCAGCCTCAAAGCCCTCCTGGAAAAGGCCCAGCCTTCCTATACGGCCCGGACCGATTATGTCTTCGTCGAGCGCATGCTTCCCGATTCCACCGTCCGCGTGCTCACAGTCCCTTACCCCGGAACGGGCTCCAACCCGGACTTCCGCCTGGAAGCCAGGGATCAAGTGACCGTCCTCGGCCTGGCCGCCTACCGTGATTTGGCTACCATTTCCGTGAACGGCGCCGTCCGCAAGCCCTTTACCAAGGATTTCGGCCTCAATGACAAGATGACGGTCTCCCAGGCTGTCGAGTATGCCGGCGGTGTAAAGGCCACCACCTATCCCGTGGCCTATATCTTCCGCCAGGATGTCACCAACCCCGACAAGATGCAATACATCCAGGTGAATCTGGAAAAAGACGGGGACAAGCTCCTCCAGCCCGGTGACCGGCTCAATGTCTATGACAATTCCACCTATACCAATATCGGAGAAGTCCGCGTGAGCGGAGCCGTGAAGACCCCGGTCAATGTCACCTACGACTCCTCGCTCTCCGTGCACGACCTGCTTGTGATGGCCGGTGGTTTCACGGAAGGCGCCGCTTATGACCGTGTGCAGGTGTTCCGCGTGAATATCTCCAAGAAAGACGAGGTGTCCTTTGACAATGAGATCCTTGCCGTGGATGAGAATTACAATCTGACCGGCGGTGATTTCCAGATTCGCCCCTACGACCATATCGTCGTGCGCCAGACGCCCAACTTCTCCACGGGCCGTATCGTGGAACTGAACGGCCGTGTACGCTATCCCGGTGTCTATGTGCTGGAAGACAACCGCACCCAGCTTTCCGATGTGCTGACCCTGGCCGGCGGTCTCCTGAACGATGCCGAACCTGCCGCCATCCTCTTCCGTCCCTACAAAGGCCGCGGCAATATCGGCATTGACCTGGCAAAGATCAAGGCCAACAAGGGCAATACCCAGTACGATCCCATCCTGCTGGACGGTGACGTCATCAACGTGGTCCGCCAGGAAAACACGGTCATCATCCGGGAAACCGGTACTCTGCTGGCGCAATACGTCCCGGATGAGCTCTCGGCTACTCAGAAGAGCGTGATTTACCAGGGCCCGCACAGTGCCAAGTGGTATATCCGCAAAAACGCCGGTGGCTTCACCAAGGATGCCAACCGCAACAGCGTTACCGTGACCAAGCCCAACGGGCAGTCCGAGGGTGTCCGTCATTTCCTGTGGTGGCGCATCTACCCCAAGGTGGAACCCGGCAGCGTCATTTCCTGCAGCATCGACTACAAGAAACGCGAAGAACTGGAGAAACCCAAGGAGAAAGTTGACTGGGAGCGGATTGCATCTTCGACCCTGTCCAGCCTCACCTCGGTTGTTTCCATGATCCTGCTCATCGAAAGACTTAACTAGCCATGGAGGAAAATCCTACCTACAATATGCCCCAGGAAGAAGAGGGCATCGATATCGTCGGGCTGCTCCGTCAGCTCTGGGACGGCAAGAAGACCATCATCATCTGCACGACCGTATTCATCGTGCTGGGACTGGTGGTGGCACTCACCATGAAGCGGACGTATTCGGTGACCAGCACCATGGTTCCGCAGATGAATTCCCGTTCCAACTCTTCGCTCAGTTCCCTGGCCTCCCTGGCCGGCATCGACATGGGTATGGTCAATACAGGGGCAGACCTTTCCCCCCTCATCTATCCCCAGATCGTGAGCAGCGTGCCCTTCCGGCTGGAGCTGATGAATACGCCGCTCCATTATGAGAAGGCCGATACCGCCGTGAGCATGTTTACGTATGCCAAGGAGTATATGAAGCCTACGGTGGGCAGTTACATCCTGAAATATACCATCGGCCTGCCCGGCACCCTGCTAGGACTTCTCCGTAAGGAAAAACCGGATCCGGTGTTCGTGGATGCCGCCGGCGTGGGGGACAATGTCGCCAAGCCGCTCATGGTAACCAAGGATGAGGAAGAAATGCTCAAGAAAGTCGCCCAGAGCGTCTCCCTGGCGGTGGATAAGAAGGAAGGCTACCTCACCCTTACCGTAAACGGTTCCGAGCCCATGCAGACGGCCGAACTGGCCATGAAGGCCCAGCAACTCCTTCAGGACGAGGTAACCCGTTTCCGTACGGAGAAAGCCAAGGAGCAACTGGCCTACGTACAGGCGCGTTACAATGAAATCAAGGCCGAGACGGAAACCCTCCAGTCCCAACTGGCCACCGTGCGGGACCGCTCCCAGGAGATGACCACCACCCGTGCCCGTATGGAGCAGGAACGCTTGCAAACCAAGTACAGCGTTTCCAGCGCCATCTACACGGAAATGGCCAAGCAACTGGAACAGGCAAAGATGCAGGTGAAGCGGGACACTCCCACCCTTACGGTCATCCAGCCGGTCACGGTTCCCCGTCAGCCGTCCAACAGCCGGGCCAAGACACTCATTGTCTGGACCTTCCTGGGATTTATTCTGGGTTGCGGCCTAGTGCTGGCAAAGGGCTACTGGCCCAAGGTCAAGGAAATGTTCTCTTCCAAGGAAGAAGAGAATCAGAAGGAAACCAAAGAATAGGTTTTCTTCAGATAGGTAAACTGCCCGTCCTCGATGGGGCAGGTTTCACAAAGCTCCGCCGCTTCCGTCTGGAACGCGACGGAGTTTCCTTTTACCTCATAGGTGCCGGTGAGGACGGCGAAAATCACATTGCTGCCCACCAGGATACGGGTGAATTCCGTGGCCGATGTGAAAACGATGAAGCCCGGATAGGCGTTTTCTGTGTTAAAGGTCCATACGGTGCCTTTCAGGGAGGAAGAACCCGCTTTGTTCTCGGAAGCGCTTACAAGGGGAATGGCCGCTCCGTTGAGCTGGAGGAACGAATTATGGAAAAAATACCCTTTCCCGTCGGCCGATGAAAAATGGCTGCCGGAGGCGGTGTAGGGGTAATTCTCGAATTCCCAACCATCTTCAAAGCCTTCCCGGCGGGTCACATTCTGATAGACGCCTTTCCGGCAGGTCCCGTTCTCCTGGAAATAGTAGAAAGTGAAGTCTCCGTCTTTCAGGTGGGCCCAGATGCTGCCGTCAAGGGATTCCGGAGCCTCCGGAGAGAGTTTTTTGTAATTCCTATTGCTGCTGTTCTTCAAATGGGAGAACGTGCGCACCATATAGAGGGAGGTTCCATCGGCCATTACATCCACCCGGTGACCTTTTACCGAGAAGGTCCCGTTCAGCGTTTGATAATTGCCGTTTTGATGGTTTACCTGAATGACACTCACGTGCTGGTCATCCAGGAAACAGGGCCAGCCGACTTGAGTGGCGGTGGAAATTTCCCAGGCAGTATTGTCCACACTGATATACAGACCATTCTTTCCGCAGGAAGTAGCGGCGAGAAAAACGATAAGGAGCGCGTATAAGAAACGTTTCATGTTGCAAAGATAGTATTTTTGGTGCAGAAAATATTATCTTTGTAATCTAATAACACATAATAAAATGAAGAAACTGCTTATTCTGGCGCTCAGCATTCTTGCGGGGACGGGGCTCAATGCCCAGCAAATCCGGACCAACTACCGCTCGGAGGGTATGACCCACATCGCCACGGACTATGAGAGCTTCAAGATTGGCGAAACCCCTGCCCAGACCCGTGTCGAGCTGGTGGGCTTTCCCGACGGTTCCACCCTGTACCTCTTGTATGTCAATCTAGTACAGAAAGAAGCCACCGTGGTGCCCAAAGGGGTCAAGATGGCCATTACCTTGAGCAACGGCAAAATCGTACGCCTGGAACAGATCGGTCAAAGTTCCGCTACGCCCCGCCGTCAGGAAGATGGCAATTTCCTGAGCCGTCTCAAGTACGCCGTAGAACCGGCTGAGATGGAAAAGATGGTCAAGGGCATCAAAGGGGCCGATATCATTACCGGCTGGAACCCTGAAGATTACATCAGCGCCAATTGGACGGAAGATCAGTTGGGGAACCTTCTCAAACGCCATTGCGAAGCCATCCTCAAGGCATCCGAAACTACCATCGACCTCAACGCCGAACTGGGTGGCTATACCGAGAATACCAATAGCATCATGTCCACCTCCAATCCCATCGTGGGCCGGGGCAAGAACTTCGACTACAACATCATCCTGTCGCACCTGTACTACAAAAACACCAACGGAGAAGACCTGGACCTGGCTTTCGTAATCGGCGCCAAGGAGAAGTATCATATCCCCTACGACGCTCCTGTCCGTTTCACCCTGGCCGATGGCAGCGAAATTTCCCTCCTGCAGGCTCGTGACGATGAGAACTTTGTCTATGTTTATCCTTCGATGGAGGATCTGTACAAGATGAGCGCTGTCGGAATTACCGGTCTTTCCATCGACTATGAGGGCGGCACCCTCACGGACAGTTTCCCGGCCGGCGAAGGCAAGACCACTTTCTCGGAGGCCATGAACCAGCAACTGCAACTCTTGCTGTCCATGAGTCCCAGATAATTGCATTTTGGCATTTTTTCACTAACTTTGCAACCCCAAACGGATGGTTCCGTAGCTCAGCTGGATAGAGCAACAGCCTTCTAAGCTGTGGGTCTTGGGTTCGAATCCCAACGGAATCACGACAGCCTCTAATCTTCTGACCTTCAGTTTGTTAGAGGTTGTTTTTTTGTGCTTGCCTGTTGTCTATGCTTGTATTCTCGCCTATTTTTACCGTATAAGTTTAGTTGCAAAGTAAAATAAAATAACTAACTTTGCAACTATAAAATCGAGTGCCAAATGAGTGGTACGTGAGTAACAAGTGAGTTTGAATGACTAAAAAGCGTTGGAAAAATGATTACAACTAGATTCTATTT
>ONTQ01000245.1 GCA_900320795.1 uncultured Bacteroidales bacterium
GGCTTATTGAAATGAGAAACCATGCGACGGCACGGATGCTTGGAGCTGAAAAGGATGTAAAAGAGTCGGCCGAAGCACAGGCTTTCAGAGAGTTGCTGGCAAAGTATAATATTCAGTAGTAATAAGTCTCATGATGAAACAGAAAAGATTATTACTTATCATCGCCGTTATTCTGGGTATAGCTGCGATATGTAAGGCCGAACTAATTAGCAAGAATGCGAAGTTTTTTACTTCGGACCTGACAAAGAGTGAAAAGAAAAGAGCATTCAAGGATCTCGTCAGATTCGAGTCGTACGAGAACTTGAACAGTGAAATCACGGGAAAATATGACAAGGCCCATGCTGTGAAGTGCGTTAACGGCACCTTCGTCGGAACCGAGGAATACGGGGTTGCGTCGTGGCTGGGAATCCCCTATGCAAAGGCGCCCGTGGGCAAGCGCCGCTTCAAGGCACCGGAGTATGTGGAAGCGAGCGACCGGGTCTTCGAGGCTAAGTACTATGGAAAGGGTGCTTTCGGCTCACTCGGCTATGACGATTGCATACAGAAGCAGATGTCCGAGGACTGCCTCTACCTGAACATTTGGCTTAACACCGACGACAAGACAAAGAAGAAACCGGTGATGGTATGGATTCACGGCGGGGCATACGTCGTCGGCTCGGGCTCGCAGGCCTCTTACAGCGGAGCCAACCTCGTTCAGGAGCATAGTGACATCATCATGGTGAACATCAACTACCGCCTGAACATGTACGGCTTCATGGACTTCTCGTCGGTGCCCGGTGGCGAAAACTTCAAGACGGCGCCCTGCAACGGTCTGTTGGATCAGGCGATGGCGCTCAGGTGGGTGCACGAGAACATAGCCGCTTTCGGTGGCGATCCCGACAACGTGACCATCTTCGGACAAAGTGCCGGCGGCGGTTCGGTTTCCATTCTGCCGGTCTTGAAAGAAGCGAACCAATATTTCCAGAAAGTCATCGCCCAGAGTGGCTCCACCACTTTGGCCTTCCCGGTCGGCTGTGAAGCCGCGCAGGGCAAAACCAAGGCGCTGCTCGAGTACACTGGCTGCAAGACGATGGACGATATCATGGCGCTGAGCGAAGAGGAACTCCAAAAGGCGTATGTAGAAGCGGTTGGCAAGTTCACGTCCTGCCCCTATTACGGAACCGAGGTGCTCCCCGAGGCGCCTATCGAGCTGTACAAGAAAGGCTACGCAAAGCACATATCCATTATGGCTGGCAGCACAGCCGACGAGGCAAGGCTGTTCATGGGCGAGGGACCGTGTCTGAACATGGAGGAGCAAAAGTTATTCGCCCAGCGCGCCGTGGGCGACGCTGCCAAATACCTGAAGGAAGAGGACAAGAAGTATTACGAGGAATTCTGGCGAGTATGCAGAACCCAAGAACCGGGACTTATCGAGACGGAGTTCATCAATGAGCTGATGTTTAGGGTTCCTATGCTCCAGCAACTTGACGCACAAAGTGCGTTCAACAAGACGTACTGCTACTACTGGTCGTACCCGGGCAGCAATGCGGAGATTGGAGCAGCACATTCCGTGGAGCTCATCTTCATGTTCAACCTTCGCGGTGTCGGGACAACCAGCCCCTTCAACGGCACGAATATCTCCGATGAGATCTTTACGACCGTTCTTCAGATGTGGACCAATTTTGCACGCAACGGCAACCCGTCAACAGATAAGGTCGAATGGAAGGCGTACTCGGCACAAGACCAGAACGTCCTGGACATCGCCGGACCAGGTGACATGCGTATCAAGAAGGACCTTTTGGCCGACCAGTACAAGGCCGTGACTCCCTTGCTCGGTTATTACCAGTTCATGGACAAGTTCTTTACCCCTCACTACCTTTTGGATATTGTTGCCGCGCGCGAGCAGCGTAAGTAGGCTCTGTCGGTAATGCAGAATAGACTTCTGCGGAAAGAAAGTGAATTAACAACAAATAATAATAAAATATGGAAACAAGATTTACAAAGACAGCTAAAATCTTCGACATAACCATTACTGCCATTGCAGGAATGTTGTCGGTAGGTGTCATGCTGTATGCCA
>ONTQ01000007.1 GCA_900320795.1 uncultured Bacteroidales bacterium
TCCAGCTTCGCGCCAAGAGCATCCTGGCCCAGAGCGGAGAGCATCTGAACCTTCTCAGCGGTTACGGAGTGCACTCTTTCAACGACAACGGCACCATCGAGTATACTCCCATGCAGGACTGGGCTTCCTTCGTAAGCTTCTCCTACGGCAAGAAGTTCCAGGTGATGGGTATGCTGGGCTATATGAAGCAGCTGGGTACCACCAAGGACCTGACGGACAACTCCTTGTGGATGAATACATCGGCCGATTTGCACATCCAGCAGGCTTTCCGCGCCACGCCTACCGTGGCCTGGAACCTGGGCAAGTTCACCGTTTCCCTGGAGTATAACCTCACCGCCGCCCGCTTCGGCAGCGGCGACCGCAATGCCCGCGGCATGTTCACCGGCGCGTCCGAGTGGATTCTGAACCACCGTTTCATCTGCATGACCAAGTTTAACTTCTAAAAACCATTTATCATGGGTGCATTTCATGCATACGACATCCGGGGTATCTGGGGCAAAGACTGGGACCTCGATATCGCTTATAAAGTGGGCTATTTTGTCCCTCGCTTGCTGAAGGCCGATAAGGTCCTGGTCGGCCGCGATTGCCGCGTTTCCTCCGACGAAATCCACGATGCCGTCATCCGGGGCATCAACGATGCCGGGGCAGATGTCTATGACATCGGCCTCAGTTCTACGCCGATGGTGTATTTCGGCACGGCCAATTACGGTTTTGACGCCTCCATCCAGATTACGGCCAGCCATAATCCGGCTCAGTACAACGGCATGAAGGTGTCCACCACCGATGCGCAGGCCGTGGGCTTCGATGCCGGTCTGGGGCAGATCAAGGCCTGGATTGACGAAGGAAAAGCCACCCCCGTGGCCGCCAGGCGCGGAAATGTGTACCGGAAGGATATTATGGCCGATTACCTGGCCTTCATGCGCAAGTTCGTCAAGGACTACAGCGGCCTCACCATCGCCATGGACCTTTCCAACGGAATGGCCAACCTCTTCGCCAAGGAGATCTTCGGGACCGGTGCCAACATCCACTATCTGTTCGATACGCTGGACGGCCGTTTCCCCAACCATGAGCCCAATCCTCTCATCGAGAAGAACTGCCTCCCGCTGGAAGAGAAAGTACGTGAGGTAAAGGCCGATGCCGGTGTCATCTACGACGGAGATGCCGATCGTGTGATGTTCGTGGACGAAAAGGGAGCATTCATTTCTCCGGACCTTATGATTGCCCTGATGGGCAATTACTTCGTGAAAGAACGCGGTCTGAAGGGCCTGGTCTTGCAGGATATCCGTTCCTCCAAGGCGGTAGGAGAGTATCTCGCACCCATGGGCTGCGAGATGCGCACCTGGAAAGTGGGCCGTGCCTTTGCCGCAAAAAAACTCCGTGAAATCGACGGCGTATGGGGCGGGGAACTGGCCGGTCACTACTATTTCCGCGACTTCTTCTACAGTGACAGCGGTCTGCTGGCTTCCGTGATACTCCTGAACATCGTATCCGACCTCAAAAAGGATGGGAAGACCCTCAGTCAGGCCATTGCAGAGATTGTGCGTTACCGGAATTCCGGAGAGATCAATTACCGGATTGAGGACAAGCAAGGTGCCATGGACGCCGTCAAAGAGCATTTCATGGCCCGGGAGAAGGCTACCGCCTTTATGGATTTTGATGGTTATCGTGTGGAATTCTCCGACTGGTGGTTCAACATCCGTCCTTCCAACACGGAACCCTACCTCCGCTTCATCTGTGAAGCCACGTCCGAAGAACTCCTCCAAGAAAAGATATCCGAGACAGATTCCATTCTGGTAAATCAGTTCGGAGGCAAGCGTTAGCGAATGAAAAGAAGTCTGTTCATATCCCTGGCGCTCTGCTTTTTCCTCCCGCTTGCGGCCCAGGAGACGGATGACCGTTCGGTTGATTCCCTCCGCCATGTGTTCGGGCGCCAGCAAGTGTTGCCCACTATCCTCCGTTCGTCGGAGTTTGCAGACACCCTGGATACCGGGAATCCTTCTGTTAAAGTGGTCCTGTATGACAACGGTACCTATCGTTTCGTGAAAGACCCTTCCGCCGTGGCGGATACGACGGTCTTCACCGAGTGTTGGGATACCCACTCCGTGAATCCTTATCACAGTTCTCCGGATGCCCTTCCGGACCGTTTTTCCATCTGGATTGTGGATTCGCTGGATTCCTATTGTTGTCCCAACAAGGTGGTGCCGCGCTCCAAGTTCGGTTACCGGCATGGCCGCCGGCATCAGGGAATCGATTTGCCTTTTCCCAAGGGAACGCCGGTCCCGGCCGCATTTGACGGGAAAGTGCGCATTTCTGACTATATCGGCGGTTACGGCAACCTGGTGGTCATCCGCCATGCCAACGGACTGGAGACTTTCTACGGCCATCTTTCAGAACGGAAGGTGGATTCGGGAGACTGGGTGAGTGCAGGCGATATCATCGGCCTGGGCGGCTCCACAGGCCGTTCCACAGGACCACACCTGCATTTTGAAACCCGTTACAAGGGTGCAGCCTTCGATCCGTCCTGGATTATCGATTTCGAGTCCGGAACCCTCCGCCACCGCCTTCTGAAAGTTCGCAGCTGGTATTTCAATCCCAATCAGCGCTATGTTCAGAATGTGGATGACGAAGATGAGATTTTCCGTACCGACGAGGAAGACCGCATTGCGGCGGAGGAACAGGCAAAGAAGGATGCCGAGGCCCGTGCCAAGGCGGAGGCGGCTGCCCAGAAGTATCATACCATCCGCAACGGAGATACCCTTTCCGGAATCGCCAAGAAGTATCATACCTCGGTGAAGCGGCTCTGCCAGCTGAACGCCGAAAGCCCGGGCATCCTTTTATTTCAAGCGGCTGTTATAGTGCGGATGCACTTTGCCTTTGACGATATTCTGCAGTTTGCTGGAAATCATTTTTTTGCGAATCGGGGCGGCATGGTCCGTGAAAAGGTCTCCGTCCAGATGGGATAATTCGTGCTGGATCATCCGGCTGGAGAAATTGTCAAACTCTTCGGTCATTTCCTGGAGGTCTTCGTTGTAGTAACGAACGGTGATCTTCTTGGGACGCACGACGTCGCAGTAGATGCCGGGGATGCTCAGGCAGCCTTCCGAGTAAGTTGTTTTCTCATCGCTCTCAGAGATGATTTCCGGATTGATGAGGGTCCGTCGGAACCCTTTTAAGTATTCGTAGTTGTCCGATACGACATCCCCGTCCACAATCACGATGCGGGTGCTTACCCCAATCTGGGGGGCGGCCAGGCCGCAGCCGTCGGCAACGACAAGGGTGTCCTTGAGATCCTGTACCAGGGCGGCGATGCCTTCTTTGTCTTTGAGGTCCGCCGGAGCGGCGGTCTGGCGCAGCACTTCTGCGCCATAAAGGTAAATCGGTCTTATCATTTCTTTTTCCTTGTCTTGTTACGGGACAGGCTTTCCGGAACGGCCGAGGGGTCGAAAACGGCGCTGCTGCCACGAGTACGGTCCAGGTAGCTCTGCAGGATGATGGCGGCGGAGATTTTGTCCACGGAGGACTTGTCTTTCCGCTGGGAAGCCTTCATGCCTCCGTCTATCATCACCTGATGCGCGAGCACTGAGGTAAAACGCTCGTCTTCAAGCGTTACGGGCGTATCCGGAAAGGCTTTGGCGAGGCTCTTCAGAAAGACGTCGACATCGGCCCGGGCCTCGGACGGCCTGCCGTCCATGTTCACCGGATAACCCACTACAAAGCGAAGGATTCTCTCGGAGATGGCGTATTTTTTGAGATAATCTATTAACTTTGTAGAATCGATAGTATCGAGGGCAGAGGCAAAGATTCCCAGCGGATCACTGACCGAGAGGCCGGTTCTCCTGCGTCCGAAGTCTATGCCGATGATTCTGTCCATACAATCTGCAAATATACGAATATTTTATGGATAAACCCGATAAGAAAAACCGCAACTTCCGCCTTACACTGGTGGATGCCACCTCTCATGAGCGCCTCTGGAGTCTGCGTTTTTCCAAGTCCAATCTTCTGGTAGGCGGGATTTCGGCCGTAGTGGTCGTGCTGCTGGTGATTTTTTCGCTCATCGCCTTTACCCCCATCCGAACCTTTATTCCCGGTTATCCGGATGCCAATTCCCGCCGTCAGGCCGTTCAGAATGTGCTTCGGATTGATTCGCTTGAAACCCGCATCCTGCAGTGGGAACTCTATACCGAGAATCTTCGCCGGGTCGTGGCGGGGGAGGCCCCCATCCGTCTGGATACCCTGATTATCGGCAGCCAGGGCTCCCGCGCCGTTTCTGATGCCCATTATCTAGCCATCCGGGATTCCCTTCTGCGCCTGGAGGTTACCGAGGAAGAGCAGTTCGGCGTTTCTGCCGGTGCCCGTCGCGGCAACCTTCCCATCGAGGCCCTTTCGTTCTATACGCCGGTCAAAGGGGTCATGTCAAAGGGGTATGAGCGCGTGCAGCATCCCTGGGTGGATATTACGGCTCCCGTAGGCAGCACCGTCATGGCCGTCCTGGATGGAACGGTGGTGTACACCAGCTGGGAACAGGAATCAGGCTATACCCTGATTCTCCAGCATGGAAGTGACCTTCTTTCTGTCTATAAGAATAACCAGAAGCTTCTGCACAGGAGCGGAGACGTGGTCAAAGCCGGTACGCCCGTGGGCATGCTGGCCCCGTCTTCTTCGCTCACGAAAGGAGATCATCTGCATTTCGAACTCTGGTACAAGGGGGCATCTGTCGATCCGTCACACTACATTAAGTTTTAACGCAGCATGAAGCAAAAGACCATCGCCATCCTGGGATCCACGGGATCTATCGGCACGCAGACATTGGATGTTGTAAGCCAGTTTCCTGAACGTTTTTCCGTTTTCATGCTGTCGGCCAATAACAGTGCCGACCTTCTCATCGAACAGGCACTGAGGTTCCATGTGCCCCATGTAGTCATCTGCAATCCCCAGAAGTACGCCCAGGTGAAGGAAGCGCTTCCGGGGGTTCAGGTCCATCTCGGCATTGAAGCCGCCTGCGGCCTGGTGCAGGCGCCGGAAGTGGATGTGGTGGTGGCCGCCATGGTTGGGTTCAGCGGACTCAAGCCCACACTGGCCGCCATCCGGGCTGCCAAGACCCTGGCTTTGGCCAATAAGGAGACCCTCGTAGCGGCCGGCCCGCTGGTGATGGGAGAGGTGGAACGCTGCGGCGCCCGTATCTATCCGGTCGATTCGGAACATTCGGCCATTTTCCAATGTCTGGAAGGTGCCAAGGGAAACCCCGTTCACCTGATTCATCTGACGGCATCCGGCGGCCCTTTCCGTACCTGGCCCAGGGAACAGATTGCCTGTGCCACCAAGGCAGAGGCGCTGAAACACCCCAACTGGGATATGGGCGCCAAGATTACCATCGATTCCGCCACGATGATGAACAAGGGCTTCGAAGTCATCGAAGCCAAGTGGCTTTTCAATGTCCCGGCGGAAAAGATTCATGTGGTGGTGCATCCGGAATCCATTATCCATTCCATGGTGGAATTTGCCGACGGCGCGGTCATCGCCCAACTCGGCTGTCCGGACATGCGGCTTCCCATTTCGCTGGCCATGGCTTATCCGGAACGCCTTCCGCTTTCAGGAAAACGATTGGATTTCAAAACTTTACAGGGCCTTTCTTTCTTTGAGCCCGACCGTGTCAAGTTCCCTTGCCTGCAACTTGCCTTCGACGCCATCGGACGGGGCGGCAACATTCCTTGCGCCATGAATGCGGCCAATGAGGCTGCCGTGGCCGCCTTCCTCGCGGGAAGAATCGCGTTCTACGACATTCCCCGTACCATTGCACGTGTGATGGATGGTGTGAATTTTGTAGGGAATCCTTCGCTGGATGATATTTTTGCCACCCATAACCAGGCATTTCATCTGGCGGAACAGTCCTTCCCTGAGGTATGGCGGTCCTTTTAAAAGTATTGCAGGTTGTCCTTGCTCTTTCCGTCCTCATCATTATCCATGAGGCCGGGCATTTCATGTGGGCGCGCATCTTCCGCATCCGGGTGGACAAGTTCTTCCTTTTCTTCGATATCGGGGGCGTGAAACTGTTCTCCACCCGTATGGATTGGTTCCGGAAGTTGGTGCCCTCATCGGCCCGTTGGGAAACGGAATACGGGATTGGCTGGCTGCCGCTGGGCGGTTACTGCAAGATAGCCGGCATGATTGACGAATCCATGGATACGGAGGCCCTGAAAAAGGAGCCGCAGCCTTGGGAGTTCCGCAGCAAGCCGGCTTGGAAGCGCCTTTTCGTAATGAGTGGTGGCGTGCTCAACAATTTCCTGCTGGCCATCGCGCTGTTTATCGCCATCCTGGCCATCTGGGGCGATAATTACATGCCCAATGACAGTCCGGTCTATGTCAATGAGTTGGGGGAAGAACTGGGGTTCCGCACCGGAGACCGAATTCTCCTTTATGACGGCTATGCTCCCAGGGATTTCCTCAGCCTCCAGGCCGATCTGGCCCGTCGCCAGGTAGAGAAGGCCACCGTGCTCCGCGGCACGGATACGCTGGATATCTATATCGACCAGTCCCTGATGGGGGATATCCTGAATACGCCAGGGATGTTCGATATCGCCCTGCCGTTTGTGGTGGACAGCATCATGGACACCTCTCCCAACGTTCTGTCCGGCCTTCAGAAGGGAGACCGGATTGTCGGTGTCTGCGGGGAGGAGACCCCTTATCTGCAGGATGCGCAGAAAGTGCTTCACGCCCATCCCGGCGAAACCCTTCCGGTGGCGGTCCTCAGAGGGGAGGACACCTTGTCACTGGCCATGCAGGTGGATACCCTGGGCATGTTGGGGGTCTTTTTCCGCAATCCGTCCCTGAAGCACCGTGATTATTCTTTGTGGGAGTCTGTCCCGGCGGGCTGTGCCCTGGCCTGGAGTTCCGTCACGGGTTATCTGCAGGATCTTCGGCTCGTCGCTACCCCTTCTACCGGGGCCTACAAGTCTGTGGGCAGTTTCGTCGCCATCGGCCAGGTGTTCCCCTCTTCCTGGAACTGGCATCAGTTCCTGTATATCCTGGCGCTCCTGTCCATCATGCTGGGGGTGATGAACCTCCTGCCCATTCCGGCACTGGATGGCGGGCACATCGTTTTCTGCCTGTATGAGATGATTACCGGCCGAAAACCCAGCGACCGGTTCCTCACCATTGCCCAGGTAATCGGCATGTTCCTGTTACTGATGCTGATGTTCTTGGCCTTTGGAAATGATATTTCACGACTAATCCATTGATAATTATGAAGTTCCGTAGAATTTTTGCCCTCGCGGCCTGCCTTTTGGCCCTCTCTGCCTGCAAAAGCGGCGAAAAGAAGACCTTACTTCCCAATGTGAGCGGGAAGGCAGGTGAAGTCCTGGTCACGATCGAGCGGGAACAGTGGGAAGGGAATCTGGGCGTTGCCATCCGGGATGCCCTGGCTTCCGATACGCCTTATCTGGCCCAGCGTGAGCCGCTTTTCGCCCTGTCCAATGTTCCTCCCGGGAGTTTCAATAACATGTTCAAAATGCACCGTAACCTTTTGCTGGTGAACATCAATCCGCAGAATGCCAGTAACGGGGTGGTGTACAAGAACAATGTCTGGGCGCAGCCCCAGGCCGTTGTCCAGGTAAACGCGGCCGACCAGGAGCAGGCCCTGGAACTGTTCCGGGAAGCGGCGCCTGTCATCGCGGAGTTTTTCGAGCAGTCGGAGCGGGACCGCAACATCGCCAATGCCAAGCTTTATGAGGAACGTGCCCTGCGCGATCCCGTAAAGAAGGTGACCGGGGGTGTCATCCATTTCCCTTCCGGCTATCGTTGCCGGAAATTTACCGACGATTTTGTTTGGATTGCCGATGAAAAGCAGTATGTCCAGCAGTATGTGATGGCATACCGTTACCCGGCAGACCGGCAGGATGTCTTTACGGTCGATCAGATTATCCGGGAGCGGAACCGCGTCATGCAATCCAACGTGCCCGGAATGTTCGAAGGTTCTTATATGACTACTTCCAACGCGCAGGAACCTACTACGCGGTCGCTCCGCTACCATGGACGCGATTTCATGGAAACCCGTGGCTTCTGGGAAGTTCATGGAGATTTCATGGGCGGACCTTTCGTATCCCATTCCTTTTATAGCAAGGATGGGAAGGACATCATTGTCCTGGAAGCTTTCGTGTTCGCTCCCCGTTATGACAAGCGCCAATATCTCAGACAAGTTGAATCGCTCCTTTATTCGTTTGAATGGGAGGAAGAATCTAATCAGTAAGCTGTGAAAAAACTATTATTGTTCCTGTTGCCTCTTGCCGTACTGACTTTCTCTTGTGTGGAGGAAAAACCCGGCGGAGAAGAACCCGAAAAGCCGGAAGTGCCTGAAATCCCAGTAGAGGTAAAACTACAGATCGTGGTGGCCGATGATGCCTTCCAGTCCCTGAAGGCCGGTGAAACCATCCAGGTGGGATATGAGGTGAAAACGCCTCAGAATGTGACCTATACGCTGATGTCTTTCCATCCGGAAGGATGGACGGTAAGTTGGGGCGCTCCCAGCGGCGACAAGGGAACCCTGACCGTGTCGATTCCCGCCGGAGCCGCTGCCGGCCGGATGATGCTGGTGGCGAACGGAAGCGACGGCAGTTGTTTCGTGAAAGTGCTTGGCGTGGGCGTCGGCAATACCGGGACAGTGGAGGCCTACGAGGCTGTGGATGCCTCCGGCGGTTCCCTGGAACTGCCTTCCGGAGCCGGTACCATTAAAATTGCCGCGTCGGGAGGTGATTGGGTGAGTATAAAGGAAAACCAATTGGTCCTGACCGAGAACACGACCTATGAATCCCGGGAAGCGCTGGTTACTTTCAGTGTTGACAATCGGGATTGCAAACTCACCATCGTGCAGGCTCAGAAGGATGCCATTGTCCTTACTTCCAATCAACTGGAGGCGGCCGCAGCCGGCGAGACCCTGAATTTCATCGTCCGGGCCAATGTGGAGGTTCAGGCGAAGTGCAGTGCAGACTGGCTCACCGTCTCTGCAACCAAGGGTATGGAAGACAAGCCATTCAGCATTACCGTATCGGCCAATGAGACCGAGGAGATTCGCTCTGCGGTCATTTCCTTCACGTCCGGAGATCTTGTTCAGGAAGTCACGTTGACTCAGGCTCCGCTTCCTCCGGCGCATACCGGTAATTACCTGTTGCTGACAGATACCTCTTTCCTGGAGCCGGGAGACGAGCTCTTGATTGTCAATCTGAAGGGCACCATGGCGATGGGCCGTCAGACAGGAACATATCGTTCTCCTGTCTCTGTTACCCCGGAATATGATATTATCAAAGATCCCGCGAGAGATGTGGAGGTTATTACACTGGGCGGTAAGCCCGGTGCCTGGGAGCTGGGCGTGACGGGCGGCTATCTGTCGGCCTCGTCCGAAACCAAGAGCCAGCTCCTCACCGTAGATACGCTGTCCGATTTTTCCAGATGGACCATCGATGTCTCCGACAACGGAACAGCCATCATCAAATCGCTGGAAGGGAGCCGGAACTTGTTGTGCTATAACACACGGGATATGCGCTTCTGCTGTTACCTGTCCACTTCTTCCCATGTGGTGGAACTGACCTTGTATCATAAACCGGCAAAAGCCAAATCCATTACGGATCGGGAGGAACCCGGTATTTATCTGGGTGGCCGGAATACACGCAGCTATCTGCCGGGCGAAGACCAGCTGGTCCGTTCCTATCTCGGGGATCAGTTGCGTTATGCCCTGGTGAATCCTCTCAAGCGGGAACAGATTTCGGTGGAAGGCTACAGGGAAGGGATTCTGCCGGGTGAAGTTGTCAAAATCAATATCCTGTGGAAAGAAGGATGGAATGTCCTGCTTGCCAAAGAATATGGATTTGTCCTGAAAAAAGAGGAAAACGGTAAAGTGTGGCTCGGAGACGAAGAGGGCCGTGGAGTCATTATCAAAAAGTAAGGAGGTATGAAAAAGATATTGTTACTTGTAACGTTGGTGACGCTTTCACTGTCCGTTATGGCCAAACCTGCCAAACCTGGTTTTATCCGCTATGTACAGCCGGACGGAAGTATCGTCCTGATCCAGCGACATGGGGATGAATGGGGACACTGGACCACTGATGACAAAGGGCGGGTGGTCAGAAAGGAGACCGACGGGTTTTATCGGCCCATAGAGGGAATGACTCCGACGAAGGCTGCGCGGGGAGCTGCCCTGCGGCGTAAGGCTGCCCGTCAGATGCGTTCCGCGGTTCAGTCCAAGGCGCCGGTTGCGCTGGGACAGAAAAAGTTCTTGCTGATTCTGGTCGAGTTCAGTGACCTGGAGTTCAAGGTGGAAAATGCCCATGAGGCTTTTGACAACATGATGAATCAGCCGGGCTATTCGGTCAATGGAGCCACCGGCAGTGCCCGTGATTTCTATTATGACAATTCCCACGGCGTCTTTGAACCCGTTTTCGACGTTTTCGGTCCGGTGAAACTGGAGAAGGAAATGGCGTATTACGGTGAAAATGATGAGAATGAAAACGATGGAAGGCCACATGAAGCGGTACGCGATGCCGTTGTCATGCTGGATGGGGAAGTAGACTTCTCCCAATATGATCACGACAATGACGGCGAGGTGGATCTGGTGTTTATGATCTATGCTGGAAAGGGCGAAGCGGACGGCGGCGACGATGATTCTATCTGGCCCCACCAGTGGAATCTCCAGTATGGCGGAATCGATCTGACGCTCGATGGAAAGACAATAGACCGATATGCCTGTGGCTCGGAATTGGACGGAAGCGGAAACATGGACGGAATCGGGACAGTGTGCCATGAGTTCGGCCATGCCATGGGTCTGCCGGATTTCTACGATACGGATTACGATGTCAACGGACAACCCAGAACCCTGCTGTCCTATTCTACCATGGATGCGGGAACCTATAACAACAACGGAAGGACACCACCTTACTTCAATATGGAAGAACGGATTATCCTGGGCTGGCTGGACGAGAGTGCCATCCGGGAATTTCAGAAAGACGGAGAATACACCCTGGAGCCTGTTGACAATAACGTGGCATACAAGACTCTCACAGACATGGAGGGCGAGTATTTTGTTTACGAGTGCCGCACTCTTTCTGGATGGGACCGCTATATTCCGGCACCGGGCCTGATCGTTTACCATGTGGACAAATCGGATCGTCAGGTAGAGATTAAGGACGGTTACGGCAGATCTTATCAGAATACAGCAAAGGACCTCTGGCTCAACTGGTCCTACACCAATGCCATCAACGAGAACGGAGAGCATCCCTGTTTCTATGTGGTGGCTTCCGGAGCTCCCGAAGATGTCTCTTTCGGTATGAAGTACTATAGTGGTTATGGCTATTACTTCGACTCCCAGTACAACGACCGTCTGCCTTTTCCGGGACAGGACAAGGTGACGGAGTATATCCCCGTCAGCTGGAACGGGGTCCCCTCCGAGGTAGCGATGAGTGAAATCGGTTTTTCCTCTGACAAGGTGTCATTCCGAGTTCAGGGCATCTCCACCAGTATGCTGGATTATCCGGTCATCGCCAATCCCGGCCAGGGCCGATACAAGGCCGGTTCTCAGTTTGCTTTTTCCCTGATTCTCCCCACGGAGTATACGGCACGGGAGGTGAACTGGTTCTTTGATGACGCTCGCGTCAACGCAGCGTCCGTGACACTTTCGGCCGGAACCCATGTGGTGGAGGCACAAGTAAGCACAGAAGGGGGGAGAAAAGACATTGTAACATTGGAGATACAGGTAGAGTAAAAAAGATTCCAAATTATTTTGGATGCTAAATTTTTTTTCTTACCTTTGCAGTCCCAAGTTTGGTGGGTTCGTATAACGGTTAGTACTCGGGATTTTCATTCCCGCAATAGGAGTTCGATTCTCCTACCCACTACCCACTACCAAATATAAAAAAGTAAAATAATGGCAAACACTAAATCCGCCCAGCGTGCCGCGCGTCAGAGCGAGCGACACAGACTGCATAACAAGTATTATGCAAAGACTACGAGGAATGCTATCCGCGACCTCCGTAATACCACTGATAAGGCAGCAGCCCAGGAGAATGCTCCCAAGGTTTATGCTATGATTGACAAGCTCGCAAAGATCGGGGTTATCCACAAGAATAAAGCGGCCAACCTCAAGAGCGGTCTCCAAGTGTTCATTAACAAGCTCGCTTAAGAGCTTGTTTTTTATCGGGAATCGGGATGTAGCGCAGTTGGTAGCGCACTACGTTCGGGACGTAGGGGTCGCTCGTTCGAGTCGAGTCATCCCGACACAAAAAGCCAGGCTTTCGGGCCTGGCTTTTTGTTTGTGGGAGAAGTGGTTCTAGTTACCGGCAACCACGATGCAGGCCAGTCCTGCGATGAACAGGCAGAACATGAGGGCCAGCAAGCCATAGACTTTTTTCCCGGCGCCCTTGAACTCTTTCCAGATGAAAACGCCCCAGATGGCGGCAATCATGGGTGCGCCTTGTCCCAGTGCATAGGAGACCGCAGGGCCCGCCTTTTCCGCCGTGATGTAACTGAGGGCCGTTCCCAGGCACCAGATGGCGCCGCCCAGCATACCCACCAGGTGGGTTTTGACATCTCCGGAGAAATATGCTTTGTATTTGACTGGCGAGCCCACGAAAGGTTTGCGCATGACAATGGTGTTGAATACGAAGTTGCTCAGGAGGACACCTATGGTGAAGATGACGATGGCTGTATAGGGCGTAACCTTGCCGGCGGCGGGACTGACGAAGTTGGTCGTGTCCATGGCCCGCATGACAAAGGAGGAGAAAAAGGACATCACCACGCCGGCGATGAGGGCCAGGATGATGCCCTTGCGCTGGTCGGCCTTGGAAATGCTGCTGTCTCCCTTGCGGCTGGCAGCCATGCCGTTGCAGACAATAGCTAAGACAACCAGGGCGACCCCGATGGCCAGAAGCACCACATTGCCGGTTTTGGAACCCTGCTGTACCGCTACCCGGTAGTTGTTCACTACACCCAGTACCAAGGCCAGTCCTACACCCAGCGGGAAGGCCACGGATAGGCCGGCGATGGAAGTAGAGGCAGAGAGCAGGATGTTGGAGGCGTTGAAAATGACGCCGCCCAGCAGTATCCAGAGGATGCTGGACAGGGAGGCTTGCGCAAGATCTGCCAGGAACGGGCGTCCCTCGGAGCCGATACTGCCTGCCGTGAAGGCGAGAAGCAGGGCGAAGAGAACCATTCCGATTACATAATCCCAATAGAACAATTCATACCTCCAGTTTTTTGCGGCCAGCTTCTGGGTGTTACCCCAGGAACCCCAGCAGAGCATGGTGACAAAGCAGAGGATGACGGCTAATGTGTAACTGTTGACGATAAACATGGCTTATTAAGGTTTTAAGATTGCATTGTGGCAAGGAGGGCATCTACTTCGGACCGGTGAGGCACACCGGTCTGGGCGCCCGGACGCGTGACGGCAATGGAAGAGGCGATGGTGGCAAAGCGGGCCGCATCGATCAGGGATTTCCCTTCGGAAAGAGCCGTCACCAAAGCCCCGTTGTAAACGTCACCTGCCCCTACGGTATCTACAGCCACTACCTTGCGGGCGGGAATCTGCTCTCGTAACGATGCGTTGCAGATGACAGAGCCGGAACTGCCCAGGGTGATAATCACATTCTGTACGCCTTGTGACAGGAGCCGGTCCGCAGCCATGAAAGCATCTTCGGCCGAGCCGATTCTGATGCCGGTCAGTTTTTCTGCCTCGGTCTCGTTGGGGGTGATGAGCCACAGTTTGCGAAGGACATCCGCGGGGATGGAATCCGAGATGGGAGCAGGGTTCAGAATGACGTGGATCCCTTTTTCAAAGGCAACGTCAACGGCATGGTAAACAGTCTGGAGAGGAATCTCCAACTGCATCAGGAGCCAGGAAGCACCGTCCAGGGCGCTCTTTGCAGCGTCAATGTCTGCCGGAAGCAACTCCCGGTTGGCACCAGGCGCCACGGCAATGCAGTTTTCACCGTCATCGGCCACGAAAATGAGCGCGGTACCGGTAGGGGAAGAGCCGCTGAATTTCATCAGTTCCGTGCGGATGCCGTCGACTGCAAAGACTTCCCGAAGCATGCGTCCCTGCATGTCATCACCTACGCAAGTAAGAAACTGAACATCACCGCCCAGCCTGGCGGCCGATACGGCCTGATTGGCTCCTTTTCCGCCATTGGCTTGTAAGAAGCGTCCGTCTCCAATGGTCTCCCCCGGTCGGGGAAGGGTTTTGACATAGGCAGTCATATCTATGTTGGAGCTGCCCACAACGAGGATTTTACCCATAGGTTATTGTTTTAGCCACATAAAGATAGTGCGGAAAAAACAAAAAACCAAAAAAAGCCACCTGCATTTCTGTAGGTGGCTTTGAGGAGCTCCCCTAAACAGTGAAATGTTGAACCTGTGGCGGGATTTCCTCCAAGTCGTCAAGTTCATTGACGAGAATCAGGAGTGGATTAATCCTTTATTAAGACACTTGAAGAGATAAAGGCCAGTCATTTGCAAATCGTACTAAAATAGCTTAACTTTGTTTAGATATATTGGTGGACCCAAGGCCGCATATAATGAATACGATCAACTTGATAGCCAAGAAACTACTTTCTTCAGAAGGATTTCTCTTCAAAAGAGGCGCATGGTATGCCTTGTCTCCAGATTTTATCCACGTATTGTATTTTCAGAGGTCTCTTTACTCTGACCTGTATTATTTGGAATTAGCAGTCGGTTTCAACCCTGACCACCTGGATACTTTCCCAAAGGATTATGAGTTCCCAAAATATTACACACTTGGTGCACGTGCCAGAATAAAGGACAAAGACGAACTGCTCAGAGCAAGTAATCTCACCCCCGAAAATGAGTTTCAGATTCAGTCTTTATTGCTTGAAGCTATTTCTCTTTTTTCATCATTCACAACTATATCTGGCTTCAAGCAGGACTATCTGGCTAATAGGAAAACCGATAATATCTATTCATTCAAGGCGTTTTCGCTGTACCACCCGTTTTTAACCCAATTGGAGTTGGTATCATATTGAACCTCTTTCCAAGAACGAGTCCCTCTTTACATACGGCTTGAAAATCAGAGAGTTATGGAGAAAAAGAAAACGGACAAACTGCCGATTTTAGCAATTTGTCCGCTTTGGCTCCCCCTGTTGGACTTGAACCAACGACCCTCTGATTAACAGTCAGATGCTCTAACCAACTGAGCTAAGGAGGAATTTTCCGTTATTTCCGTAACGGGATTGCAAAGGTACAATCTTTTTTGGATTCTCCAAAGCTTTTATAGAATTTTTTTTAAAAGATTTATCTTACCGGATTTTTTGTATATTTGTGAATTGAACCAATTATTATACAATTAAGATGGATATCGACCTCCTTGCCAAAATGGTGAAAGAAGTGGTGATGGACCATGACAGTGTCACTCTTCCCGGCGTGGGTTGTTTTGTAACAGAACTTGTTCCGGCCACGTTTGCCGACAGGGGATATACCATCATGCCGCCGTACCGTCGTCTCTATTTCACGCCCAAGCAGGGGGATGACACGTTGCTGGTGGATTTGTATGCCAAGGCCAATTCGGTCCCCAAGGCCGATGCCAACCGCATCCTCACCGATTTCCTGACAGAAATGAAGGAGGTGCTCAAGGTGAAAAAGACCATCGTCTTTCCGGGATTGGGACGTCTCCGTGCTACCCGGGAGAATCATTTTTTCTTTGTAGCCGATGAGGATCTGGATATCTATCCGTCCGGTTTCGGCTTGGATCCCATTTCTCTCAAGACACACGAGGAAACCAAGGAAGAGGTGGAGCAGGCCGTCTCCTCCCTCGCCGAAATGCTGGAAGCGAAGCCCGAACCGGTCGTAGAGCCCGAACCCGACCCCGCACCCGATCCCGAGCCGGTCGTAGAGCCCGAACCCGACCCCGCACCCGACCCCGAGCCGGTCGTAGAGCCCGAAACGGTCGCAGAACCGGTTGTTGAACCGAAAAAGAAGGGCAAGGCCGGTAAGCTTATTCTGCGGATTCTGCTGATTCTTCTGATTGTCCTCGCTGTTTTTGCCATTGCCCTTGCCGTGCTCGGCCGATTGGCTCCTGAGTGGCTGGATTCTTTTTTGTATTCTCCCGAAGAACTTGAAATTCTCCATAAATAATGCTAACTTCGCGGTCCCAAAAGTAGTGCATTATGAAACCTGTGAGCCGTGAAGGCTATAAGTTCCGTCAGGATGTCAGCATTCCCTGCTACCAGACCAATGACAAAACCCTTCTGAGACCGTCCGCTTTCATGGACCTGGCCCAGGAAATCGCTTATTGGGCGGCGCAGGAACTGGGTTTCGGCTATGATACGCTCCATATCCATCATATAGCATGGGTGCTTACCCGCATGCATGTGCATTTCCAGAAACCCGTAGCCTGGAAAGACCGGGTATCCCTTTTCACCTGGCACAAGGGCGCCGGCGGCCTGTACTACCTCAGGGATTTCGATCTTCGTGACGCGGACGGGGCATGCTGCGTTGCGGCCACCAGTTCCTGGGTGGTCATCAATGAGAAAACCCGGCATCTGGTCCGTCCGGACGAGATGGCCCATCTTCTCAAGGTGGATTATGAAGTGGATCATGCCATTGCGGAACCAGCCCCCAAAGTAGCCCTTCCGAAGGGCGCTGAACCTGAGGCTTCCGGAGCGCATACGGTGGCCTATTCGGACATCGACCTAATCGGCCATACCAACAATGCCCGCTATGTCGTCTGGGCCATGGACTGCCTGCCTTTTGAAGAGGCGGAAAAGCCACTGCGAGACTTGTACATCAATTTTAACAAAGAAACCAAAGCCGGTGAAACGGTTGAACTTTTCCGTTTCAGGGAAGGAAGTGCCTGGTATGTGGAAGGCCGTGTGGAAGGGAAGTCCTGCTTTGTGGTAAAAATGGTATTCTAAGATGAAAGATTTGTTTTTCGGATACGGCATCGCCCACTCCATCATGCTTCTTGCCTTTGTGATTGGGGGTGGGATATTCCTGGGCCGGTTCAAGTTCAAGGGCATTTCCCTGGGCTCCACCTGGATTCTCTTCCTGGGCATCCTGATGGGGCATCTGGGCTTTTCGGCCGATTTGGACGTCCTCCATTTCGTGAAGGAGTTCGGCCTTATCCTCTTTGTGTTTTCCATCGGCCTGCAGGTGGGCCCCGGTTTCTTCCACTCGTTCAAGAGCGGCGGCGTGAAGATGAACCTGCTGGCCGCCATGTGCGTCTTGTTGGCCGTTGCGGTAACGTGGGCCATCTCCGTCCTGACCGGGGAAGACCTCAGCACCATGACGGGCGTCATGTCAGGCGCCGTAACCAATACGCCCGGCCTGGGTGCCGCCCAGCAAACCTATATCGACGTAGCCGTGGAAGGTGGCACCAGTACGCTGGCGGCCGGCGAGGCCTCCGAGCATCTGGCATCGGCCTATGCCGTGGCCTATCCGATGGGTGTCATCGGCGTGATTCTGGTCATCCTGCTGGGGAAGGCCTTGTTCAGGATAGATCCTCAGAAAGAACTGGAAGAACTCAAGGCCCAGGATGATGTCGTTGACAAGGCGCGCCGCATGCATGTGGCGGTGGAGAATCCCGCCATTTTCGGCAAGAAATTGCAGGATGTCCTGAAGGATTTCGGCGGCGATTTCGTGGTTTCCCGCGTCATGAAAGGAGAGCAGATTTCTTTCCCCGGTGCCGATACCGTCCTGGAGGAAGGGGATAAACTGCTGGTTGTCACTTCGCAGCATGAGGTGGACAAAATCCGTATCCTCTTCGGAGAGGAAGTGCCCATGCACCAGACAGACTGGATGGAAAAAGACCACCACATGGTAACCCGCCGTATCGTGGTCACGAAGAGCGACCTGACCGGCAAGAAACTCAAGGAACTGGCATTCCGCAGTGCCTTCGGCGTTAGCGTGACGCGCGTCATCCGCGCCGGTGTGGAACTGGTGGCCAGCCCCAACCTGTATATCCAGATGGGGGACGGCCTCATGTGCGTGGGCACGGAGAAGAATATCGAGAATCTGGCCAGGAGGGTGGGCAATTCCAACGACGCCCTGAACAAGCCCAATCTGGTTCCCATTTTCCTGGGCATCGTGGTGGGTATCATCTTCGGCTCCATTCCCATCCGCTTCCCCGGCATTCCCCAGGCTATCAAACTGGGCCTTGCCGGCGGTCCGCTCATCATCGCCATCCTGCTGGGCCACTTCGGCCCCAAATACAAGATAACCACCTACACCACCACCAGTGCCAATCTGATGCTCCGGGAAATCGGCATTTCCCTTTTCCTTGCGGCCGTGGGTATCGGCGCCGGTGACAATTTCTGGAGTTCCATCGTAAACGGCGGTTATTGGTGGATTCTGTACGGAACGCTCATCACGCTCATTCCGGTGGGTGTCACTTTCATCGTGGCCCGTGCCCTCTGTCACCTCAATTTCTATCAAATCTGCGGTCTTATCAGCGGCTCTTGCACCAATCCTCCTGTGCTGGCATTTGCCCAGGGTATGTACGGAAGCGATTACACTTCTGTCAATTACGCTACCGTCTATCCGCTGTCCATGTTCCTGCGGGTGCTGGTTGCGCAACTTCTGATCCTGATAGCCATGGCGTAGCGTTATGATGGATTTGTTATACCCGGCAGAGCCCGCACCGCTTTATCCCCGTCCTTCCATTCAGAGGCCCGGCAAACAGCCTGTCCCGAAGGGGGAGAAGGTTCCGTTGGTGGAACCCTCCGGTCTGGTGTATGGCCAGGCCACGCGGGAGTGGTGCCACGGCGGTTCCAAGGCTTTGCATCCCGTAGTCCATCTGCACATCATAGACCGTTTTGGCCGGATTTATCTGCAGAAACGCTCCCTTACCAAAGATTTCCTGCCGGGATACTGGGATACGGCTGTCGGAGGCCACATCACTTATGGAGAGCAGGCCGAGGAGGCCCTCTATCGGGAGGCGGCCGAGGAACTGGGCATTCAGGCTTTCAACGCGATTCCCATCGAGTCCTACATCTATGAGACGGACCGGGAGCGCGAGCTCATCTTTGTCTATGCCATGATTGGCCATCCCAACCTGGATCCGGACAACGGCGAGGTATCCGAAGGGAAGTGGTGGAGCGTGGAAGAATTGGAATCGGCCTGGGAAAAAGACATCCTCACACCCAACCTCCGTTCTGAATTCCTTCGCGTCAAGGACAGATTGCTCTCCCTTCTGTAGGATTTTCCCCCAAAAAGCCGTACCTTTACAAGGTTATGGCGACAGATATCGACAAATTCGTGCACGACCAGTTGTCGGTGTGGCCGGCTGTGGCTGCCAAGTACCGAGTTCTCAAAAGCGCCCGGACGCGTACGCTTCCCATCGGCGGCATCCTGGTTACGCTGCAATCCAATCCCGGCCGCTTGCCCATTTTCGACCACGGCTGCCCGCTCTGTGAAGAGAATTACATGGAGCATCAGCATGCCTTGCCTTTCGAGGGACGAAAGGGGCGCAAATACAACATTCTGGTGAACCGGGCCCCTATTTTCCCCAATCATCTGGTCATTACGCGTGATATCCATACCCCGCAGACCATCTGGCATCGTTTCCCGGATATGCTGGACCTGGCTGCCCAACTGGACAACTATATCATCTTCTATAACAGTCCCAACAGCGGGACGTCGGTTCCCCAGCATGCTCATTTCCAGGCCTGTCCCAAGGGATATATGCCGTTGGAACGGGTAACCGAGCGGCTCCTCAGGACGGTCGCGGCCGGCACGGTTCCCGAAGACCTGGCCTTCATTGACAGCGTCCGGGATGCACAGTTGTATCATTACAAGCGCTTTAACCGGGGCATTTTCATGCTCCGGGCGCAGACTTCCAAGTCCATGGCCAAGCTCTTCTACCGCCTTCTGGACTGCCTGAACCTGCTGGCCGAAGAGACCGAACCGCGTTTCAATGCCTTTGCCTATTGCAGCGAAGGGGAATTCCGGGCTTTGGTGACGCTCCGCAGCGCTTCCCGCCCGCATTGTTTTTATGCGGAAGGGGAGAATCATTTCTCCATTACCCCCGGTGCGGCCGATATGGCCGGATTCGTGGTGGTCCCGGAAGAAGGGGACTTCGACCGCCTGGATGCAGCCGCCTTGAAGGGAATCTACGAAGATGTCACCCTGTCGGAAACGGAGGAAGAGCGGCTTCTTTGGCGTCTTGTCCGCACCCAGCCCAAGGTGGAGGTCGGCATTTGCGCCGCGCAGGAACTCGTTTTCGAGATTATCTCTGACGGCGCCGGCCCCCAGAAGGTGAGTTATCGGGAAGGAAAGATTGACTACAACGGCGCCCTGTACGACGAACTGGTTTTCGAGGCTGTCACCATCTCCACCCTTTTTGCCGAGCCGTCCTTCATCCTGTACGGGGAAGAGGGCGTCCGTCGCTATGCCGGTACGCTGAAGTTCATGGCCGACAGGGGGAAGGTGGAGGCCGTCAACATCCTGGGCGTGGAAGATTACCTTCTGAGCGTGGTCTCCCTCCTGCCGGAAGGGCGTCGCAGGGAAGAGTCCGTCGCCCTCCGCCGTTCCCTGGCGGAGCAGATGGCCCGGCGCCGGGAAGGACACACGCACATCTCCGGCCCGGAACTTGTTAATACCCCGGAAGTGATTACCTGGCTGGAACATCGGCCCCGGGAAGGGCAGCCCGCCCCTGGCGCAGGCCCGGTCCACACCCATTACGATGTCTGCGCATCGGAGCACTGCCATCGTTATGAAGGGCTTACGCCTGCGGCCGATGCCGGCGTGCGTTCCATCATCGACGAAACCTGGGGACAGACAGAATAAGAAAGACATGGCTACTATCGGCATATTCGATTCCGGCTGCGGAGGCCTTTCGGTCTATCGGGAACTGGTAAAGGTGCTCCCGAAAGAGCAGTATCACTATTATTCCGACAATGCCCACTGCCCATATGGGGAGAAATCGGCCCTGTACATCCAGCGGCGCGGACGCTTCATAACGGAGTTTCTCCTGGACAAAGGGGCCGATATCATCGTGGTGGCCTGCAATACCGCTACGGCCGCCGCCATCGCCACCCTCCGGGCAGCGTATCCGGATGTCCCCTTCGTGGGCATGGAGCCGGCCGTGAAACCGGCAGCCCTCGGAACCCGCAGCGGCGTTGTCGGCGTCCTGGCTACGGCCGGCACCCTGAAGGGTTCCAAGTATCTCAATACCAGAGGCTTGTATGAAGACGAAGTCATCATTGCAGAGCATGTGGGACAGGGATTCGTGGAACTGGTGGAGGCCGGAAAGCTGGATGGTCCGGAGGTAGAGGCCACGGTGCGGGCTTCCCTCCAGCCGCTGCTGGATGCGGGGGCCGATACCATCGTCCTGGGCTGTACGCACTATCCGTTCCTGCAGCCGGTGATCGAGCGCCTGGCCGGCCCTTCCGTGCGGGTAATCGACCCCGCCCCTGCCGTGGCCCGGCAAACCCTCCATGTGCTGGAACAGCGCGGCGTTCCCATCGGCAAGGGCCCTTTCTCCGTGAAACTCTGTTCTTCCGGAGACCCCGCCGCCCTTCAGCGTATTTTTGCCCTGGTTGCCGGTGGCAAGTAAGCGGCTGAATGTCAGTCGTTTATAATGTAGTTCTCGTTCAAATTTTGAACGAGGAATGTATTGAAACCAATTGATTTACAATAAGATGAGTGTCACAAAGAAATATGCGATGGCGGCCTTGGCCCTCCTTTTCTGTGCTGTGTTGCACGCGCAGGTGCTTACGGGCATCGACGTCCTGGAACGCGGCGGATTTGAGCCGCTGAAGGGCAAGCGGGTGGGCCTGGTGACCAATCCCAGCGGTGTGGACCGGAATCTCCGTTCCACCATCGACATCCTTTTTGAAGCGCCGGAAGTGCAGCTGGTCGCCCTGTACGGGCCGGAGCACGGCGTCCGGGGAGATGCCTATGCCGGAGACCATGTGGACAGCGGAAAGGATTCCAGAACCGGTCTTCCGGTCTATTCCCTCTATGGCAGCACGCGGGAGCCTTCCCAGGAAATGCTCAAGGGAATCGACGTCATGGTGTACGACATCCAGGATGTGGGCGTCCGCTGCTATACTTTCATTTCCACGCTAGGTCTCGTGATGCGCGCCTGCGCCCAGGCCGATGTGGAGGTCCTTGTCCTGGACCGTCCCAATCCGCTGGGCGGCAACAAGGTGGAAGGGCCCCTGGTGGAGGAAGGCTACTACTCTTTCGTCAGTCAGTTCCACATTCCCTTCGTCTATGGCCTTACGGTGGGTGAACTGGCCGCCCTCATCAATGAAGAGGGCCTGAACAGGGGACAGAAAGGAGACCTCGAACCCCTCAAATGCCGTTTGAATGTGGTTCCCATGAGAGGATGGCACCGCTGGATGAAGTTCCGGGACACCGGTCTTCCGTGGATTCTTCCTTCGCCCAACATCCCTTCCATGGAAAGTGCTCTCTGCTATGCCAGTTCCGGTATCTGCGGAGAATACGGTTATCTGAATACAGGCGTAGGTTACACCATCCCGTTCCAGACTTTTGCGGCCGAATGGATTGATGCCGACAAACTTAAGGACCGTCTGGACAGTTATGCCCTTCCCGGTGTCGCTTTCCGTACCATTCACTACAAGCCCATTTCCGGTTCCCTGTCCGGGAAACTCATCCACGGCGTGCAGTTTTTCTTCACCGACTTTGAATCGGCCCCGGTTTCCCTGTTGCAGTTTTATGTCATGCAGGCCATTCAGGAGTTATGGCCGGCGCACAATCCCTACCCGCTCAAGAAAACCCGGATGCTGGATATCGTTTGTGGTACGGATTATGTAAGAACTACTTTCGGAAAGCGAATGAAAGCAGCCGACATCGTTGATTATTGGAACAAGGATACCGAAGATTTCAAGGCGCTTTCCCAACATTATTATTTATATCGTTAATCCTAAAAACTAAGATGCTATGAGAAGTTTAACCACCCTTGCCACTTCCATGATGCTGGCGTTTGTCATGCTCATGGCACCTGATATGCTGGCCCAGTCCCGTTCTGCGGGCGGCAGCTCTTCCAGCCGGTCTACTTCCGGGACCACCACCCGTTCATCCGGCAGCAGCCAGTCTTCCGGCAGCACCGCAACCCGCTCTGCCGGGACCACCACCCGTTCATCCGGCAGCACGGTGAACCGTTCTTCCAGCGCGCCGTCCATTTCTTCCGGCAGTGCAGTGCAGCAGCAGGACCGTCGGAGCAGTACTTCGACCAGCCGCTCCTCCGGCAGTAGTAGTCAGGCCACCCGTTCTTCCGGGAGCACCGTGACCCGTTCTTCCGGCAGCGCCACCAGCGGCAGCGGTACCAGCCGTTCTACCAGCGCCACCCGTTCCGCTGGCAGTTCATCGGCCGCCAAGAGCGCCAGCGCCCCGTCCAGCGGCACTACTGTACGGTCTTCCGGCCAGTCCCGCTCCAGCCAGAGCGTCAGCCAGCCCGTGCAGAACACCGGATCGGTGTCGTCTTCCAACACCTCTCGGACTTCGGCCAATGGCGGAGCCGCCGTCACCGGCACCACCGTCCGTTCTTCCAATGTGAGCCGCACCGGACTCACCTCCAGTGCCGTCACCAAGGATGCGGCCCCCGTGCAGCCTACGTACAGGGACGATGGCTATAACTACCGTTATTCCGATGACATGCGGGTGGACGACCGGCACAACATGTACCGCATCCCTCCGCGCCAGCGGGACCCCATGCCCTGGGACCGTGCAGGCTTCTTCTGGGGAGACCATCCGCACTACTACGGATATCGCATCCACAGCCTGCCTCCGCAGTGGCGCCGCATCAGCCACTGGGGTATCGACTACTACTTCTACAACGGGATTTATTACCGTCCCTTCGGAGGTTCGTATGTCGTCTGCCGTCCTCCTTTCGGCACTCCGCTGGAGGCTGCCATCGACCGGGCTATTTTCCGGGCTGTCACCTTCGCATATTACTGCGATACCTACCGTACCTATAGCCGTACCTTCGACTATTATAATGTAATTGCCAGGCAGAACTTGATCATTGCGCAGCAGAACGCCCGTCTCATCGCACGGAACGTCGATTATGCCATCAACGCTAATCGCGCCCTTACCGCCTATGAACTGGCCGAGAAACTGGGTCTTGTCCAGAGTTACGCCTACGCCAACTCCGAGTATTTCTATCAGGACGGCGTGTTCTACACCATCTCCGCCTCCGGCGTGTATTCCACCATCGTGCCTCCTGCAGGCGCCCTGGTCACCTCCCTCCCGGACGACTATGAGATTATCGTGATGAACGGCATCGAGTACTACATGGTGGACAACACCGTATATCGCACCACCCTCTTCGAAGGTGTACCTTACCTGGAGGTTCTGGGTCAGATGTACGGAAGCCTCTACAACCAGTACAACGTATATCGGTGATTGGTAAGTAATTGTCTGTTAATATTTTACGTATAATCCTCTGCGCTTTTGCGCAGAGGATTATACGTAAGAGGCTGATTGTGAATGGATTCCGTGCCACCGGAAATGCCGGATGATTTGAAAGAGATTATTGCTATCTTTGTACAGAAACCATCTACCCCCGGAGAATCATGAGCCCGATCCTGCTTCCTCTGCTCTGTTTCGGCATCATTGCCGGACGTAACGCCACCACCGACGGTTATGTCTATCTCGGCCATAACGAAGACCAGCACGGTGAAACGATGCTGAACATCTACCATGTCCCGGCCGATGACGTGCGCTGTGCCTATCTCTGGTTCGAGTTCCCCGGTCAGGCCGCCGGGGACAGTTATGCCAACGAATACGGCGTGAGCATCGCTTCCAACCAGTGCCTTTCCCGTGAAGACAAGGCTCAAGGCGGCATGGTTTACGAAATTCGCACAACCGCCATCCAGCATGCGCGTTCCGCCCGCGAAGCCGTTCACATCATCGGCTCGCTTGTAGGCCGATACGGTTATGCCGATTCCGGACGCTCTTATCTGGTGGCGGACCAGCGGGAAGGCTGGATTGTCGCGGTGGTCAGGGGCCGGCAGTGGGTGGCGCAGCGGGTTCCGGACGACGAGATCGCCACCATCCCCAACTACTACACCATCGGGGAGATTCACCTTGAGGATACCGTTAACTTCCTGGGCAGCAAGGATTTGATAAAGTATGCCCGGAAGCGGGGATGGTATCATCCAGGAAAGGACGGGAACTTTAACTTCCGCAGGGCCTATGCCGATCCCAAGACGCTTGCGGACAGCCACAACCGCGACCGGCACGCCTTGGCGCAGGAGTACTTTTTCGGCGATTTCCAGGCGGAGACCTTTTCCCGGAAGCCTGCACAAAAGTTCCATCGCAGGCATCTTTCACAACTTCTGACCGAACCGCCCATCCGCAACGATGCCACCGCCCTCACCACGGTATTCACGATGAATCCGTCCTTCCCGCCGGAAAAGGGGACCGTGGTCTGGGTGGGCTTCCCGGGGCAGGATGCGGCAAGCCAAAGCCAGTGGACCGTGTTCATGAGAGTGCCGGAATCCTGCCACCGCTACGCTACGGCCGATGAGGCGCTGGAGCGTCACTTTACGGATGTGGGCAACTACCGTGAACGTTGGCCGGAGCACTTCTACTGGCACTATCTTTATCCTGAAACGGATATCGACGTGGTCCCGCACGACTTTACCGTCTATATCCCGCGGCAGCCTCGCGTCCAATCGGAACGGGACAAAAACAAGGTGGGAGACACCTTCAACGATCATTTCCATGTGCTGGAAGACCCTGCCCGCGGTCTTCTGTATGCCTTTTGGACGCAAGGGTCCTTCGAGACGGCCGACGATGAGCATGTGGTGTTCTCCAAGAGTTCAGACAAGGGCAGAAGTTGGAGCGAACCGGTAATCCTTGCCGGTTCTCCCACCCTGGCGGACCCCAAACCCGTTGCCGCCTGGCAGCAGCCGATGATTAGCCGGAGCGGGCGCATCTATCTGCTTTGGAATCAGGAAACCACAGTCAAAAAACACCTCCAGGGCATTCTGTGCGGCCGATATTCCGACGATGCCGGCCAAACCTGGAGCGAGCCGGAAACCGTCCTGTTCCCCATCCGTTTCGAAAGCGACCCCGAGGACCCTTCACTTCCTCCGGTCTGGTGCATGTGGCAGAGACCGCTGCGGCTGGGTGAGGGCGGACGCTATCTGGCGGGCTGCTCCCGATACGACCGCAAAGGCATTGCGCGTGTCGAGTTCTGGCAATATGATAACATCGATGAAGACCCTCAAGTGCGGGATATCCGCATCTCCTTTTTCAACACGGGAGGGCAGTCGTTCGACTCTTCCACCGTCGCTGCCGAGGAGGATTACCATCCCCGGGAAGGGAAGATAACGGAAGAGGCCTGCATCAGCGGCCTGCCGGACGGGCGGCTGTTCGCCGTGATGCGCACCTCCATCGGCCATCCTGTATGGTCGGTCAGTGCCGATAACGGACGCACCTGGAGCCGTCCGGAAGTCCTGCGCGAAAAAGACGGAGGCGCCGCCATCCTCCACCCCTGTTCTCCCTGTCCGCTATACGATATCCGCGGCCCCGAAGCCCGCAGCGGCCATTATATGCTTCTGGTGCATGACGCCTTCGATTTCAATTCCCCGACTTCCTACCAGAACCGGGGTCCCCTGTACAGAAGGGACGGCGTTTATGTTCCCGGCGCCCATCAGCCGATATGGTTCGGAGAAGGCTCGGTTTTCTCTCCCCGGGAAACCGGGAACTCATTCTATACAAGTTTTACCGCGCTGGACGGCGAAAGCGTCCTATGGTTCGGCGACCAGAAATTCTACCTCTTCGGCAAGGTGATCAATCGTTAATCCAATGCATCCGGATCCGTGACGGCGGCGCCTTTTCCCATCAGATAGGTCTTCATGAATTCGTTCAGGTCTCCGTCCAGAACGCCCTGCGTGTCGGCCGTATTGTAGCCGGTGCGCAGGTCTTTGACCAGTTTATACGGGTGCAGGACATAATTGCGGATCTGGGAGCCCCACTCGATGCGCATTTTCTGCCCTTCGAGTTCGGCCTGCTTTTCCTGGCGCTTTTTCAGTTCGATATCGTACAGGCGGGACTTCAGGATAAGGAGGGCTCTCTGGCGGTTGTCCTGCTGGGAGCGGGTTTCCGTGTTCTCGACCATGATGCCGGAAGGAATGTGCCTTACACGGACGCCGGTTTCCACTTTATTGACGTTCTGCCCGCCGTGCCCGCCGCTGCGGAAGGTGTCCCATTCCAGGTCGGAGGGGTTGATTTCGATGTTGATGCTGTCATCGACCAGCGGATAAACGAATACGCTGGAGAAGGTGGTCTGGCGCTTCCCCTGGGCGTTGAAAGGAGAGATGCGCACCAGGCGGTGCACGCCGTTTTCGGCCTTCAGATAGCCGTAGGCATAGTCTCCCTCCACCTCGATGGTGCAACTTTTGATGCCGGCCTCTTCGCCTTCCAGCAGGGAGGTGATGGTGTATTTGTAGCCGTTTCGCTCGCACCAGCGGGTGTACATGCGCATGAGCATGGCGCTCCAGTCGTTGGCTTCGGTGCCGCCGGCGCCGGAATTGATGGTGAGCACGGCGCCCAGGTTGTCCCCTTCGCCGCCCAGCATATTGCGGAGTTCCAGGGCTTCCACCGATGCGGTGGCCGAGGCAAACGCCTGGTCCAGTTCGCGGGTTTCGGCCGTCTCGACGGCTTCATCATCGGCCCCGGAAAGACTTTCTTTGGCAAAATCGTAGAGGACTTCCAGGTCTTCGACCTCGCCCCTGGCCTTGTCGAAGTCTGTTACCCAGGATTTTACACCGGAAAGCTTTTTCAGAAAAGCCTCTGCTTGCTTGGGGTCGTTCCAGAAGTCCGGAGCCAGGGTCTGCTCCGTTTTGGCCGCAACCTCTTTCCGCTTGCCGGCAATATCCAGACAGGCCTCCAGCGTAGCCATCCGCTCCTGCAGGTCCTTGATTTGTTCAAAAGTAATCATACCTGGCAAAGATACGCAATTTTCTGCTATCTTTGTAAAAAATAGTGTTTAGATGAAAGACAGCGCGCTGATTGTCGTAGATATGCTCTACGATTTCATTGACGGCAGCATGGCCTGCCTGGAGGCCGATAAAGCCGTGGCCAATACGCTCGACTATCTGAAGAAGATTCCGGACGGTTCGGATTTCCCCATTCTTTTTGTCCGGGACCACCATCCTGCCAACCACTGTTCCTTCCAGGCCCAGGGCGGGCCCTGGCCGCCTCATTGCGTGCAGGGCACCCACGGGGCCGATATTCACGAAGCCCTGGCGCCCTATGCCGATGAGGATCTCTCTTTCTTCAAGGGAGAAGATCCTGCAAAAGAACAGTACAGTGGCTTTGAGGGCGTGAATCCTGCCGGACAAAGCCTTTGCGATGTCCTGCAGGTCCTTGATATCCGGAATGTCCTTGTCTGCGGCATCGCTACGGAGTATTGTGTTTACAATACGGCCAAAGACCTCCTGAACGCCGGTTTCAGGGTGAGCGTCCTCAAGGACTGCATCGCCTATGTCGAGAAAGAGGGGCATTTGGAAACCCTCAAAACCATGGAAGAAAAAGGCATCACCCTCATATAAACCCATATCATGAACAAGATCAATACCGCCTACGTGTCGGACAAGTACCAGTACACCATGGGAAAGTCCTATCTGGACTGTGGAAAACAAGACCAGATTGCCGTGTTCAATCTCTTTTACCGCAAGGCTCCGGAGAATAACAACTGGGCCGTGGTGAGCGGCACGGAGGAAGTGATTGAAATGGTGAAGTATCTGGGAACCGAGCCGGAAGACTTTTATGAGAAATTCCTTCCCGGAGAGGAGTACAAGGAGTTCCGCAAATTCCTGAGTACCATGAAGTTCACGGGAGATCTCTATACCATGCGGGAAGGGGAGATCGTGTTCCCCAACCAGCCCATCGTCACGGTTGTGGCGCCGCTGGTGCAGGCCCAGGTGCTGGAAACGCCCATGCTGTGCATCCTGAACCACCAGATGGCCGTGGCCACCAAGGCATCGCGCGTGTGCCGGTCCACCGACAAGCCTGTGAGCGAGTTCGGTTCCCGGCGTGCCCATGGCCCCTGGGCGGCGGTCTATGGCGGCAAGGCGGCCCAGATTGCCGGCTGCGCCAGCTCCTCCAACATCCTTACGGGCGCCTTCAACAACGTACCGTCCACCGGCACCATGGCCCACAGCTTCATTACCTCTTACGGCAGCACCGTGGAAGGGGAGCACAAGGCGTTTACGGATTATATCAAGACGCACCGCGGGGAGAATATCATCCTTCTCATCGACACCTACGACACCCTCAAGTGCGGTGTGAAGAACGCCATCCGTTCCTTCAGGGAAAACGGCATCGATGACAATTATGCCCCCGGTTACGGCATCCGCCTGGACAGCGGAGACCTGGCTTACCTTTCGCAGGAAGTCCGCCGCATCCTGGACGAGCACGGCTGTAAAAAGTGCAAGATCTTTGCTACCAATGGCCTGGACGAGTATCTGATTACCGACCTGGAGCGTCAGGGCGCCCGCATCGACAGTTACGGCGTGGGAGACGCCATTGCCACGTCCAAGGCCGCTCCTTGCTTTGGCAATGTGTACAAGCTGGTCCAGATCGACGGAGAGCCCGTGCTCAAACGCTCGGAAGACAAAATCAAACTCATCAACCCCGGCTTCCAGATCACCTGGCGCATATCGGCCCAGGACAAAGAGAAGGGCAATTCCCTGGACGGCTATGTGTTCAAGGCCGATGTCACCTGCCTCCGGGGAGACGCCATGGACCTGGCCATCCAGCAGGGCAAGACCATCACCGTCCGGGACGAATATGACTCCTTCAAGACCAAGACCTTCGAGGAAGGCCAGTACGATGCCCGTCCGCTCCAGCTGCAGTCGGTAAAAAACGGCGAACGCATCGCCCCGTACTATGACCTCCAGACGAAGAAGGCCTTCTACCAGGACAACCTGCACCATTTCTCCCCGGCGGAGCGCCGCCTCATCAACCCCCACTATTACAAAGTGGACATCTCCGATGCCCTGTATGACATGAAAATGTCCATCATCGGCAAGCTGGTGAAGGAGATTGAGCGTTTTCAGTTGTAAAACGGACTGAGACAATGCGATTCGCCGTTATTGGAACCGGAAGAATCTCCCGTTGGGTGTTGCAGGGTGCGCAGGAAGACGGGCGCTTCCGTCTGGTGGCCGTATGCTCCCGGGACAGGGATCGGGCCGAAGCGTTTATCCATGACTATCCCCAGTGGGCCGATGCCCGTGCATACACTTCGGTGGAGGCGCTGGCCACTGCGGAGGATGTTGATGCGGTGTATATCGGCACACCCAATTCTACGCATTTTACGTATGTGAAAATGCTGCTGGAGGGGGGGAAGCACGTGCTGTGCGAGAAACCGCTGGTCACCAGCGCAGCCCAGGCACGGGAACTTGCCGACACCGCCCGCCGGTGCAAACGGCTTTTGATGGAGGCGATGATATCCACGCTGAATCCTCATTTCACGCTGGCGGCGACCCGTGTTCCGGACCTGGCTCCTGTCCACAGTTATGTCAGTTCCTTTTGCCAGTATTCTTCCAAATATGAGGATTTGGGAAAGGGCATCGTAGCCTCCAGCCTGGATCCGCTCATGGGGGGCGGCGCCTTAATGGACATCGGCATTTATACGATCTATCCCATGATTGTCCTGTTCGGGGCACCCGATGCCGTCTCTTCAGAGGCAATCCTGGCCGATACGCCGCACGGGCCGGTGGATATCGGAGGCAGCATCCGCTGCACTTATCCGGGAATGACGGCCAACCTGGTTTTTTCCAAGGCGGTGGATTCCTTCCTGCCCACAGAAATTGCCGGTGAAAAAGGGACCCTTCTGCTGGACGCGGTGCATATCTGCCGGGAGCTTCGGCTGGTTCCGCACGGTACGCCGACTTCCGGACGCGGCCCGTCGGCCCAGGCGCAAATCCTTTCATCCGGGATTCCGCACGATGTGTACTATTATGAGTTCAAGCACTTTATGGACCTTGTCGAGGACGGCTGCCTGGAATCTCCGGTGAACCGACTGGATACCTCCGTGGCCGTGCAGGACGTAATGGATGCGTTCAAGCGTGCTGTCAGATTGATTGGCGTACCCGTGCTTCAAGACTAGAAGCACACTTTGGGAATTTGGGAATTGCTTCGGACTTGATTTGGAATAATTCTCATTCAAAGTGATCTTCCATTTTATCCTGTCTGGTGGCAAAGCATTGTGTCATCTGGGCCGGAAGGAAAGGGGATTAGTCGGCAAAATGCATCTCGTCAAAGAGATAGTCGGCGTGTCCGACCTCTTTGATGACAAACAACAGGTAGCGCACGTCCAGGGAGATGTTGCGGCAGATTTCGGGGTCGTACACAAGGTCATTCATCGTGCCTTCCCATACGCGGTCGAAGTTGATGCCCACCAGCTGCCCCTCTCCGTTAAGGACCGGAGAGCCGGAGTTGCCGCCGGTGGTATGGTTGGTGGCCAGGAAGCACACAGGCTGGTCTTCAAAACCGCCACGGGCATAGATGTCGCGCAGCACCTGGGGGATGTTGTAGTCGAAGATGTCCGGATTGTCCTTTTCGATAATGCCCCGGAGGGTGGATACCGGATTGTACCATACCGCATCTACGGGACGGTAGCCTGCTACTTTTCCGTAGGCCACGCGAAGCGTCAGGTTGGCGTCCGGATAGAAGGTACGGCCGCTCTCAAACTCCATCTGCCCCTGCATGTAGTCCCGGTACACCAGGTTGATGCTCATGTTGAGCTCGGTTACCGGCGGGGCGATGGCGGTGGTAAAGTGGTTGTTGAGCGCATCGGACAGGGCCTTGGCTTCGTTGTCATCGGCAAATACGGCGTCCTTCCAGGCCGCCATAGAGCCATACTGGGCGCGTTTTTCCAGGAAATACGGGGGCTTGTACATGTCTTCCAGCGCCTGGTCGAAGGCCGTCATCATTGCCACGAATGTTTCCTCGTCAATGGGCCGATAGTAGTCTTTGGTGTTGAAGCGGCTGCTGCGGACCATCTGAAGCCGCTCAATGGTGAGAACGGTTTCCCGATAGTATTCATAGGCGCGGTAAATGGGGTTGTAGGCGGCGTACAGCCGGGCCAGGCGGTCGGTGATGCCCTCGTAACGGGTTCCCGCCGCCCATTCGGCAAAGCGCTTTTCGTAGTCCTGTTTCACCGGAACGACCTTGTTCTTGCGAAGGCCCTTTTCCTCTCCCTGCCACTTTTTCCAGGCATTGGCGACGCCGGCATATTTGGAGGAGTACTGGATGCGGACGGCCTGGCTCTGGTCCATATACTTCTTCATAATCTCCAGCCGGGTGGTGCGGAGGGCAATCTTTTCCGGATCGGAGATATCCTGGATGTAGCGCACCGCTTCCGAGTGCACGTATTCCTGCGTGCTGCCGGGGCAGCCGTACACGAAGGTGAAGTCTCCTTCGTTCACACCCTTGCGGGAAACAGTGAAAGACTTTTTGGGGTGGTAGGGAACATTCTCCGGGGAATAATCGGCCGGCATGTTGTCCTGCCCGGCGTAGATGCGGAAGATGGAGAAGTCTCCGGTGTGACGGGGCCACATCCAGTTGTCGGTCTCTCCGCCGAATTTGCCGATGGAGGAGGGGGGAGCGCCCACGAGACGCACGTCGCTGTACTCGCGGAAGACGAAGAGGAAGTACTGGTTGCCGTAGTACAGGGCCTCTACGCTGGCTTTCAGGCCATTTCCTTCCTTGACGGCATCGGCCTTGAGCTTGTCGCTGTTTTTCTTGATGAGGGCCTGACGCTGTTCTTCATTCATCTTGGCGGGCTTGTAGCCTTTGAGGACGGCGGCGGTTACATCTTCCATCCTTTCCAGGAAACGGACGGTGAGACCGGGATTGGGCAGTTCCTGGCTGCGGTTCATAGCCCAGAATCCGTCCTTCAGGTAGTCGTGTTCCACGGAGGAATGCCGCTGGATAAAGCTGTATCCGCAGTGGTGGTTGGTGAAAAGAAGGCCTGCGTCACTCACGAGTTCTCCGGTGCAGCCGCTGCCAAAGAGCACTACGGCATCCTTCAGGCTGGCCTGGTTCACGCTGTAGATGTCTTCGGCCGTGAGCTGGAAACCTTTGGCCTGCATATCGCCGATTCTTTGGGCAATAAGGGCCGGCAGCCACATGCCTTCATCGGCCTTCAGGGGCTGGAGGGCGACAAGAAGCAGGGTCGCCAGGAGGATGCGTTTTTTCATGGTATGCTTTTTCGTGCGGGTTAGTAAAACAAAGGTAATCTTTTTTTTGTACATTTGAACTTTCAAACACCAAAACAATGAGACATCTGAATATGCTGGCCGTCCTGCTGGCCACGCTCCTTGTCAGCGCCTGCGGTATTTTCTCGCAGACCCCCGAAGAAGTGCAGAGAACCGCTCAGATTGTCCGGGAAAGGCTGGACAACCGAACCTACACCATCGATGTGGACTATATGATTCCTCTCCGCGGAAAGCCCCAGATTGTCAATTCCTTCTCCATTACGGTGGACGGGGATGTCCTGGACTCGCACCTTCCTTATTTCGGCGTTGCCCAGAATGCTTCCTATGGCGGAGGTAATGCTCTCAGTTTCAAGGAGCGGATTTCCGGGTATTCCGATACCGGCTTTGTCGGAGACAAGCGGAGCATCCTCATGCAGGTGAAAACCCAGGAAGACATTTTTGTCTATTCCATTACCGTCTTCGACAACGGATCGGCCGATATCAATGTGAACTGCCACAACCGCGACGACATCTCCTATCGCGGCAACCTGCGTACCCGGGATGCTGAATGACAAACTGAAGGGGCATCTTTCCATTGCGGCCGCCTACACGATATTCGGCCTTAACCTTGTGTTTTGCAAGGATATTGCGAATTCGGCTACCATCTCGCCCTATGTGCTGTTTACATTGCGGGCCGTGGGCGCCAGCGCTCTTTTCTGGCTCATTTCCCTGTTCCTGCCCCGGGAAAAGGTGGAAAGGAAAGACATGGAGAAGATTGCTGCCGCGTCGCTGGTGGGCCTTTTCATCCCGCAGATGACTTTCCTAATGGCCATCACGATGACATCGGCCATCGATACGGCCATCATCGGCACCCTGGGCCCTATCTTTACCATGTTCTTCGCCTTCCTGTTCCTGAAGGAACCCATTACGGGGAAGAAGGCGGGGGGTGTCGCCCTCAGTTTTGCGGGTATCCTTTTCCTGATATTCAATTCCGTCCATGAAGGCGGAACGGCTTCCACTTCGCCGATGGGCGTGGTCCTGCTTCTGGTAAACAGTCTCAGTTTTTCGCTTTACCTGGGCCTGTTCCGCCCGCTGATCTCGAAGTACAGCGTGGTCACTTTCATGAAGTGGTCCTTCCTGTTCTCCCTTTTACTGTCGCTGCCGATCGCGGGCAGGGGACTGGTCACGACGGATTTCGCGGCCATTCCGGCCAATGTGCTCTGGGAAATCGGCTATCTGATTTTCTTTGCCACCTTTGTGGCCTATTTCCTCATCCCTTACGGGCAGAAGTTCATCCGGCCCACGCTGGTTAGCATGTATTCCTACCTGCAACCGATCATTGCGGCCATTGTGAGCATCTGGGCAGGTCTGGATACGCTCAGCTGGCAGAAAATCCTGGCCTCCGCCCTTGTCGTAGGCGGCGTGGTGCTGGTCTCCAAGAGCCGGGCGGCGGTGCAGCGCTGACCGGGCCGATTACAAGAAAAATTTCGCAACAACTTTCCGCGAGCATAGGTCAAGGTAGATCGGCCGGCTTGATGAAGGCGGCGCGGAGGGTGCGGATGGCGCCGCTGTCAAACTGGACGTCGAAGCTGGTGTAGTCTTTGTTGGCGGCGATGATGACCCCTTCTCCGAAAACCGGATGCGCCACAATCTCTCCGATCTTGAAAGGAGATGCATAGGCGGCCCGTTCGGCACTGAAATCCTCCTGGTCCAGCACGTGGGTAAGTCCCCGGGTGCCCTTCCAGAGTTCTTCCGGCACTACGCCTTCCGTCACCACCAGGTTCTGCTTGATTTCCGCCAGGAAACGGGAGGGGTATTTGGCCATCTTGGTGGAGATGTTGAAACCCTCGGATTCTGTGAGGAACAGGGCGTTCTGGGCGCGGGTAATGGCTACATACATGAGCCGGCGCTCCTCTTCCTCCCCGTTTTTCTTGCCCTCGCGGATGCTGCGCATATTGGGGAAAATGCCCTCTGACAGGCCTGTGACAAAGACATAGGGGAATTCCAGCCCCTTGGCCTGATGGATGGTCATGAGTTTTATGGTAGGGGTGTCCTTGCGGTGGTCGTCGTTGGTATAGAGGGCGATGTCCTGCAGGTAATCGGCCAGGGTGCTCTCCTCCGGGGTGCGGACGCTCTCATAGAAACGGATGCTGGACAGAAGTTCGTCCAGGTTCTCCAGACGGTCTTCATCCTGGTCTTCCCGCACCATCTTTTTGTATCCGGAGCGGTCCAGCAGTCGGTTCAGCAAATCGGATACCCGATTATTCAGCGCAAACTGTTTGGCATCCTCGATAAGTTCCACAAAGGGGGCCGATTTGGCATCCCCGTCCAGTTGCAGGGCGCTGTAGAGCGAGATGCCCCTCTCGTCGGCCAGGGCCCGGATGCCGTCCAGGAACTTGCGGCCCAGCTTTCGCGAAGGGACATTGATGATGCGTTCGAAGCTGATGTCATCGTCCTGGTTGTTCACCAGCCGTAAATAGCTGAGCGTATCCTTGATTTCCCGACGCTCGAAAAAGCGCGTGCCGCCCCAGATGGTGTATTCCAGATGGGCATTCAAGAGTTCCTGCTCCAGGGCGCGGGAAAGATAACTGCTGCGGTAGAGGATGGCGATGTCGCTCACGCGGGCGCCCTTGTCCAGCAGGCGCTTGATCTGGCCGACAATCCACTCCGTCTCTTCCTTCTCGCTCTTGCCATGGAAGTGGATGACGGCTTTTCCTTCGGCCTTCCGGGTGAAGAGGTCTTTGGGAATGCGGTTCTGGTTATTGGAAATCACGCAGTTGGCTACGTCCAGAATGCGTGGGGTGCTGCGGTAGTTTTCGTCCAGAATGATGGTTTTGTCGGCCGCGAAATTCACAAACAGGTCGGGCCGGGCGCCGCGCCATTCGTAGATGGCCTGGTCGGGATCTCCCACGATGAAGAGGTTCCGGTGCTTGGCGCTGAGGCGGTCGATGAGGTCCCAGTCGTCCAGGTTGCAGTCCTGCGCCTCGTCCACCATGATGTAGTTGAGCTGGGTCTGCCACTGCTCACAGGCATCCGGGAAACGGTCCAGGATGTATTTGGTGACATTCATCAGGTCGTCGAAGTCCAGGGCGTAGTTTTTCATCTGGCGGCTCACGTAACCTGCCAGCCGGGAGGTGCGGCGCATCTGGTCGGAGATGACGCTGCCCGGAAGCATATAGGTCTGAATATAGCCGTTGAGCGCTTTTTCCGCGCCTATCGCATCCAGGAACTGCTTCACCGTCTTCTCCGTGCGCTTGAGCCCCATCTCATCCATCGTCTGTTTGGCGATAGCCTTGCTGTCCTCCTCGTCCAGGACGGTGAAGGATTTAGGGAAGCCGATGCGGTAAATCTCCTTCCGGAGGAACTTGACGCAGAAACCGTGCAGGGTGCACACGAAGTCGTTGTAATCGCCGCTGTGCACCATGGCGGCGATGCGGTTTCGCATCTCGGCCGCGGCCTTGTTGGTGAAGGTAAGGCACAGCAGGTTGGCCGGGTCGATGCCCAGTACATTCACCAGATAGGCGTAGCGGTGCGTGAGGGCCTTGGTTTTGCCCGTACCGGCACCTGCCACCACGCGAATGCGCCCCTCGGTGGCTTCTACAGCCTCCCGCTGGCGCGAATTGAGTCCCTGGAAAATGTCCGTCATACTACAAAGATAGTGATTTGGAAGCAGTTTTGTGTGTTTTTTCTTAAATTTGTAGTCAAGAAACATCCGATATGGAAAACGAAAGAAACATCGATATTCTGGCCGGCTGGATCATGAAACTGGCTGTACTGGCTGTCGTCTGCGCCGGCTGCTGGTATTTCAGGAGCGTGCTCGTCTATGTGCTGGTGGCTTTTGTGGTGTCGCTTATCGGCCATCCGCTCATGCGTCTTTTCCGAAAATGCAGGATTAAGGGAAAGGCCCTGCCGGATTCCGTGCTGGCCATCCTGACCATTGTCATTATCCTGCTGGGACTATCCCTTTTTGTCACGCAAATGGTCCCGGTCGTAATGCATATCGTCCGTGACGCTTCGGTGATGAATGCGCAGGATGTACCATACAATTCCGTCCTGGACCAGATGAACGACTGGCTCGTGGGGCTGTTCCCGGCCCTGGGAAAAGACTTCAACCTGGTTTCTGTGCTCCTGGAACAGATTCGTTCCGTGGTGAGCCTTTCCAATGTGACATCGATTATCGGCTCGGTGGCCTCTGCGGCGGCCAGTATCGGCGTGGGCGTTTTCTCGGTGGTTTTCATCTCCTTCTTCTTCATCAAGGACGAGCAACTTTTCTGCAAGATTATCCGCGCCCTGGTCCCCGACAGGATTGAGAGCAGCGTGGAGAATACCATCAATGACATCACCCACCTGCTGTCCCGCTATTTCATCGGCCTGGTAGTGGAAGTGATGGGCGTCATCCTGGTGGATTTCCTGGGCCTTTGGCTCATCGCCAGGATCGGGGCCGACTATGCCATCGGCATCGCCTTCATCGCCGGTGTGCTCAATGTGATTCCGTATGTAGGACCGCTGCTGGGAGAAGTGATCGGTGTCCTGTTGTGCGTCGTGCTCAAGTACGGCGCCGGCGTGGGCCTCAACGTTCCTATCCTGGCTTTCGCCCTCATCGTCCTGGCCATCATGCTGACGGCCCAGCTTATCGACAACTTTGTCTATCAGCCGCTTATCTATTCCACCAGCATCAAGTCCACCCCGCTGGAAATCTTCATTGTCCTGCTCATCGCCGGACGCATCGGCGGAACGGTGGGCCTTCTGGTGGGCATTCCTGCCTACACGGTGGTGCGTGTCATTGCCGCCCGCTTTTTCTACAACCACAAGGCTGTCCGGCGTCTGATTCCGGACCTCGAAAAGGAAAATACCGGTTGGATAATTTGATTATTATGAAGAATACTTTTTTTCGCACGAGCCTTCTGCTGCTGATCGTTCTCCTGTTTCCAGGGAGGAGCTGCAGCCCCTTCTCCTCATGGGAAAAGCGTGTCATCCAAGAGCAGGATTCCGTCCTGTATGTGACCACCATCTGGCAGGACAGCACCATCCTGCGGACCCCCAGCGCCGAACTCTCGTCCGGGGAATTGCAATCGGCCCTGCTGAAGACCCTGGAGGCCAAGATGCTCCGGACGGTCACGGATCCCTGCCAGGATGGCGTGGGGATCGCCGCTCCGCAGGTGGGCATCAACCGCCGGGTGGTCTGGGTACAGCGGCTGGACAAGGAAGGGGAGCCCTTCGAGTGCTACGAGAACATCCAGATCGACAGCCTGTTCGGGGAAATGGTCCTGCTGGAAGAAGGCTGCCTGTCCGTTCCGCCCCTCCGCGGCCGCGTTCCCCGTCACAAGGGGGTAATAATTTCGTATCTTCGTAACGGACAGAAGGTTACGGAAACTGTCGAAGGTTATACCGCCCGTATCTTTCAGCACGAATGCGACCACCTGGACGGCATCCTTTATATAGACCGGGCCGATACGGTCTTTACCCACACCTCATGGGCTGCCCAGCGGGCCGCTTTTGACTACACACGTCCGGAAATAATGAACCAATAACACTGAAATGAGCAAGAATAACAACACCCCCACGCCCCACATCGGGGCCAGGAAAGGAGAAATCGCTCCCTTCGTCATCATGGCCGGAGACCCGCTCCGCGCCAAATTCATGGCCGACCATTACCTGGAGAATCCCGTCCTCTTCAACAATGTGCGCGGAATGCTGGGCTTTACGGGAACCTACAAGGGAAAACCCGTGAGCGTGATGGGACATGGAATGGGTATCCCTTCCATCGGCATCTATACCTATGAACTCTTCAATTTCTATGGCGTGAAGAGCATTGTGCGCATCGGATCGTGCGGCGCTTGCCGGAAGGACCTCAAGATAGGAGACCTGGTGCTGGCGATGGGCGCCTGCACGGATTCCAACTACGCGGCCCAGTACCAGCTTCCCGGCACGTTTGCCCCTATCGCAGATTTTGGCCTACTCACCAAGGCGGTGGATACCTGCAAGAAGTTGAAATACCGTTATCAGGTGGGCAATGTGGTCTCTTCCGACACCTTCTATTCTGACACGCCCGGGACGGACAAATGGATGAAAATGGGTATTCTGGCCGTAGAAATGGAAGCCGCCGCCCTGTATATGAATGCCGCCCGCAGCGGCAACAAGGCCCTGGCCCTTTTCACCATCTCCGACCACATCCTCACGGGTGAGGCTACCACGGCTGAAGAAAGACAAACCACGTTCACCAGAATGATGGACGTGGCCTTGTCTCTGCTGTAGAAGCGTTTTTACATCTGCGGCGTAATATACCGTTCACCGGTCTGTGCCTTCACTGCGTCGATAAAGGCGGGAGCATAGGCCGGTGAAGTGTGTCTGCCGGGGACAATCTCTCCGTCCTTGCTGGGGCGCATCACCTGGTCGTTGTGCTTCACCACCAGGTATTTGAAGAGCTTGTCCCAGCGTTTCATCATTTTGTCGGTATAGCCGATGGTGGTGGCGCTGAGGTAGTCGGCCCGCTCACCGGGCGTGAGTTCCCTGGCCTTGGCATCCACGGCCGCCTGCTCCGCTTCGTAATAGTCTTCCAGTTCTGTCTGTGCCTCCAGAAGGTCCGGATACAGGGCGCTCCAGCGGGGATAGACCATATTGGCGACCATGTTGTTCATCCAGAAGGCACTGTCCCAGGAGAATTCCGTGATGCTGTTGTTCTCGGGGCGGAACGGATCCGGCAGGCGGTTGATGCCGCAGTAAACGGGTACATAGGCTACCATGGTGGCGTCATCCAGATTGAAATAGGTGATTCCGCCTACGGCGTCGGGCAGCCAGGAACGCATGCGGCAGACCAGGGTCATCCCGCTTTGCTGGCAGCCGATGGGACGCTCGCGGAACATCCTGGTGCCGTCGGAGGCCTGGAAATTGACCGGCTGGTTGCGGTATGGGGAAGCCCAGGGACCGGCGCTCATGTCGGCTGTCATGTCCAGGGCGGTGCCCTCGTAATGGTCTCTCATGTCGTTCTGGATATCCCTGTAGCTCACGGGCTTGTCCGGGACAATCCACAGCGGGAGGTGGTCAATTTCCGACATGTCACCCTTGATGAAGGGCAGGTAGCTGTCCATCACTTCGGTGCTGTAATGATGACGGAAGAAACTCCATACGCGGGCCTCGCAGGCGCGGATCTTTCCGAAGGTCATGGGATTATAGGCCTCTCGGTAGCTGAAGTCCTTGTCGGCACCGTCGAAGTACCCCATTTCACGGGCGAAGGAGATGACGTCGGCACTGTACATGCACTGGCCGTCCGGCGTTACGAAGAACCCCAGTTTCTTATCGATTTTCCTGGCTTGCGGGAACTGCTGGATGCGGCTGGAGTTGGCATAGGCGCAGATGGCGTTGTCCGGTACGCGGAGGGCAACCCAGACGGCCCCCTTGCGGCCTTCTCCCTTTCCGACAAGTTCCATGATCCAGGCCTCGTCCTTGTCGCAGACGGCGAAGGATTCGCCCGTGTCATTGTAGCCGTATTCCTGAACCAGGTTGTGCATCACTTGAATGGCTTCCCGGGCCGATGAAGCGCGCTGCAGGGCCAGTTCCATCAGGTTGAAATAGCCCAGCCAGCCTTCCGGATTGCGCAGTTCCGGACGGCCGCCCCAGGTGGTTTCCACGATGGAGACCTGTTTTTCGTTCATCAGGCTGACGACCGAAAAAGTGTAGGGGGCCTGCGGGATGTAATGGGTCTCTCCCCGGCCGCCCCAGGCGCGGAGGGCGATCATTTCCGAGGGATCATGCTTGCCGGCGGGGGAATAGGACAGCGAAGAGGCAAAGCCGAAACTGTCACAGTTGTACGTGCACATGACACTTCCGTCCACGGAAGCCAGTTTGCCGACGATGAGGTTGGTGCAGGCATCTGATTGGTAGCCCGATGCCAGGAGCAGGGTGGCGGTGATGGCCAGGAGGATGTTTCTTTTCATAAATCCAAAGATAGCGAAAATCCCGAATTATCACTATATTTGCGAAAGAAAAACGCTTACTGACATGAGAATACCTGAATCTGAGTTCATCATCAATGGAGACGGATCTGCTTTTCATATCCATCTGAAGCCTGAGCAACTGGCCGACAATGTCATCATGATGGGAGATCCCGGCCGCGTGGACATGCTGGCCGATTATCTCACAGACATCGAGTGCCGCAACGCCTCCCGGGAGTTTGTTTCCGTTACGGGCAAGTACAACGGCAAGCGCATCACGGCGCTGTCCCACGGCATCGGCCCGGACAATATCGACATCGTGATGACGGAACTGGATGCCCTGGCCAACGTGGATTTCGAAACCCGCGAAGTGAAGCCCGTACACCGCAGCCTGAATATCCTCAGGATCGGCACTTCCGGTGCCCTGCATGCCGATATTCCCCTGGGCAGTTATATTCTCTCGCACATGAGCGTAGGCTTCGACGGCGTGATGAACTGGTATGGGAACCGCGAAAAGGTCACCATCCCGGAGGTGGAGGAGGCTTTCAAAAAGCACATGAACTGGAATCCGACGCTTCCCTCGCCGTATTTCGTGAAGGCTTCCAACAAGATTATCGACCTCATGAAGGACATTACCATCAAGGGGGTTACCATCTCCGCGCCCGGTTTTTATGGCCCTCAGGGCCGTGTGGTTCGCATTCCGCTGGCCATGCCCCATATGCTGGAAGACATCGAAAGCTTCCGTTTCAAACTGGGGGATGAGGATTTCCGCATCACCAACTTCGAGATGGAAAGTTCGCCCCTGGCCGGTATGGCCGCTCATCTGGGTCACAACGCCTGCACGGTATGCTGCGCCATTGCGAACCGCTACCTCAAGAGTTCCAATCCGGACTACAAGCCCGCCATCCGCAAGCTGGTGGAACTCTCCCTCGAAAGGATGAGTACGCTTTAAATCGACAGCAGAATATCATTGAGCAGGCCGCCGGCAGTTTGTCTTGTTCCGGCGCCTGCTCCTTGTATAAGCATGGGGGAAGGATAGTCACCGGTCGTGATGAGAATGGCGTTGTCGGTGCCGCGAAGGTTGTACAAGGGACTCTCCGGGCCCACTTCCTGCAGGCCCACGACGGCGTGTCCGGCGGCATCCACCGAGGCCACATAGCGGAGTTTCTTTCCGGCGGAGGAGGCTTGGGCGTAGCGACGGTCGATATCGGCAGGAACGGGATCCAGCGTTACCTGGGAAGCTTCCAGCGGAAGGCCGGCCTGGCGGCTCAGGATGAGAATTTTGCGCAGAACGTCCTTGCCGGACAGGTCGATGTTGGGATCCGGTTCGGTATAGCCTTTCTGCCGGGCATCTTCCACCAGGGCTTCCCAGTCTTTCCCTTTGTAATTGTCCAGCAGATAGTTGAGGGTGCCGGAAAGGACGGCATCCATCCGCACCAGCGTGTCGCCGCTCTGGACCACGCGGTCCAGGGTCACCAGGACGGGGAGGGCGGCGCCTGCCGTGGTTTCATAACGCAGGGTAACCCCGGCTTTGTGGGCTTCCAGTTGTAGATTCTTGAACTGGGCATAGGATCCCGAGAAGGGAATCTTGTTGCAGGCAACGACCGAATAACCGCTGTGGAAGAGGTCCGGATACCGGAATCCCAGTTCTTCGTTGGCGGTGCAGTCAATATACAGGGGGTTCTCCAGGGAGAGTTCGCAGAGGGCGTCGATGAAGGTGCCCTGGGTCCCGTTGGCCAGCAATTCTCCGGCACGGTTCAGGTCGAGGCCTTCTGTATCGATGACATAGCGGCGGGAGTTGGCGAGGCCGCAGACCCGCAGTTGCTTTCCGGACCGGCGGGCGATGGCGGCGGCATTGTCCCGCAGCATCTCTACCAGGGCCTTGCCTACCCGGCCGTAGCCGGCGATGAACAGGGGAATGACCTCCGTGTCAAAGCGGTCGAAGAATTCGTGGTGGATGACGCGGATGGCTTCGTCGGCCCGGTCGGAGGGAACAATGACGGAGATATTCCGCTCAGAAGAGCCTTGTGCCGTTGCGCGGATAGGGATGCTGTGCCGGCCCAGGGCGGCCAGCATCTGTCCGGTGGCGCCGCTATGGCCCAGGATATCATCACCGATGACACAGGCGATGGAGTACCCCTTTTCGACGCGGAGCGGATTCAGTTTTCCGATGGATATTTCGTAGGCGAAGCAGGAATCGGCCGCACGGCGCGCCTTCTCGGCATCGGCCGTGGCAATGGCGATGCACATGGAATGGACCGAGGATGCCTGGGTGATGAGGATGATGTTGATTCCGGCGCGGGAAAGGGCATCGAAGAGGCGGGAACTGAAGCCCGGAACCCCTACCATTCCGCTGCCTTCCAGTGAGATCAGGGCGATTCCCTCGGAATGTGCAATGCCGATGACCCCGCCACGCGTCCGCGGAGGATTCTTTTCCACCAGCGTGCCTGGTTCTTCCGGGTGGAACGTGTCTTTTACATAGATGGGAATTCCTTCGGCCACAACGGGTTGGATGGTGGGCGGGTAAATGACTTTGGCGCCGAAGTGGGATAGTTCCTGCGCCGCCCGGTAGGAAATGTTGGGAATGGGACGGGCCGAGGGAACCACCTTCGGGTGTGCGGTCATAATGCCGGGGACATCGGTCCAAATTTCCACACGCCTGGCGTGGATGCCGACGGCAAAGAGTGAGGCGGTATAGTCGGAACCGCCACGGCCCAGTGTGGCCGACCGGCCTTCTTCGTCGCGGGCAATGAAACCCGGTACAATGAACAGTTCTACCCGGGAGTGCTGCCCGATGGCTTCCTGGATGCGGCGGCTGGTCTCGGCCGTGTCCACCATCGCGTCGCGAACCCGGATGAGGTCGCGGGCATCCAGCCATCGGCAGGATATGCCCTGGGCAAGGAAACTGTCGGTAAGGATGCGGGTGCTCAGCAGCTCCCCGAAACTCTCTACGGCGCTCAGGCTGGTCGGGGATAACTCTCCCAGCAGAAAAACACCCTGCAGGATGCTGGCGAGCTCTTCGAAAAGGTCATCTACGGCCTTCTGTGTCTTCCCCCGGAATCCTTCCGGCACCAGGTCGCGGATAATTGCCATGTGGCGCTCCTGCCAGTGGGAGAATCTCTCTTGATAGCCTTTGTCGCGGGCGGCGGCCAGGCGGCCCATCTCGATGAGTCCGTCCGTGCAGCCGCCGATGGCGGAACTCACGACGATGGTACGGTCCTCTTCGAGGGCTTTCTGGACAATTCGGATGGTCTGAAGCATGGCTTCCGGAGTGGCGACGGAGGTGCCGCCGAACTTGAGAACTTGCATATTTCTAAAGAATGAGGGCCGATAGTTTGGCGGTCTCCAGGAGGAAACCGTCATGGCCGAAGTCTGACGTGATTTCTACAAAACGGGCGCCGGGAATCCAGGAGGCCCACTGCCGGCCTTCTGCCGGAGGAAAGATGAGGTCGGTGTCCACCGCTGCGACGGTGGTCCGGGCCCGGATGCGTTGCAAGGCTTTCGGGACTCCGCCGCGTCCCCGTCCTGCGTTGTGGCTGTCCAAGGCGTTGCACAGGCAGTAGTAGGAGTACGCATCGAAGCCACGGCGTACCAGCTTTTCTCCCTGATAGCGTTCATAGGAAGCCACCCTGCCGGCAAAGAGGGTGTCCGGGTCATCCTCGGCCTGGGTGAGACCGAATCCTTTGAAACAGCGGTAGCTGATGAGGGCCTGGGCCCGGGCGCATCTGAGGCCGTTCCGTCCTCCGGAGAGGTCCCGGGCTTCGCGGAAACTGGGATCGGCCTCCAGCGCCATACGCTGTGCTTCGACGGTGGCGCCCAGAAAGGGAGAAATCCGGGGCGCTGTGCAGAGGAACAGGCATCTGTCGAAGAGGTTCGGCTCTGTCACGGCCCATTCGATGGCGTCAAACCCTCCGTTGGAAGCACCGATCAGAAGGTCTATCTTTTCGATTCCCAAATGTTTACGGACTTCGATGAAACTCTGCACGGTATCCCGGATGGTTACATCCGGAAAGTCCAGCAGCCAGGGCTTCCCCGTAGCGGGATTCTCCCGGGCGGGACCTTCGCTGCCATAGGCGCTTCCCAACATGTTCACGCAGATGATGAAGTCTTTCTCTGTGTCCAGGGTCTTGCCGGGACCCACCATTTCCGGCCACCAGTCCTCGGGATCGCTGTTGGCGGTGAGGGCGTGGCAAATCCACACGATGCGGCCTTTCCGGGAGCCGGAGGTATGGAAAACGATACGTGCTTTATCCAGCACACGACCGCATTCCAGGCTCAGTTTTACTTTGATTTCTTGCTTTATCATGCCCGTTTCGCGCATTGGAGTGCCTGCTTGAGGTCTTCGATGATGTCTTCCGGGTCTTCCAGCCCCACGCTGAAACGAATGAGGTCGGGGGCGATACCGGCTTCGCGGAGCTGCTCGTCGGACAGTTGCCGATGGGTGTGCGAGGCCGGGTGCAGGACGCAGGTGTGGCAGTCGGCCACATGGGTTTCGATGGTGGTGAGTTTGAGGGCGTCCAGGAAACGCTTGTCAAAGCCCCGTCCTCCTTTCAGGCCGAAACAGAGTACGCCGCTGCAGCCGTCCGGGCAGTATTTGAGGGCCAGGGCGTGGTGCGGATCGCTCTCCAGGCCGGGATAGCGGACCCAGGCAACGTCCGGGCACTGTTCCAGCCACTTCGCCACTTTAAGGGCGCTTTCGCTATGGCGGGCCATCCTCAGGTGCAGGGTTTGCAGGCCCAGGTGCAGGTAAAAGGCGTTCTGCGGACTCTGCATGCTGCCGAGATCTCTCATCAGGTGGGTAGTGCATTTGACGATATAAGCCGCCTTCCCGAACTTTTTGGTATAGGTGAGGCCGTGATAGGAAGCGTCCGGCGTGGTGAGGCCGGGGAATTTGCCGGAATACCGGTCCCAGGGGAAGTTTCCGCTGTCCACGACGGCCCCGCCTACGCTTACGCCGTGACCGTCAATGAATTTGGTGGTGGAGTGGGTCACGATGTCGGCTCCCCATTCGAAGGGACGGCACAGACAAGGCGTGGCAAATGTGTTGTCGATGATCAGCGGAAGGCCGTTTTTGTGGGCGACGGCTGCCCAGCGCTCAATGTCGAAAACTTCTACGCCGGGGTTGGAGATGGTTTCTCCGAAAACCAGCTTGGTATTGGGCCGGATGGCCGCTTCGATTTCTTCATTGCTGGCATCGGCCTTGAGAAAGGTGATGCCGATACCGAATTTGGGCAGTGTGACACCCAGCAGGTTGAAAGTACCGCCATAGATGTTGTTGGCCGCGATGACATGGTCTCCTGCGCCGGCGATGTTAATGACGGCGAACAAGTTGGCGGCCTGGCCGGAGGAGGTGAGGATGGCTCCCACGCCGCCTTCCAGGTCACAAAGCTGGGCAGCCACGGCATCGACCGTGGGATTCTGCAGCCGGGTGTAGAAGTAGCCGCTGTCTTCGAGGTCGAACAGGCGGCCCATCTGGTCGGATGTTTCGTATTTGAAGGTGGTACTTTGGATGATGGGGAGCTGTCGGGGCTCACCTTTTTTGGGCGAATAGCCTGCGTGTACGCAGCGGGTACCGATTTTTGCCATAAAGAGTGTTCTTTTGTTTCCTTCAAAGAACAAAGTTAGGCTAAATAGAAAAAACAATCAATATGTTTTAAAATATTAGAAAATAATTCTATATTTGTAGTTACTGATAGAAATTAGATGATTTTTTCCTGGGATATTTTGTGTTTTTCAGAATATTATTCTTATGAACGAAACAGTTCTTGATACAATCGATTTGCAGATTCTGCGGGCATTGCAGGAAAATGCACGGCTCACGACCAAAGAACTGGCCGCGCTGGTGCATCTTTCCACCACGCCGGTTTTCGAGCGGCTCAAACGGCTCGAAAAGAGTGGTTTCATCCAAAAGTATGTAGCGGTGCTGGACGCCGAGAAACTGGGCCGGGGATTCACCGTGTTCTGTTCGGTCAAACTCAAGCAGATGAGCCGGACGGCCGCCCGGAATTTCGTTTCCGTCATCCGGGACATTCCCCAGGTAGCGGAATGCTACAACATTTCAGGAGAATACGACTATCTCCTGAAGATTCAGGCGCCGGACATGAAATATTACAATGAGTTTATCATCAATGTCTTGGGAAACATTGACTCGATAGGTTCCATCCTCTCGTCCTTCGTGATGGACGAAATCAAGAACACCCATGCCCTTTATCTGTGACGCTATCTGTTCCTGCTGTAGATATCGTCCATGGACAACTGGCCCCAGCGGGGGAGGGAGGCGTCGTCCACTACGGCGTCGATGCAGCGGGCGTGGCCCAGGATTACATTCTGTTCCAGGAAGGCTTCTTCGATGTCCCAGACGTAGTTCATATAGGCGGCCACATCGTGCGAACTGTCTTTGAAGCGGTAGATGCAATAGTTCCCGTACCCTTTTTTCTCCCAGTCTTTGACCAGCCAACTGCTTCCCCAGATTCCTTTCCCGCCAACGCTCAACTGATTGTACTGGACGGCTTTGTCGGCCGTTCCGTGGAGAAGGAGGACCGGGCAGGGGGCCTGGGCAAAATGGGGCGCGCCCGTGGTGCTGATAACAGCCCCGGCAAAGGACATTACACCCTTGAAGTTGAAGCCTTCCGGCAGCCCCTTCGCCTTTCCGTTCACGATGCCGTATTCGGCCGCCAGCGAAATGATGGCTCCGGCCGACGAGCCGGCCAGCACGATATTGTCCGTATCGATGCCGATGCTCTCCCGGTTGGCCGAGAGGAAGGCGACGGCTTCGTAAACATCTTCCACTCCCACTTCCTGTGACAGCAGGAAACGGTCCACGGCTTTCATGGCTCCTGCCAGGCCTTTCTTTACCTTATACCCTTTCATGCCCAGCCGGTAATCGACGCTCACCACCGCATACCCGTTGTCGTTGAGACGTTTGTACCACTGACGGTTCCACTCGCCGGACCGCTCTCCCTGGATGAAGCCGCCGCCGAACACGAAGAGGATGGTGGGTTTCTGGAGGCTGTCCAACTGTGTCTGCGACCCTTCCGTGGGCCGGAACACATCCAGATACAATTCGCAAGTGTCCCGCTGGGCGAAGCGGTACGTTTCCTGCGCTCCGGCCGAATACAGGCCGATGAGCGTCAAAGTCAGAAAAAGTGCAAATTTTTTCATAAATTTTTAACTTGGGCAATGGTTTGGCCCAAGGTGGCCGTACCTTTGCATCAGAAACTTAAAAGAACAAAGTCATGCGTAACACGGAATTCAATATCGACGCTCTCGGCGGATTCATCTCCTCTTCCACTTCTTTCCAGGCGCTCAAGGACATCATCGAAGACCTGGACCTGGAATTCGAGCAGGCGCCCAGCGTCTAATCCTCCTTGATGTCCACTACCGTGGATTCCTTGTCCGGGGAAAGCCCCACGCGCAGGGTTCTCAGTGCGCCGGCGCCCTTTTTCCTGGAAACGAGAATCCGGTCGCTGATGATGAACTCGGAAACCGGGTCTTCCACATAGCGCATTACGGCCCGTTTCAGCGGCCGGGCGCCATAGGCCGGGTCGTAACCGGCATCGGCGATGAGGCGTTTGGCCGCCGGGGTGATGGTGAGTTTGTAGCCCGCCTCCAGCGCCCGCTTGCGAAGGTCCTTCAGTTCAATGTCAATGATGGATTCGATGGACTCCCGCGTCAGTGCATTGAAATACACCTGGTCGTCCACGCGGTTGATGAATTCCGGGGGAAATGCCTTCTTTACGGCTTTCGCTACCACGCTCCGCCGGTCCTGCTCCACATTGCGTCCCGCCGTGGCGAAGCCAATTCCATTACCATATTCCTCCATTTCGCGGCTGCCCACGTTGGAGGTCATAATCACAATCGTATTCTTGAAGTCCACCGTGCGGCCGTTGCTGTCCGTGAGCCGGCCTTCATCCATCACCTGCAGCAGCAGGTTGAAGATGTCCGGATGGGCTTTTTCTATCTCGTCCAGCAGCACTACGCAGTAGGGCTTGCGGCGCACCCTTTCGCTGAGCTGGCCGCCTTCTTCATATCCCACATAGCCCGGAGGTGCACCGATGAGCCTGGAGACGCTGAACTTCTCCATGTATTCGCTCATGTCGATGCGGACCAGATTCTCCTCGCTGTCGAAGAGATACTCGGCCAGGGAGCGTGCCAGTTGCGTCTTTCCGACGCCTGTCGGGCCGAAGAAAAGGAAGGTTCCGATGGGCCGGTTCGGGTCTTTGAGCCCGGCCCGGTTGCGCTGGATGGCGCGCACCACTTTCTCGATGGCTTCATCCTGACCGATAATCCGCTGTTGCAGCCGGGTCCGCATCTTGACCAGCCGGTTCCCTTCGCTTTCGGCCACCTTGTTCACCGGGATCCCCGTCATCTTGGACACCACGGAGGCGACATCTTCGGCCTCCACCACATTTTCGTGGCCTTTTTTTCTGGCGATGGCCAGACGGACCATGCTTCCTGCCTCGTCCAGGGCATCGATGGCCTTGTCCGGGAGGGATTTGTCGGTGATGTAGCGGTCCGTGAGGCGGACGGCGGATTCTACGGCGTCCTCCGTGTAACTGACGCCGTGGAACTCTTCGTATTTGGGCCTGAGCTGTTGCAGGATGGTGATGGATTCCGCCACGCCGGTGGGTTCCACCACGATTTTCTGGAATCGGCGGTCCAAAGCACCGTCCTTTTCCACAATCTTGGTAAATTCGTCCAGCGTTGTGGCGCCGATGCATTGGAACTCTCCCCGGGCGAGGGCGGGTTTGAGCATGTTGGCGGCATCCAGGCTGCCCGATGCTCCGCCGGCTCCCACGATGGTGTGGAACTCGTCGATGAACAGAATGAGGTCCGGATTCTCGGAGGCTTCCTTGATGATTCCTTTGAGGCGTTTTTCGAAATCGCCGCGGTATTTGGTGCCGGCCACCACCGAAGCGATGTCCAACGACAGGATGCGTTTCTTGGCAAGGACGGGAGAGATGGCACCGGTAGCAATGCGCTGCGCGATGCCTTCCACAATGGCCGATTTCCCAACGCCCGGTTCGCCGATGAGCATGGGGTTGTTCTTCTTTCTCCGGCCCAGGATCTCGATGACACGGGCAATCTCTGTGTCCCGGCCCACTACGGGATCCAGTTTCCCTTCGCGGGCAGCCTTGGTGAGGTCGTAGGCGAATTCTTCGATATCCAGCTTCTTGTCCTCCTCTTCAGGCGCCTCTTCAGGACCCTGGGTGGGCTGTTTGGGGGTCTCGTCTTCCGTTCCTGTCCGGGGGCGGAGCAGCCCCTCGTCTTCCATGTATGCCAGGAGCCGCCCGTAATCTACGCCATGGGAGCGGAGAAACACCTGCCCATAACTCTCCGTCGTGCGGCACAGGGCCAGTAGGAGATGCTGAGGGGCTGCTGCCCCGCTTTTCAGGCGGGACGCTTCCATTACGGTGATGCTCAGGACGTTCTGGGCCTGCCGGGAGAAATTGATGTGATCCATTTCCTCATAGGGGATGGTTTCCCCCGTGAAGATTCGCTGGTCGATGAAGGCTTTCACATCGGCCGGTTCTATTCCCAGATGCTGCAGCGTCGTGAACGCCGCATTCTCTTCCTGTCGGATGATTCCGAGGAAAAGATGGTCCGGGCCGATTCCATAACTGCCGGTGCGCATGGCTTCTTCCCGCGCATATTTGATGACTTGGTTGAGTTCTTCCGTTACTTTCAATTGCATAGGTACAAAAATAATGATTTTCCTTTTTATCAACAATTGCGCCTCGAATTCTTTCATGACAAAATGGCAAACTCCTGCGGGCATTGTTTTTGTAGCAGGTATATCTGCTATGAAGAAATTATTAACCCTTGCACTGCTCCTTTGCGGTATTGCCGCCGGAGCACAAGACCTTGAAGGTACGTTTACCCAAGCCAAGACGCTGAAAATTTCCGGTCGTGTCATCAAGAGCGAAGGAACCATTTCCTTCTCTGCTCCGGACCAACTGGCCATGCTCTATACCAAGCCCGACGGAGACTACTTCATCATTGACGGGCCTTATCTGCGTATGGATATGCGGGGTGTTACGCTGGATGTCAACACCGAGAACAACAAAACGGTCCAGTCCCAGCGCAATGCCATCCTTTACAGTATTGCCGGAAGATACGAGGACATTGCCAAAGAAATGGATGCGGACTGCACCGTTTCGACCGGCAAGGACGGGGGGAAGCACGTGGTTATCAAGGTTCGTAAGACCTTCCCCAAAGGTTACTCCGGAATGGAACTGGATTACAAGAAAAACGGACAGCTCCGGCGTATGGTCCTGGAGGAGTTCGGAGACATCAGCACAGAGTATATTCTCACTGTAAATTAGTGTTGAAAAACCGAAAAATTTGCTTATCTTTGTATGATTATAAAGAAAGGTAAGTAAATATGGATATCAACGAAGAGAAGAACATCCCCGAAGAAGGTCTGGGCGGCACTGGTTACATCGAGCAGGTAGAGATAGACCACGAGATGCGCACCGCGTACATCGACTATTCGATGTCCGTGATTGTGTCCCGCGCACTCCCGGATGCCCGGGACGGTCTCAAACCGGTCCAGCGCCGCGTCCTTTTCGGCATGGATAATATGGGCCTCAGTTTCAATGGACAGACCAAGAAGAGCGCCCGTATCGTCGGTGAGGTGATGGGTAAGTTCCACCCGCACGGAGATTCCAGCGTCTATGATGCCATGGTCCGTCTGGGCCAGGAATGGAACCAGCGTTATCCCATGGTCAAGGGCCAGGGAAACTTCGGTTCTGTGGACGGCGATTCGCCGGCCGCCATGCGTTACACGGAAGCCAAACTCCAGAAAATGGCCGAGGATGTCCTCGGAGACATGGACAAGGACACCGTGGACATGACCCTCAACTTCGACGATACCCTCGAAGAACCCACCGTCCTCCCCACCAAGGCCCCGCTCCTGCTTCTGAACGGCGCCTCCGGCATTGCCGTCGGCATGGCCACCAACATGGCTCCCCACAACCTGGGAGAATGCTGTGATGCCATCTGCGCCTATATTGACAATCCCGAGATAACCACCGATGAGCTCATGCAGCACATCAAGGGTCCGGATTTCCCGACGGGCGGTATTGTCATGGGCAAGTCCGGGATCAAAGAGGCCTACGAAACCGGCCGCGGCCGCGTGGTCATCCGTTCGAAGACGGAAATCGAAGTGGATGAACATGGCCGTGAAACCATTGTGGTGACCGAAATCCCGTACATGGTGAACAAACGGGAAATGATTGAAAAGATTGCCCAGCTCGCAGATGAAAAGAAGGTGGAGGGCATTTCTTATATCAACGATGAAAGTTCCCGCGGTGAAACCCGTGTGGTAATCCGTCTCAAGCAGGGTACAAACTCCGGTGTAGTCCTGAACATGTTGTTCAAGTACAGCCCCCTGCAGAGCAGTTTCTCCTTTAACAACGTCGCTTTGGTGAAGGGCCGTCCCCGTACCCTCAGCCTCAAGGAAATCATCAAGGAATTCGTGGACTTTCGCCATGAGGTAGTGGTCCGTCGCACCCGCTTCGAGCTGGACAAGGCGCAGAAGCGTGCCCATATCCTGGAAGGCCTTCTCAAAGCCATGGACCTCATCGACGAGATAGTCCACATCATCCGTTACGAGTCCAAGAGCATCGACGAAGCCCGTCAGATGCTGGTGGACCGTTATCAGTTCTCGGACGTCCAGGCGGCCGCCATCGTGGAAATGCGTCTGCGTCAACTGGTTGGTTTGGAGCGGGAGAAACTCCAGAACGAGTACGACGAACTCATGAAGTTCATCGAGCGCTGCAACGTCATCCTGGGCTCCGTGGAAGAGCAGTTCAAGGTGGTCAAGGATGAAACCATGGACCTCAAGGCCCGCTACGGAGACCCCCGCCGCACGGAAATCACCCTCTCGGAAGACGAGTTCAACCCCGAGGACTTCTATGCCGACGAAGACCAGGTAATCACCATCTCCCACCTGGGCTATATCAAACGCACCCCTCTCACGGAGTTCCGCACGCAGAACCGCGGCGGCGTGGGCATGAAGGGCAGCGCCACCCGTGACGAAGACTTCATCGAACACATTTATATCGCCAATACCCACAGCACCATGCTTCTGTTCACCCAGAAAGGCAAGTGCTACTGGCTCAAGGTATATGAGATTCCGGAAGGCAACCGCACCTCCAAGGGCCGCGCCATCCAGAACATCCTCATGATAGACCCCGACGACAGCGTCCGCGCCTATCTGAATGTGAAGACGCTCAAGGACGAGGAATTCATCAACAACAACTACATCATGATGGTCACCCGTCAGGGCGTGGTGAAAAAGACTTCCCTCGAAGCCTATTCCCGTCCCCGTACCAATGGTGTCAACGCCATTAACATCCGCGAAGACGATGAATTGCTGGAAGCCGTCCTTACCAATGGCCGCTGCAATGTCATGATTGCCGCCCACGGAGGGCGCTGCGTCCGCTTCGACGAGGCCGAGGCCCGCGCCATGGGCAGAACCTCTACCGGCGTCCGTGGCATCAATCTTGAAGAAGGGGATTATGTGGTCGGTGTCGTCTGTCAGGATCCCCAGGCGGAAGACGTGGAAAAGCACCAGGTGCTGGCCGTATCTGAAAATGGCTACGGCAAACGTTCCGACCCTATGGACTACCGTCAAACCTCCAGAGGTGCCAAGGGCGTGAGAACCCTTAACATCACTGAAAAGACCGGCAATCTGGTGGCCATCAAGAATGTCACCGATGAAGATGACCTGATGATCATCTGCCGCAGTGGAATGACCATCCGTATGCCTGTCAACACCATCCGTGTTGCCGGACGTGCCACCCAGGGCGTAAGGCTCATCAACATTCGGGAGAAAGATGCCATCGCAGCCATCTCCGTCGTCGCTCACAACGATGAGGAAGAAAGCCAGCCGGCGGAAGGGACCGCGCTTCCCGAAAGCAATCCTACCATGGAATAATTAATTTAACCAGTTAATAGTATGAAAAAGTTGTTATTCACCCTCGCGCTCGTCTGCTCCCTGCAGTTTGCGTATGCACAGAAGCCCGATGCCGATATGCAGAAGGCCGTTGACAAGGCCCTTGCCGCCGCTCAGGATGCCAAGAAGGGCACCAAGGCCAATACTTGGATGAACCTGGCCAAGGCCTACATGAATGCTTACAACAATCCCGTTGCCAACATCACTCCCGGCCTGGACAAGGCTACTTTCGGGATGATGAACAAAGAGCAGCCTGTTTCCGTCTCCAATGTCACCATTGGTGGCGAGACGTATGAGAAAATGCAACTTTCTCATGTGGATGTGTATTTCAACCAGGCCGGCATGCTGGCTATCGTGGATGTTACCAAACCCTCCGTCCCCGGAGATCTTCTGGGAGAGGCTGCCAAGGCTTATGTGAAAGCTTTTGAACTGGGCGCCAAGGACAAGGATGTGGACCCCAAACTCCAGGAGGTTGTAAATGCTTATTACAACGACGCTTTCACCGCCTATTCCCTGGGCGATATGGCCAAAGCCAGCGATCTGTTCAAGGGCGCTGCCGACTGGTCCTTGGTTCCTCCTTGCTCCGTGAAAAACGATGACGCCGCTTACAACTGCGCCTTTACTGCTCTCGCATCCAAGAACTACGACCGCGCCATCGAGTACTACAACAAGTGCCTGACCAACGGTTATACCTCCGAGGGTAACATCTATGCCGCCCTTTCCGAGTGCTCCCTTGCCAAGGCCGATACCCTGGCCGCCAAGAACTATCTGGCCACCGGTCTCACCTCCTATCCGGACAACGCTTCCATCCTCACCAACCTCATCAACCTGTACCTGCAGACCAACGAAGATCCCAAGAAGATCGTTGAACTTCTGGATGAGGCCAAGAAGGCGATGCCCGACAATCCTTCCCTCTATTACGTAGAAGGAAACATCTACGCCGGTGTCAAGGATTTCGATGCGGCCGTTTCTGCTTACAACAAGGGTCTGGAGATTGATCCCAAGTACGATATGGCTTATTACGGCATCGCCAATGTCGCCTTGAAGAAGGGTGAGAGCCTGGTAGAAGAAATGAATGCCCTCGATGTCCGTGACTGGAAGAAATACGATGAACTCAATGCCCAGTTGGTGCAGGTTTACCAGAGTGCCATCGAGCCTTTCGAGAAATGCTATGAGGTCAGTTCCAACCCGGATGTGAAGGCTGCTGCTGCAGACTTCCTCAAGAGACTGAATTTCCAGCTCCGTAGCGTGGATCCCAAGTACCAGGCCGGCTACGAGAAATGGAACGCAATCGTCTCTGAATAGCTTTCCCTCATAAGATAGTCCACTCCGCTCAGTAATTTCTGAGCGGATTTTTTTTATTCTGTGGAAGCCTGTGACGAAGAGTCTTTTTTGTCGAAGGCTTTTACGATTTTGGTGACAAGGGGATGGCGGACGATGTCTTCGTTCGTGAAGCGGATGGTGGCGATTCCCTTGATGCCTTCCAGGAGGCGGATGCCTGCGAGGAGACCGCTGTCTTCGCGGCGGGGGAGGTCAATCTGGGTGGCATCACCTGTAACAATGAACTTGGCACTGGGCCCCATGCGGGTAAGGAACATCTTGAGCTGGCCCAGATTGGTGTTCTGGGCTTCATCCAGAATGACACAGGCACGGTCCAGGGTTCGGCCGCGCATATAGGCGAGGGGAGCGATCTGAATGGTTCCGTCGGCCATGAATTCCTGTAGTTTGCGGGAGGGAATCATGTCTGAAAGGGCATCGTAAAGAGGCTGCAGATACGGATCCAGTTTTTCTTTGAGGTCTCCGGGAAGGAAGCCCAGGCGCTCGCCGGCTTCTACAGCGGGGCGGGTGAGGATAATCCGTTTGATTTCCCGGTTCTTGAGGGCACGGACCGCCAGGGCGATGGCCATATAGGTTTTGCCGGTACCGGCCGGGCCGATGGCGAAGATGAGGTCGTGGTTGAAGTAGGCCTTCACCAGTTCCTGCTGGGTCTTGTTGCGGGCCCGGATGGGCTTGCCGTCAGTCCCGTGTACGATGATGGCATCCCCCGTGAGGGAAAAGCGTTCGTTGCCGCTGCTGCTGCCGGAGAAGAGGTCCTCTACGTCGTAAACGGTGAGGTTCATCTTGTGATGCCGCCGTTCAACCAATTCGGCAAAGCGGATATTGAACTCTGCAATATCGCTTTCGCGGCCTTCCAGGATGAGTTCATTTCCGCGCGCAACTACTTTAAGATGGGGAAAATAGGTGCAGAACTCGGTAAGTATCTTATTTCCGACACCATAAATCTCAATGGGGTCGATGGATTCCAGCTGAATAGTTTTCTTCATATGAGCACAAATATACGACTTTTATTTTGATGAACTTTGAAAAAAGCGTATTTTTGCAGATTAAGGAGGATTATGTATGAAAAGGACCTTCATCATCGTATTGGCACTCATCCTGCTGTGTACAAGCAGCTGTGACTTTGTGAGAACCCTCGCCGGCCGCCCTACGACGGCACAGGTGGAACAGCTCCGTCTGGAACAACTGGCAGCAGAGGAAGCCCGGCAGCAGGCCCGCCTGGATTCGATGGCCCGGGTAGAAAAGCAGATGGCCGATTCGCTGGCCGCTCTGGAAGCCCATTTGCTGGATTCCCTTTCACAGGCCAACGGAACCATCCTGAATCCGGCCAAGATGGGCGGTTTGTTTACGACCAAACTGGAAACCCGTTACTGCATCGTCGTCGGTGCATTCCGGGGCCGTTATTATGCAGACCGCAAATTGAAAGCCTGCAATGAGGCTGGCTACAAGGCCTCTATCATCAGCTTCAAAAATGGTCTTATGGCCGTGGCTGTCTGCCCTTCAGACGACCTCAGCGAGACCGTTAAAACCCTTAATCAGTTGCGCGGGAAGGGCGTATGCCCTCCGGACAGCTGGATTCTTGTGAATCAATGATGAAACGACTGCTGTCTCTGGTGGCCGCCCTTCTGGTGGCCACGGGTGTTGGTGCCCAATACCGTACGCCGCTGGAGGATCTGGACGATTCCGAAACTGTCCGGGCCCTCAAGGAGCATGTGGCCTATTTGTCCGGCGCCCAGATGGAAGGCCGGAAGGCCGGGTCCGAGGGGGAAAGAATGGCGGCGGAGTATCTTGCCGGAAAGTTGAAAGAGTACGGCATCGATGTCCTTACCGCAGGCAGTGAATTCAAGATTGCCCATGGCGCGGATACGCTCATTTCCCGTAATGTGATTGGGCTTCTGCAAGGTTGGGACAAGAGTCAGAATGGCCATTATATCGTCGTGGGTGCCCGCATGGACAATCTGGGTATGGATCAGTTCACCGTGGACGGGGAGCTGGTGAACCGTACTTATTATGGAGCCAATGGCAACGCTTCCGGCATGGCCATGATGCTGGAACTGGCGCAGAAGCTTTCCTATGCCCGTACACTCCTTCGACGGAGCATCCTCTTTGTCGGCTTCGGCGCTTCCTGTGACTCTTTTGCCGGGTCGTGGTATTTCCTCAACCGGTCTTTCGTGTCCGATGCGGAGAATATCGACGCTATGGTGAACCTGGACATGCTGGGGCTTGTGCAAAACGGCTTTCAGGCCTATACGGCATCCAACCAGGACTTGGATGCCGTCATTCAAAGCCTGCAGGGGGAACTGCTTCCCATCCAGGCCCAGGCGGTTCCTCAGGAGCCCTATCCTGGAGACCATGTCGTTTTTTACAGCAAGGAAATCCCTTCCGTCCTCTTTACGACTGGCCGGTATTCGGAACACGGAACCGGCCGTGACACCTATTCCATCATCAACTTCGAGGGGATGGAAAGGGAACTGGAGTATATTTTCAGTTATGTACAGCATCTCGCCAATGGGCAGCGGCCTCTGTTCCGCGGACGCACGGAAAGCAAGAAAGAAGTGCCGGTGGGAACCTATGCCTATAGCGATGTGGACGTAAAGCCGATGTTCCTGAATTCCCAGGACCCCCGCACTTTTATGGAACGTTGGGTGTATCAGTATGTGAAATATCCCAAGTATGCCCTTGATAACGGGATCCAGGGAACCGTACTGGTGGATTTCATCATCGACGAAAAGGGAGAAGTGCGGGATGTGAAAGTGTCCCGTGGGGTGCATCAGTCTCTGGACGATGAAGCTGTCCGCGTGGTATCCGCTTCTCCCAAATGGCGGCCGGGCCGTCATCGCGGCAAAAAGACCCGTGTAGCCCTTACGGTGGCCGTAGAGTTTCGCTTAACGAAGGAAAAGGGGCGTTTCGGCATCAATGGAAAGACTATAAACTAGATATGGACTACAATTTTTTAGAGATTGAGAAGAAATGGCAGAAGTGGTGGGCACAGAACAAAACCTACCGTGCCAGTGCAGATTCGGACAAACCCAAATATTATGTGCTGGATATGTTCCCGTACCCCAGTGGCGCGGGTCTCCATGTCGGTCATCCGCTGGGATACATTGCCAGTGACATCTATGCCCGCTACAAGCGTTTGAAGGGCTTCAATGTCCTTCATCCGATGGGCTATGACGCCTTCGGCCTGCCGGCCGAGCAGTATGCCATCCAGACCGGTCAGCATCCGGAGAAGACCACCCATGACAATGTAGCCCGTTACCGGGAGCAGCTGGACCGTATCGGCTTTTCCTTTGACTGGGACCGCGAGTTCCGTACATCGGATCCTGACTATTACAAGTGGACCCAATGGGCCTTCCTCAAGATGTTTGGCTCCTGGTATGACAACAAGCTCCAGAAGGCCCGTCCCGTCGAGGTCCTGATAAAAGCCTTTGAAGAAGGAGGCAGTTCGGCCGTGGATGCCGCCTGCAGCGAAGGCCCGACTTTCACGGCAGCGGAGTGGAATGCCTATTCCGAGAAAGAGAAGGCCGATGTGCTCATGCGCTATCGGATTGCCTATCAGGGCGAAAGTACGGTGAACTGGTGCCCGGCCCTGGGCACCGTCCTGGCCAATGACGAAGTGAAGGACGGCTATTCCGAGAGGGGCGGTCATCCGGTCTTTCAGAAAAAGATGACACAGTGGCAGCTGCGGGTCTCGGCCTATGCCGGACGCCTCCTGGACGGTCTTGACAGGCTGGATTGGACTGAATCCCTTAAGGAAATGCAGCGCAACTGGATCGGACGCAGCGAAGGTGCCGAAATGGTCTTCAAGGTGCAGTGCGACGGTCAGGAGCATGAAGTGACCATCTTCACCACCCGTGCAGACACTATCTTCGGCGTCACCTTCATGGTTCTTGCCCCCGAGAGCGAATGGGTGCCCCTGCTGACGTCGGCCACCCAAAAGAAAGAGGTGGATGCCTATCTGGAACAGGTGAAAAAGAAGACGGAACGCGAGAGAATCGCCGGGAAGGCCGTCACCGGCGTCTTTTCCGGTGCTTACGGCATCAATCCGCTTACGGGAGAAAAAGTCCCCGTGTGGATTTCGGAATATGTGCTGGCCGGGTACGGAACCGGTGCCATCATGGCCGTTCCTGCCCATGACAGCCGCGACTATGCTTTTGCCAAGAAGTTCGGCCTGCCCATCATCCCCCTGATCGAAGGGGCCGATGTAAGCGAGGAGAGCCTGGATGCCAAGGAAGGCATCATGTGCAACAGCGGTTTCCTGAACGGACTTAGCGTGAAACAGGCCATCCCCGCTGCCATCGACTATGTGGAGGCTCACGGACTGGGTCACCGGAAGGTGAATTACCGCATCCGCGACGCCATTTTCTCCCGTCAACGCTATTGGGGAGAGCCTTTCCCTATCTATTACAAGGACGGAATCGCCACGCCGGTTCCCGTGGAAGACCTTCCGCTTACCCTTCCGGAAATTGACCAGTACAAGCCGACGGAAGACGGTCAGCCGCCGCTGGCACGTGCCAAGGATTGGACATATGACGGTTATCCGTTGGAGACCAGTACCATGCCTGGTTTCGCAGGTTCCAGTGCCTATTACCTCCGCTACATGGATCCTCACAACGACAACGAGCTTGTTTCCCGCAAGGCCGACGAGTACTGGCGCAATGTGGACCTTTACATCGGCGGTACGGAGCACGCGACGGGCCACCTCATCTACAGCCGGTTCTGGAACAAGTTCCTCTATGACCTCGGCTATGTCTGTGAGGATGAACCTTTCTGCAAACTCATCAACCAGGGCATGATCCAAGGCCGTTCCAACTTCGTTTACATGATTCCCGGCACCAACCGCTTCGTATCGGCCGGCATCAAGGACCGGTACGAAACCATTCCGGTGCACGTGGACGTAAACATCGTGTACAACGACCGGCTGGACATCGAAGCCTTCCGTGCCTGGCGTCCGGACTACAAAGACGCCGAGTTTATCCTGGAGAACGGCGAATACATCTGTGGCTGGGCCATCGAAAAGATGTCCAAGAGTATGTACAATGTGGTGAATCCCGACAAAATCTGCGATACTTACGGGGCCGATACCCTTCGCCTGTACGAAATGTTCCTGGGCCCGATCGAGCAGGCAAAGCCGTGGGATACCAAGGGCATCGACGGTGTTAACCGTTTCCTGAAGAAGTTCTGGCGCCTGTTCTGGGACCGCGAGAAGTGGCTTGTTACGGATGAGGAGCCCACACGTGATGAACTCAAGGCACTGCACAAACTCATCGGCAAGGCACAGGAAGACATCGAGCATTTCTCGTACAATACCACCATTTCGGCCTTTATGATTGCGTTGAACGAACTGGGAAGCTGTTCCAAACGCGCAGTCCTGGAGCCGCTTACGATTGTGCTGTCTCCGTTTGCCCCGCATATTGCGGAGGAACTGTGGCATCAGTTGGGGCACGAGGATTCCGTAGTCTATGCCGCTTTCCCCGAGTACAAGAGCGAACTGGCGGCAGAGAATCTGGTAAAATATCCGGTTTCCTTCAACGGCAAAACACGTTTCTTCCTGGAGGCCCAGGCGAGCGACACGCCCGCCACGGTAGAAGCTGCTGTCCGCTCACATGAGAAAACGCCTCAGTACGTGGGAGATATGACCATTGCAAAGGTCATTGTCGTCCCCGGTCGCATTGTCAATGTGGTCCTGAAAAAGTAAAATATGGACAAGAAAAAAATCCTCATCGGGATCTTTGACTATATCGTCATTTCGATCGGTGTCGTGCTGTTCGTGATGGCCTGGCAGTCGTTCCTGCTTCCCAATCACATGATTGACGGTGGCCTTACGGGCGCATCAGCCCTGCTGGCCATGGTGACGGGAATCTCGGTGGATATCTGGTACTTTGGTATTAACGTGCTGCTCCTAGTCCTGGCCTGGTTTATCCTGGGACAGGGTTTCGGCATCAAGACCATCTATGCCATCCTGCTGTCCACGGCTCTCTTCCGCATCCTGGGGGATGAGAGTATGCGTTGCCTCTGGTCTGTGGAGGGTGAGGTGCTGTATGTGGGAGACGGAATCTTGGTCCCTATCATCGGCGGTCTGCTGGAAGCGGTGGGCCTGGCCCTGATTATCATGCGGGGCGGTTCTACGGGCGGAACGGACATCCTGGCCCTTATCGTGAACAAGTTCTGGCCCATTTTCATCGGCCGGTTCTATCTTTTTGCAGATTTTATTGTCATCACGCTCCTGATCTTTGTCCCGGGCCATTGTTTCACCGATGTGGTGTACGGTTATATCACGATGGGTGTATGCGCCTATGTGCTTGACCTGATTATGCTGGGCAAGGATTCCACGGTCCAGATTCTCATCTTCTCCGACAGGCTGAAGGAGATCGGGGACTACATCAACAGGGATATGGGCAGGGGCGTTACGGCTCTCAAGGCCATCGGCTGGTACACGCAGGAAGACCGTCAGGTGCTGATGGTGATGCTTCGCAAGACTGAAATGCCCGAGCTGGTGAAGGTCGTGAAAGAGTTGGATCCCAAAGCTTTCGTGACGGTAGTCCCTGCCAATAACGTATTCGGCGAAGGCTTTGATGAAATGAAAACCGGAATTGCCAAAAAGAAGAAAAAATAATATGCCGATTCTCCAAAAATCCCTCTTCACCCATATCAAGGAGTGGCTTCTGGTTACCCTGGGTATTCTTATCTACGTGACCGGATGGTCCACATTTCTTATCCCCAACAACTTGATTGGCGGTGGTGTATCGGGTATCAGTTCCATGATCCAATATGCTACGGGCGGTACCATCCAGATGGGTTACAGTTACTTTGTCCTGAATGCCATCCTGGTGATTGCCGCCATGGTTGTCCTGGGAATGGGCTTTGGCGCCAAGACCATCTATGCCATTATACTGGCATCCGTTGCCCTGCGTTTCCTTCCGGACCTTATTCCGGCGACCATCATCAAGACACTGGCCATTGATAATGGCAAGTTGCTGAGCGTGCTGATGGGCGGTCTCATGGCCGGTATCGGAATCGGCATGAGCATCTCCAACGGGGGATCGACGGGCGGGACTGACATCATCGCACTCATCTACACCAAATATCACAATGTGTCGCCGGGCAAGGTGATTTTGTTCCTGGATTTCATTATCATCGGCTCATCCCTGCTGGTCCCCTCTTTCGTCAATGAACTGGATCCGGTGACGGGTCTTCCGGTATTGGATGCCGCGGGCAATCCGGTGATGTTCAAAATGCCTTTGGCCGAAAAGATTACGACGGTCCTGTACGGTCTTATCCTGGTTACGGTGAACAGTTATGTGCTGGATATGTATATTTCCGGTTCCCAGCAGAGTGTCCAGCTTTTCATTCTTTCCAAAGAGTATGAGAAGATTGCCGATGCCATCACCCACGAAATGCATCGCGGTGTCACCGTGCTGGACGGAAAAGGCTGGTATACCAAGCAGGATACCAAGGTGCTGATGGTCCTTACCAGAAAGACAGATCTCAATCTGATGCTCCGTTATATCAAACAGATTGATCCTACGGCATTCCTTTCCGTGAGTTCGGTAAACGGCGTTTACGGCAAGGGATTCGATTCTATCAAAAAATAAAGATCTTTGACATAAAGGAGAACGTGCCCGCCCGGCCCGCTTCGGAAAAACCATGAACCTTCTAGTACTGTTCCTGGCTCTTTTCTGTGTGCTGGCTGTGGGTGTGGGAATTTTCCTGTATTTGCGCCTGCGCAGAAAAGAAGCCCGTCTGAGGGATGCCCTGGAACAATCAGGCCCTTCAGACCCTGTGTCTGACTCTTGTGAATTGACGGCGATCGATCAGATGCTGTACGACAGGTGCTGCAAGTATATGACCCAGCGGAAGCCTTTCCTGGTGGAGTCTTTCTCCCTTCAGGACCTGGCCTCGGCGGTCTATACCAACAGGAGTTCACTAAGTAAAACTATCAACCGTTATTCCGGACGGAATTTCCGGCAGTACGTAAACTATTATCGGATTATGTATTCCATGGAACTGTTCCGGAACAACATGAGCCTGAGGGTAGTTGACTTGGCGCAACTTTCCGGTTTCCGGTCCGTGACGGCTTATTTCCAGAACTTCAAGAAAGTGATGGGGGAGCCACCCAGCCAATGGTGTGCACGGATACGGAGAAAGTATATCAAGGATTTGAAATCGTAGAATCCGGTACGGGCACGTTATCCTTCCACTCCTTTCCAACTTTCCGGGACAGGAGCGGTTACATCCACCTCGGTCTTCTTGACGGGGTGGATGAACTGTATATGGCGGGCAAGAAGACTGATTCCGCCATCCGGATTGGAGCGACGGGCGCCGTATTTGAGGTCTCCTTTGATGGGGCAGCCCATGTGGGCGAGTTGGCAGCGAATCTGATGATGCCGGCCCGTGTACAGTTCTACCTCCAGCAGGAAATAGCGTTCCGTGGTCTGGATGAGCGTGTATTTGAGACGGGCTTCCTTGCCGCTCTTGGAGACATAGGATTTGTTCTGTGCCTCGTTCCGGACAAGAAAGTCAGTAAGGATGTCGGTTTCCTTGGGAGGTTTTTCGGCCGTGAGGGCCCAGTAGGTCTTATGGATTTCTCCCTGCCGGAGCATGTTGTTCAGCCGCTCCAGGGCTTTGGAAGTTTTGGCAAAGAGCGTGACGCCGCTCACCGGCCGGTCCAGCCGGTGCGGAACGCCCATGAAGACCTGTCCGGGCTTTCCGTCCCGCTGGGCGATGAAAGCCTTCAGTGTCTCGCTAAGGGGTTCATCTCCCGTCTTGTCTCCCTGTACGATTTCTCCCGTTCGTTTGTTGAAGACCAGCAGGTGATTGTCCTCATAGAGGATTCTTCCTTCAATATCCCGGAATTCTTCCGGATTCATTTCTCTGTAAACTCCCATAATACAAAGATACTCTTTTTTTGGCTTCGTTTGGGAGGATTCGAAAATAATTATTAGTTTTGCAGATATGAAACGGATATTAACATATTTGGCCGTCCTGGCCCTCCTCACGTCCTGTGGGGTTTTCTTTACTTCTGAAAACCGCGGATCCGTTCCTTCGGAGGAAGTGGTTGATATCGGCTATGGAAAAGAGTTGAGGGGAAATCTCTCCTCCGCTGTTTCCAGTGTAAAGTTGGATTCTGACATGACGCACTATCGGGATATTTACGAGATGATTCAGGGGAAATGTGCCGGCGTTTCTGTCCAGGGGACCAAAGTCACCATCCGGGGAGAGAATTCCATCAACTCCAGTACGGAGCCGCTGTTCATCGTAAACGGTGCTCCCCAGACCTCCATCGACTGGATCAATCCCAACGATGTCAAGAGCATCGATGTCCTGAAAGATGCCGGATCCGCCGCCATCTATGGCTCCCGCGGCGCCAACGGTGTCATCATCATTAATCTGAAATAAAAAAAGACGCACGAAGATGCGTCTTTTTTTATGTCTGGATGACTGGACTTGAACCAGCGACCTCCTGGTCCCTAAAAAGGTCCAAGCCAGCTATCTGATTTTGCTATTCTGTTAAAAATCATTAACTTTACGCACGCAGAACGCGGTTTTGATTTATACTCAATTTTGAGGGTTTAAAGCAAAAAGTGCGACTAGTTATATGACAATGAACTCTTTTATGCCATGGCAAAGATAAGAACAATTTTGAAGAGTAGCAAGGATGCCGATGGAAGACAAGCTGTCCTCCTTATGTTGTCGGACCGGAAGCAGAGAGAATATTTCTCCACCGGCTTTACCGCGACCGAGAAGGAGTTTGATTCAAGCATGCAGGGCGGCCGCTTCCACCAGGGCCGCGGAGTACGTCCTTTCTATGTCAAGCGCAAAGAGGAAGACGGAAGCATCAAGGCATACTCCAACAAGGAGGCGAATGATATCCTTGCGAATCTTGAGAACAAGGCGTCCGCTATCCTCAAGAAATACAACGAGAAACATATAAACTGGGGATAGGAACAATTCCGGTCCGATTTCGTCAATGCGCCCAGACGGGAACTCTTCCGCAGTTTTGCCGACACTATCATTCAACAGGAGTATAGTGATAAGGGAAGGCACAAATCAGCGACAGTTGCATCCGAAGCCATCCGCTCACTAGAACGATATGATATCCAGCTTGACACAAAGGCCTTCCAGGACATCAGCGTGAAATACCTGACGGGGTATATCACCTTCTGCAAGAACAATGGGAATTCGGACTCTACCATCAAAATCCGCCTGGGAGAGATTCGCAGAATCTTCAATATCGCAATCCGGGAAGGTGTTGCATCCCAAGAGTTATATCCGTTCAGCAGCGGTAAGGAGGACGGAAAAATCCGAATTCCCAAGACTTCACCAACCAAGACAGACCAGTACCTTCCCCTTGACAGCATGAAGAAACTGGCCAACACACCTATGCAAAACCATGTACTGGAACGCACGAGACATCTGTTCCTGTTCTCATACTACTGCAGAGGAATGAACTGGAAGGATATGGCCCTTCTGACCAAATCCAGTTTCTTCCCCCTTGTAGTGATCGACGAGAACACCAAGGAAACCCGCGAGGTCACCATGATGGAGTATCGGCGCTCGAAAACTAAAGGAGAATTCCTGATTCAAGTCACCCCGAACATCCAAAAGGAACTTGACTGGTTCTCAGAGAACACGGCCCTGTTTGAAGACTACGCCCTTCCCATCATAAGTGTAAAAGTCGCGCCTGAGAAGTTGGATATGTATATTGCAAAAATACGCCAGCGCTTCAACCTTTCCCTTCGAGAAGTCGCCAAGATATTGGAATTCCCTGAAAGCCAGTTGAAAATCTCATCTTATACCGCCCGCCACAGCTTTGCCATGACCCTGCAGAATCTTGACAAGCCGGTCGAGGTTATCAGCCAGGCACTTGGACATCAGTCTGTCGAGACCACCAAGCATTACCTGGCCAAGTTTAGCACTACAAAGATGGCCGAAGAAACGGATATCGACCTCTCGTAAACAGGTGTTTGTCCGACAAACACACATCTTGCAATTTGGACTAAGTCCCCCAATGAGATCTCTGATTGAGACGGGACTCGTCATAGACGCACTGCAAACAATCGTCAAGGACTTATTGACGATTTCAAATACTATAATTGCATATTTTTTGCAATGCTAAAAAGAAAAAATGTTACATTTGCATAGTTCCCTGCATCTAAAGAGCGGGAACACAAAAAAAGGAGAAACGAATTATGGCAAAACCAATCAAAGAAACGCCCGTCCTCTATGACGAGGATGCCTACCGCTTCGAAATGGCGGCCCACAACGTCGTTCCCCTTTCCGAGGAGAAGAAAGAGGAGATGTGGGAAGCTTATGAGAGACTCAAGAAGTGCTGCACCTTCGCCCTATGAGTATCTCTATCAGACCTTTCCAGCCGTCTACTGATACACTGAAGCCGTTCGACTGTGGCAAAGCAGATTTGAACGGTTTTTTGTGTGAAACCGGTACGGCTACGCCCAATGCTTCCATGTATGAACGTGAGCATCTTGCCAAGACATATATTGTTGAGGATGCCGATACCCATATTATTCTGGCCTATTTCAGTCTTCTCTATGACAAGATCGAACGATCTATTGCAGATCCGGTGATATGGAACCGCTTATCCAGAAAGATTCCAAATGCAAAAAGACGTTCGTCCTATCCTGCACTGAAGATTGGCCGTCTTGCTGTCAGCAAGGAAGCCCAGCATACTGGATTAGGGAAAGACATCCTGAACCTCATCAAAGGTTGGTTTTATCGTGACCCGAAGGCGGGTTGCAGGTACCTGACCGTTGATGCATACCTGGATGCGGAAGAATTCTACGCCAAGTGTGATTTCAATCCGCTGGTCATTCCGGAGCCGGAGGATGAAACCGTTCTGATGTTTTTTGATTTGATGGGCATTGCATAAGAAGTTGACGCCTTTCATGATTCAATACAAACTGCCGCCACCTCAACGTGACGGCAGTTCTGTCTTTCTAAGGAATGTCCTCCTGAGGCGAAGCCGAAGGATCTACCTTCCCCGCACAAAATGCCGGTAATCAGAGCCCCAGGTTCCAACAGAATAGGTCGTACCTTCCTTCTGCCATTCCATCTCCTTTGATGTCAGTTTCACAA
>ONTQ01000201.1 GCA_900320795.1 uncultured Bacteroidales bacterium
CATCTGATCGTGGTGAAAGTCCTTATCTGAAGTACTTCATCGCAATGGACACTCGTCCACTCCTGGGGAACATAACCTGCCCCATCCTGGCCATCAACGGCACCAAGGACATTCAAGTGGAGCACGAGAGCAACCTGGAAGCCCTGCGTAAAGGCCTGCCGGCGAATCCCAGAAACAGAATTGAAGCCATTGAAGGCGTGAATCATCTGTTCCAGCACTGCACCACCGGCGCCGTCGCCGAATATCGCCAGATTGAGGAGTCTTTCGCCCCGGAAGCACTGGACCTGATTGTCAACTGGCTCTCCGCCTTTAAATAGAATCGTAGCAAATGGAAGATTTTATCCTTAAAGAGATTGACAAACTGGGCGAGATGCTGCGGATGATCGCCCGGAAGTTGGGGCTGTTGAACGACGGCACCCCGGACTACACCATAACGGACGTGAAGGCCGAATTCGACAAGTCCAGCCTACCTTTCGATTTGGACACCGTCCTGCAACAGGATAACCCGGTCTGGTACCTGACCCAGACCGCCAAGTTCTCCGACTCCGCGCTGGAGACCTTCATCGAAATCCTATTTCATTCGAACCTTGATGAAGACAGGAAAGCAGCGCTCCTGGATGATGCCCTGACCTATCTTGACGGCAAGGGCAACTTCTCCTTCAAACTTCATTCGCTGAGCAGCAGATGACCTCCGTCAAGCCCTCTCTGGAACTATCCATCCGGGCCGCCCGGGCGAACGATTTGTCGGATATCATGGCCGTCCTGGAGGCGGCCAAAGGCATCATGCGTTCATCAGGCAACACCGAACAATGGACGGGCGGCTATCCTTCGGAGGAGGTCATTCTGCAGGATATCGAGCGAGGGCACGGCCAGGTGGTCGTGGCGGACGGACGGATTGCGGGCTATTTCGCATTCATTCCCTCCCCGGAACCGACTTACGCAAAGATTTACGACGGTGCCTGGCTGGATGATTCCCTGCCCTACCACGTTGTGCACCGCATCGCCAGCTATCCGGAGATTCACGGGGTCTTCCGGGCCATCATGGACTGGTGCTTCTCTCAGGATCCGAATATCCGGATCGATACGCATCGGGACAACCGCATCATGCAGCATTGTATTCTCCGATACGGATTCACCTACTGCGGGATCATCTATCTGCAGTCCGGCGACGAACGGCTTGCCTATCAGCGGAAGAGAGAGTAGCTTGAAGTTCCAGGCGAAGCACTCTTATGGGCCGATCCGCACCTTGATACTGGGTTTCGTCGATTACGGTTTCTCCGGTAGGGACGAAACCGCATTTCTCCAAGACGCGTCCGCTGGCAGGGTTGTCGATGAAGTGTCCGGAAATAAGGGACTTGATATCAGTCATAGCCCGGATATGCTGGATCATCAGATCGAGCGCTTCTGTGCAAATACCTTTGTTCCAATAGGGTTTAGCGATCCAATAGCCGATAAGCGGCTCGCCGTCACGGGCCGGAAGGTTGCACTCACATGAGGGGCCATAGCCCATAGCGCCGATAGCCTCTCCTGTCTCCTTCAACTCGATAGCCCAGGAATTTGTGGCATCGTGAAAGACTGTCCGGATTACCTCAAGGCTTTCTTCTATGGACCGATGAGGCGGCCAGCCGGCCCGGGGGCCGACATCGGGATCCGCTGCCCACTTGTATAACGCGGGAGCGTCGCTATCCCTCCAGGGCCGGAGGATGATGCGGTCTGTTTCCATCACACCGTCATAAAAGAGTTGCCCCGGAAGGCGCTTCTTCTCCTTGACCGGGAAGGTAGCCTCATACCGCATAAACGCCTCAGGGTTTTCATCGGCAACGAAATAACCCTTTGGCGGACAATACGTTGCCTCTTCTATTCCATTTGCCTTGAGCCAGCCGGGAATCAGTTCCTGAGCCAGGAAGAAAGGAACCGGATCATCCTTGGGAAAGTCGTGATAATGGATACCAAAGCTGCTAGCAAGCGAGAAACCGGCGTGCTTGAAAAAATCGATATTTCCTTCCATACAGAGGAATCCCACACCCATTTCCCGGGCCTTTCCCAACGCATAAAGCAAGAGTTTGAGTCCGTAACCTTTGCGCTTATATTCGGGATGGATGCCGATGGGGCCGAACGTCCAGGAGGGCTTGCGCGTACCGTCAGGCAGCACCAGTTCCGCCTTGGAGAACATAACGTGGCCAATCAATCGGTCCTTCTCCTCCATTACAAAGTCAAGCTCCGGAATGAAGTCCGGGTTGTCCCTGTAGCAATGCAACACAAAGTGTTCTGTGCATCCGGGACGATAAACATTCCAGAAAGCCTCGCGGGTGAGGATCTCAACCGCACGGCATTCTTCCGGTCTTTCAAGTCTGATTTTCATTATGTTGTTCATGTTCTAAAGGACGAAACTACGGGGATAGAAATCACTGTAGAAGCGGCCGTCGGTGGCGGTGAATTTCAGGACGCAGTAGTTC